>JAOACY010000120.1 GCA_026417615.1 Clostridia bacterium
AATACTGTGAGGGTATCCCCCCTCACTTTTTTATTTTTTATACATTTTACGGAATTCAGAGGGAGTTAAGCCTTCATTATCTCTGAAAACTGCACAAAAATAACTTACATCGTTATATCCCACCTGACGGGACACATCTTTTTAAGCAGGTATACATATTATAAAACCGAAAAATATAAAAATTATTCTGTCTGTTAAATAATTGTATTTAACAGATGGTATATATGTTATACTATTATCTGAAAAAAACAACGGAGGAAGGTTATGGATAGCAAGGTTTTATTTAAACTGTGGACAGAGAACGACTATTTTGATAAGGAAACAAAAAGCGAGCTGGAGGGCATAAAGGATGATCCAAAAGAGATAGAAGAAAGGTTCTACAAGGAGCTTGAATTCGGCACCGGAGGGCTTAGGGGCATAATTGGCGCGGGAACCAACAGGATGAACATCTATACTGTCAGAAAGGCATCCCAGGGGCTTGCAAACTATATAGCCGGCCGTGGAGAAGCAGCTAAAAGAGCAGGAATTGTAATAGCTTATGATTCAAGATTAAAGTCTCCGGAGTTTGCCCTGGAGTCGGCAAAGGTTTTTGCGGGAAACGGCATAAAAGCTTATCTTTTTGACGAGCTCCGCCCCACGCCTGAATTGTCCTTTGCGGTGAGATATTTGAAAGCCGCTGCCGGAATTGTAATAACTGCCAGCCACAATCCGAAGGAATATAACGGTTACAAGGTATATGGAGAAGACGGAGGACAAATGTCTCTTGAGGCTACCAATGCCGTTTTGGATGAAATAAGCAGGATTTCGGATATTACCTCCGTAAAGCTTATGCAAAAGGAAGAGGCTATGGACAGAGGCCTGCTTCAGGTAATCGGAAAGGATATAGACGATGCTTACATACAAAGGTTAAAGACTTTGTCAATCAACCCTGAATTGGTCAAATCCATTTCTGATACCTTTAAAATAGTATATACGCCCCTGCATGGCACAGGAAACAAGCCTGTGAGAAGAATATTGGATGAGATAGGCTTTAAAAATGTACTGGTAGTCAGGGAACAGGAGCTGCCGGATTCATCGTTTTCAACGGTTAAGTCACCTAACCCCGAAGAAAAGAGCGCATTTGTACTGGCAATCGAACTTGCTGCGAAGGAAAATGTTGATCTCATAATAGGTACCGATCCGGATGCGGACAGATTAGGTGTTGTAGTTAGGACATCCTCAGGAGAATATGCAGTTCTTACAGGTAATCAGACCGGGTGCCTCCTGATGGAGTACATTCTGTCTTCAAAGAAAGAAAAGGGAGAGCTTCCTTCTAACGGATTTGTAGTCAAAACCATAGTAACCACCGAGCTTTCGAGGGCTATTGCAGCAAATTACGGCGTGGAACTGGTTGAAGTTCTTACAGGCTTTAAGTTTATAGGAGAAAAGATAAAGCAGCTGGATGAGGAAGGGGATAAGAAATACCTCTTTGGTTTTGAGGAGAGCTATGGCTATCTTGCTGGAACCTTTGTCAGGGATAAGGATGCCGTAGTAACTGCCATGCTTGTTGCGGAGATGGCAGCCTACTACAAATCAAAAGGAATGTCTCTATATGACGGACTTCAAGAGATTTACAAGAAATACGGGTACTCTCAGGAAGGCATTACATCATTTACTCTGACAGGGAAAGAAGGAATAGAGAAGATCAAATATGCCATGAATGCGCTTAGGGACAGAAAGCCTGAGTGTTTCAACGATTCT
Organism: Clostridia bacterium; assembly: GCA_026417615.1. Classification (GTDB taxonomy): domain Bacteria; phylum Bacillota; class Clostridia; order Acetivibrionales; family JAFADI01; genus SKW22. The sequence continues at coordinate 1,741 of JAOACY010000120.1, forward strand.
CAGGTATCAGCAATCAGGGATTACAAAACATCCATAAGATATGATCTGGAAACAGGAAAAAAATCAGTGCTTGAGCTTCCGGAATCAGATGTGCTTTATTTTGAAATGAAGGATGGGTCTTGGTTTTGTGTTCGTCCATCGGGAACCGAGCCGAAGATTAAAATATATTATGGGGTTTCGGACAGCACTCTTGAGGCCTCGGAAAAGAAGCTTGAGATTCTAAAGAATAATGTTCTTGGTGTTGTTAAGCCGCTTCTGTACGAATAAGCTTGCAGAATGAATGAATAATGGGGGAGCTGTCCCCATTATTCATTCTACATATTTAACCATACCGATAATTGCTTTGTACTTGTCTGCAATCTGTTCAATTATTTCACTGCAATACTCGTTTTCTGAGTTTTTCTCGCCCTTTACGCAATTGTTGTAGATATCTATATTTACTGAAGCACATATATGGCAAGGGCTTTTGCCCCTGGATATGCCGGTGAATATACCTTCGAGGGCTTCATAATTTGCCACGGTTATAGACTGGGCATAGGAATTGAAATTTCTGTAATACTTTTTTTCACTTAGTCGCTCGAAGGCTGTGCAAGGTGTTTTAAATATCCATGGAGCATTATGATTTTCCAATGCATCAAAATGGCTGCCTATGAAGGAAAAAGTACCTGGGAGCAGAGTGCTGCACTGGTCGTAAATATTTTTACCGCACGAAAAACAGTACTCATGGCATGAAGATTTTTGCAGGTGAATACAGAAAGCGCAGCATATGAAGTTCTCGTCGAGATGCTGATGGTACACTTGAGGTCCGATGGCTTTATTGAAATGATTGATATAAGCTCTGTCATCCGAAATGAAATTTAACCTTGACGCAATAATGTGCAATACTTTACTAACTTTAATAGAATTTATTATCTTTTCTGGCAGTTCTTTCACATGCAAATCAGCACACCGCCTTTCTGATTCAAATTAACATATATATTTTAACATAATATCAGTTAAAATTGTAAATTTTAAGTAAAATTTTTATTAATGAAAGATAATGAAATAGGTGTATAGACCTATTAATTCAAGCAAATAGCTCTAAAAAAATGGTAGAATAATGAAAAAATAAGCATAATATTTACCTTCGGTGGAAGGAATTTTTAAAATGTTGTCGAATAAGTAAATAGTAAATCCACATTTACCTTTGATAGTTAGCAATAATCATTGTATTAAAATCTTGCATAGGATAAGCTTTTGGGGGACGGGTAATGCGAAGGATTCATTTAGACAATATTCTACCGGGCATGAAGCTGGGAAAAACTATCTTTACATCTGAAGGAAAAGTACTTCTTGCCGCCGGTATTGAATTGCGCAACAATTATATAGATAAGCTGAGAAATAATGGTATTTTTGAAATTTTCATTGAAGATGATATTTCTTACCATGTTGATATACCTGATGTAATATGCGAAAAAACACGCCTCCAGGCTAAAATTATTGTTAAAAAGCTGATGGAAAGCAGCAGCTTTTGTTCAACAATAAATATCGGGAAGGTAAAAGAAATTATAGACAAGATAATTGATGAGCTCCTTTCCAGCAAAAGTATTCTGGTCAGCCTTTCAGAAATCAAATCGGTGGATGACTATACTTTTGAACACTCTGTCAATGTATGCATATTGTCTTTGATAACAGGAATAGGCTTGGGATTTAACCTTACACGTCTGATGGATTTAGGTGTGGGTGCTTTGCTTCATGATATCGGCAAGATGAGGATACCGGAGGAAATATTGAAAAAGCCATCCCAGCTTACGGTGGAGGAATTTGAGGAAATAAAAAAGCACACCATATATGGCTATGAGATACTTAAAAACAATCCAAATGTAAGCATGATTTCCGCCTTTATCGCTTTCGCCCATCATGAAAGGTTTGACGGAAGCGGCTATCCCCTTCAGCTTAAGAGTGAAAATATACACCAGTGTGCAAGAATAGTTGCGGTTGCGGATGTTTATGACGCCCTGACGTCCGACAGGGTTTACAGGAAAAAGCTGCGTCCTCATCAGGTGGTTGAATATATAACGTCTCTTGGTTCACACCATTTTGACAACGATATTGTACAGGAGTTTATCAAATATATTTCAGTTTACCCGGTAGGAACGGGCGTTGTATTAAGCACAAAAGAGCGCGGGCTTGTTGTCAGAGTAGACAAAAGCTTTCCTACCAGGCCTGTCGTAAGAATAGTGTATAATGAGTTTTTTGAGAGACTGGCTGTCTGCCGGGAGCTGGATCTGTCAAAAATTTTGAATATTCATATTGTGGATTGCTGTGAGATATAAAAAATCCGGACGCTTGTCCGGTTTTTTTATGGTATAATGTATGTGGACTGGCTTCTCTTAAAAACTGGAAGGGAATAAGTGTATGAAGGATTTCGTGCATTTGCATGTTCATACGGAATACAGCCTGTTAGATGGCGCCAACAGGATAAAGGATCTGATTCGCCTTACGGGGGAATTAGGCATGAAAAGCATTGCCATAACCGACCATGGGGCAATGTACGGAGTTGTGGATTTTTATAAGGAAGCAGTAAAAAACGGCATCAGGCCCATAATCGGATGCGAGGTTTATACGGCAAGGCGCAGCAGGCTGGACAAGCAGCCGGGCATGGATGCTGACCAGGGGCACCTGGTGCTGCTGGCTAAGGATATGACAGGATATAAAAATCTTATAAAAATTGTATCCGCCGGGTTTACCGAAGGCTACTATTATAAGCCAAGGGTTGACTATGAAATCATTGAACGTTACAGCGAAGGTCTCATAGCACTAAGCGCATGCCTTTCAGGGGATATACCAAGGGCGCTTCTGAATAATGACTATGAAAAGGCAAAAGGCATTGCATTAAATCTCAATAGAATATTGGGGCAGGATAACTTTTTTCTTGAGCTTCAAATAAATGGCATTGAAGAACAAAATATTGTCAACCAGAATTTAATCAGAATAAGCAGGGAAACGGGCATTCCGCTTGTTGCAACCAATGATGCCCATTATCTGAGGCGTGAGGATGCAAAGGCCCATGACATCCTTTTGTGTATTCAAACCGGCACAAACATTAATGACGAAGACAGGATGAGATTTTCAACCACAGAGGTGTATGTTAAGTCTCCCGAAGAGATGTGGGAGCTTTTTAAAAATATACCCGAAGCTTTTGAAAATACTATGCTGATTGCAGAGCGATGCAATGTGGAATTTGAGTTTAACAAGCTGCACCTGCCGGAATTTGAGCTCCCTCAAACAGTTGAGCCTTTCGGCTTTCTGCGTGAGCAATGTATGGAGGGATTAAAAAAACGTTTCCCCCATGACTGGAACGATAAAATAGAAAGATTGGAATATGAGCTTTCTGTTATAAAACAGATGGGCTATGTTGACTATTTCCTTATTGTATGGGACTTTATAAAATTTGCAAGGGATAACGGCATAATGGTGGGACCGGGCCGGGGTTCTGCAGCAGGAAGCCTTGTTTCGTTCTGCCTGGGGATTACAAGTGTCGACCCTATAAAATACAACCTTCTCTTTGAACGCTTCCTTAACCCTGAGAGAATTAGCATGCCTGATATAGACATTGACTTCTGCTTCGAAAGGAGGCAGGAGGTAATTGACTATGTAATTAAAAAATACGGCAAGGATAGGGTTGCGCAGATCATTACCTTTGGAACAATGGCTGCAAGGGCTGCCATAAGAGATGTAGGAAGAGCAATGGATATACCCTATGGAGAAGTGGATTCCATAGCCAAGATGATACCTTTTCAAGCAGGAATGAACATAGAAAAGGCCCTGGAGCTTAATCCCGAGTTGAAGAAAAGATATGAAGAGGAGGAGCAAACCCGTGAACTGATAGATATGGCAAGGCTTCTGGAGGGAATGCCAAGGCATGCTTCCACTCATGCGGCCGGAGTGGTAATCGCAAAAGAACCGGTAACTGAGTATGTTCCTTTGCACAGGAACGAAGACAGCATTACAACCCAGTTTACCATGGGTCTTTTGGAAGAGCTGGGTCTATTAAAGATGGATTTTCTAGGCTTGAGAACCCTTACGGTAATTAGAGACGCAGTTCAATTGATAAAAAGGAATTATGGCGAAGATATAGATTTAAACTCAATGATTATGAATGATCCCCAAGTGTTCAGGATGATCAGCGAAGGAAAGACCGCAGGCGTGTTCCAGCTGGAAAGCGCAGGAATGACTCAATTTATGAAGGAGCTTCAGCCCTCAAGCCTTGAGGATATAATTGCGGGTATATCCCTTTACCGTCCGGGCCCTATGGATCAGATACCAAGGTATATAAAGAACAAGAACAATCCGGGGGAAGTTAAATACCACCATCCGCTGCTGGAGAACATTCTGAATGTAACCTATGGATGTATGGTTTATCAGGAGCAGGTAATGCAGATAGTGCGGGAGCTTGCAGGTTATTCCATGGGACGGTCCGACCTTTTGCGAAGGGCAATGTCCAAGAAAAAGGCCAATATTATGCAGCAGGAGAGGCAGAACTTTATTCATGGTATTGTTGATGCGGATGGGAATGTATTGGTGAATGGGGCGGTAAGAAATGGTGTTGACGAGGAAACTGCCAATATCATATTTGATGAAATGATGGATTTTGCCAGCTACGCCTTTAATAAATCTCATGCAGCAGCTTATGCGGTATTGGCATACCAGACCGCATGGCTTAAATGCCATTATCCGGTTGAATTCATGGCAGCGCTTTTAAACAGCTTTGTTGGCAGCAGCGACAAGGTTTCCCGGTATGTTCACGAATGTAAGGCAATGAATATTGAGGTTTTGTCGCCGGATATCAATGAAAGTGATGTAAAATTCACTGTTGTCGGGGGCAAGATAAGATTTGGATTGGCTGCGGTCAAAAATGTGGGTGAAGGTGCCGTCAGGTCTATTATAAGTGAAAGGGAGATGAGAGGCAGGTTTAAGAGCTTCAGGGATTTCTGCGAAAGAATGGATGGAAAGGAAATAAACAAAAGGTGCACAGAAAGCCTGATAAAGTGCGGAGCCTTCGATTCCATGGGAGTTTTCAGATCAAAGCTCATAGCTGTTTTTGAAAAAATGATAGACAGCATACAGCAAAGCAAAAAAAGAAACCTGGAAGGGCAATTGTCACTCTTTGAGATAAAAACGGGCGGCAGTGGGCTTAAGGTGAGCGAGGAAGAGTATCCAGACATAAGGGAATATCCTGCCAAAACACTTCTGGCAATGGAAAAGGAAATGCTTGGGCTTTATATATCAGGTCACCCTTTGAGCGAATTTGAAAACGAAATAAATCTTAAGGTTACCTTGTTCAGCTCAGACATCAGTGTGAACAATGATGCAGAAACCAATTTGGGAGATGAGTTAAAAGGACTGAGTGATGGAATTTCCGTAACAGTTGGAGGAATAATTATAGACAAGAAGACCAAAACTACAAAAAATAACAATCTAATGGCATTCATAACCTTGGAAGACTTATATGGAACCATGGAGGTAATTGTTTTCCCCACAGTCTTTGAAAAGTACGCCAGATTTCTTGAAACAGAAAGTATTGTGCTGATTGCGGGACGGCTGAGTATAAAAGAGGAGGAACAGCCCAAAATAATATGTGAAGAAATCAAGCCCCTGCAGAAAATGAAAACTCAGAAGCTTTATTTGAAGATAAATGACGGCGAGTTTGACAGGATGGGGCAGCTTCTATCACTTTTGAAGTATTTTGGCGGAAATACTCCTGTTTGTTTATATAATCCTAATGAAGATAAGGACACAGAAAAAGTTAGAATTATTGAAAGGGACTATTGGGTAAATATCAGCGATACTCTGCTGAACGAATTGAGACAGAGGCTGGGGGAGGATAATGTAAAAATAAATTGATGCATAAAACGCATTATTTGCCTTACGTTTTTATTGATTTTTGGAATAAAATAATATATAGTTATTGTCGAGGTGGTTCTTTTGGAAAACAAAAAAGAGGAGATCCTTGGTGAATATATTGCCATTAAGGCTGAGGAGAATGGTGTCAATATCATTGGCCTTACAAGAGGAAGGGACACAAAATTTCATCATACAGAAAAGCTTGATAAGGGAGAGGTATTGCTTGTTCAGTTCACAGAGAATACTTCAGCCATGAAGGTCAGGGGAAAGGCCAAGATCTATACCAGATATGGAGAGATCCATTCCGGTGAATAAAGAAAAAGGGGTGTGCTTTTATGTGGACTGTAGTATATATGGCGCAAAGCAAGGATATAGCAACAAAACTTCAGGATTTGCTCACCAAGGAAGGAATACTTGTAAAGCTGAGGCCTGTAAGCAAGAACCATGAAAACAATGACAATTACTTTGAGGTGCTTGTGCCTGAATCAGAAGTCGAAGAGGCTCATAGTGTAATAATTGAAAAAGGCTTTTAATTTAATATGGTTATGCAATAGAAATCCCGTGTTAGGGAAATACCAACACGGGATTATTAATACTACGGAGGTAAAACAATGAGTGACATTAAGACAATCGGAGTGCTGACAAGCGGGGGAGATGCCCCTGGAATGAATGCTGCAATTAGAGCCGTAGTCAGAACCGGAATTTACTACGGGATGAAGGTAATGGGCATAAGAAAGGGCTATAACGGTCTTATACATGGGGATATTACTGAAATGACAGCAAGGTCGGTATCTGATATAATACATAGGGGAGGAACAATTCTCCAGACGGCAAGAAGCCCTGAGTTTCTTACAGCCGAAGGCCAGAAGAAAGCCGCTGACATGGCTAAAGTCTTCGGAATTGATGCAATTGTGGTAATTGGCGGCGACGGCTCGTACCGAGGAGCAAGGGATCTCACCAAACAGGGGATCGGGGTTGTCGGCCTGCCTGGAACTATAGATAATGATATAGCATGTACCGAATACACTATCGGATATGACACCGCTTTAAATACCGTACAGGATGCAATCGACAAGATAAGGGATACCGCATACTCTCATGAAAGATGCAGCGTTCTTGAAGTAATGGGAAGGCATGCAGGGTATATCGCCCTTAATGTAGGTATAGCAGGCGGTGCGGAAGCTGTTGTGCTTCCTGAGATGGAATTTGACTTGAACAAGAATATCATAAAGCCTATCATAGAAGGCAGGAACAGAGGAAAGAAGCATTATGTTGTAATAGTGGCAGAGGGTGTTGGCGGGGCCATAGAAATTGCCAAGGAAATAGAGGAAAGAACAGGAGTAGAGGCAAGAGCAACTATTCTGGGGCATATACAAAGAGGTGGAAGTCCAACGGTATATGACAGGGTAATGGCCAGCCTGATGGGGGCCAAGGCTGTTGAGCTCTTAAAGGATGGACTTGTCAACAGAATTGTGGCGCTAAAGGATAATAAGCTTACAGATTTTGAAATAAATGAAGCGCTTGAGATGAAAAAGTCAATTGATCAGGGAATAATTGAATTAGGTAAAATACTTTCATTATAGTGGGGAACTAAAAAATGTTTTTTTCAGAAACTCAGCTTATTGTGAGGTATGCGGAGACGGACCAAATGGGCATAGTTCATCATTCTCACTATCCTGTTTGGTTTGAAGCGGGAAGAACAGACTTTATAAGGAAGCTTGGGCTTCCATACTCAAAAATCGAGCAAATGGGATACCTTCTTCCGCTTATTGAGTTGAAATGTACATATAAGGGCGCGGCAAGATATGAGGATCAAATAACTGTAAAGACAATGGTTAAGGAGCTTACAAACACAAGGGTTGCTTTTTCCTATGAGGTTTATAGAAATTCCGAGAAGGATTGCATAACTTATGGAGAAACATACCATGTGTGGACTGACAGGCAGCTTAAGCCTTTGAATCTAAAAAAGCATCAGCCGGATGTTTTCAAGCTTCTGGAGAGCTCACTGGAGGGCAGGGGATGATGCGGTTGTGCAAATTTGCCCGGCAGGATTGCAGAATAATACCAAAATGTGTTGTGAGATTAAAAGGATGATTCTACTGCAAAAACAGCTTTTCTTGAAGCAAGATGCATAAATCACTCACCGAAGTTGCAGTAATTCCGATGCCAAAATGCCACGGATGGCATTTTGAACATTACGTGACAGGATGTCACATTGATGCGGGCGAGGAATTGCAAGACAAGGTGTTAGTGATTTCATCGAAGTTTCCGGAAATGGGTTTTTGCAGCAGAATCAAAGAATAAATTTGGTTCAGGTGGTGAGCTGGTGAATCTACCCAACATACTGACAGCAATCAGGTTTATAATAATACCTTTTTTTGGTTATTGTCTATTTACCCGTCAGTACTATCTGGCTGTCTTTTTATTTACCATGGGTGGAATTACTGACATAATGGATGGATATATTGCCAGAAAGTATAATCTCGTTACCTCCTTCGGCAAGCTTGCAGATCCTGTAGCCGATAAGCTGATGCAGCTTACGGCATTTATAATCCTGACATTGCAGGGACTTATACCAATTGTTTTTCTTATTGTTGTTATGGCAAAAGAAACATTTATGGTGCTGGGCAGCATTACTCTATACAAAAAGCAAAACCACGTTGTAAGTGCCAATTGGTATGGGAAGCTGGCAACAGTAATCTTTTACATTGCCATAGTAGCTACCATACTGCTGCAAAAGCTGAATGTGGCCAATAGCAAGCTGTATATTGATGTGATTACTGGAGTTGCTGTCCTGTTTGCTTTATTTGCCTTCCTTATGTATTCCTTGCAGTACAGGGAAATCAGAAGCGAAAAAAAGTAGGCATGGAAAACCAAGGCACCACAGTTTTCATTAGTGGGCTTCCTTGTCCGGAGGTCCTTTTTATATGGTATTTTTCATAGAAGGATTGATAAAATGTTCGGATATATTCTTCCGGAGAAGCCTGAGCTGAAAATAAAAGAATATGAAGTTTTCAGAGCATATTATTGCGGAGTTTGCAAATCCATCGGGAAAAGCTTTGGACAGCTTGTAAGGATTACCCTTACATATGACTCGACATTTCTTGCGCTTTTGCTGTCATCATTGGCAGGAGAAGACATGAGGTTGTGCAAGGAGAGATGTATTGTCCATCCTGTTAATAAAAGACTTGCCGTAAGAAACAGTAGTTTTTTAGAGTATGCAGCTGAAATGAATATTTTACTTGCGTATTATAAGCTCAAGGATGACTGGGAGGACGAGAAACACCCTTTATCATTGGTTGCTTCGGCAGCTTTTAAGGGTGCGTATGCAAAACTTTATGGAAAGCATAGAGAAAAATGTGGTATAATAGAGCAGTGCCTGAAGGAACTGCATTTTCTGGAGAAACAATGCTGTGCTTCCATGGATAGGGCGGCGGAGCCTTTCGGAAGGCTCATGGAGGAAATAACGGCCTGCCATGAATTATGCAGCAATAAAAGCACCGAAAGAGTTTTAAGGCGGATGGGGTACAATATCGGCAGATGGATTTATATTATTGATGCATACGATGATATTGAAAAGGATATAAAGCATAAATCATACAATCCGCTGCTTTTTCAGTATAATTTCAATGGAGAACCGGTTAAGGAATTTAAAAAGAGGATCAGGGACAGGGTGGAGTTCAGCCTGACCTATACTTTGAGCGAACTGGCAAAAACCTTTGAATTGCTGGATTTTAAGCAAAACAGGGGTATTATAGAAAATATTGTTTATATGGGAATGCTAAGAAAGACCGAAGAGGTAATCAGGGGTGCGGACACACCCTGGAATTGACAGCGTATGATGACAGGGTTGGAATGTCTTACTTAAAAAAGGAGGAAGAATCCTCATGAGAAATCCATATGAGGTTTTGGGGATAAAAGAGGGAGCCGGTGAAGATGAAATAAAAAGGGCATACAGGGAGCTGGTAAAGAAATACCATCCCGATCAGTACCGAAGCAATCCGCTTTCAGATCTGGCTGAGGAAAAGCTGAGGGAGGTCAATGAGGCCTATGATTTCCTTATGAAAAATAATAATTTCAAAACCGGAAGAGCTTCTTACGAAGGTAATCCGAAATGGGGAGCACGGGAGGATGGAGATTTTTATAATAGAGTAAGGAGCCTAATAAACACCGGCAACACAGCAATGGCTGAGGAGATGCTTAACAGCCGCTCTGACAGGACTGCCGCATGGTTTTACCTTAAAGGGCTTGTCGCACTTAGAAAAGGCTGGTATGACGAAGCTTATGCAAATATCCAGAATGCTGTCAATATGGATCCGGGAAACTATGAATACAGGGATTCGTTGAACAGGCTCATAAGAGCTAATAGAAGCTATAGGGACTATTCCTACGGAAGAGGTTATAGTCAGGGACCTGACCTTTGCACGATATGCCAGTGCCTTTGGTGCTCCGACTGCTGCTGCGAGTGCGCAGGTGGAGACCTTATAAGCTGCTGTTGAGTGTGATGGCTATGAAAAAAGATGGTAACAGCCTTTCAAAAAAACTGAGTTTAAGCGGTATATTGCTTGCGTTAACGGTAATAACCCTGTTTGTTGAGTCAATTGCTCCGACAAACAGGCTTTCGCTATATGCCCTCAGCTCGTTTTTTATAGCTGTTGTTATAATTGAAGCTGGTGTGAAAGCCGCATGGTCATTTTATTTTGCTTCTTGCATCCTGTCTTTTATTATAGTGCAAAGCAAGATAGAATTAATTCCTTACGCTGTCTTTTTTGGTGTTTATGGAATAATCAAGCTTTATATAGAAAAGATAAATAATATAGTTATTGAGTACTTATTAAAACTTTTATTTTTCAACCTGGTTGCCATACTGTCTTTTTTAATGCTTAAGGAGCTGATCCTGCCAGGATTCAGGCTTCCTTTGCCGTGGTGGATTGTTCTTTTGGCTGCAGAAGCTGCTTTTATTGTTTATGATTATGTGTATTCCCTTGCAATAGGATTTTACCTTAACAGACTCAAAAAAATTCTGAAAATTTGATACAGGGGGATTATGAGGTTAGGGACAAGGTAATATAACACTTTTGCTATTGCCAAAAAATGAGCAATAAATTACAATATATGGTAATTAATTATAAGGGAAGATGCCATAATGTATGATTCTGCCAGCTGTATTTCATATTCAACTGCAGTTTTTTTCATAGTGTTTTTTTCTGGATGCATGGTGAATTTACTGCGCCAGCACTACATACTTCAATTGACAGGAATTACATTTTTTTTTATGTTTTCCGTTGTAAAAATATTTAATATGCTGAACAAAGATCCTTCATTGTCACTTCGGGAGGTCTATTTCTCTGTATTTCCAATGCTTTGCGGAATCTCTGCATGCCTTGTCTCAATGGTATTAGGTTACTGGATTTTTCCGTCGATAAGGAAACGCTTCAAGAGTTAACATAAATTACTTCTTGTTTTTTATATGTCTCTGGTGTAAAAGTTTACATAGAAGACATATACTAAAACAGGAGGAATAATGAGAAGAATAACTGCGATTCTTGTTATTTTAATGGTCACTGCAATGGGGACAAGCCTTGCTATGGCTTCGGGAAATAAACCAAGCAAAGCTGTTAGGGTTGTTGTAGACGGAAAACAGCTCAGTCTCGACAAGTCTCCTGTTATTATGAACGGCAGGACTTTGGTGCCTGTAAGAAATGTTTTTGAAAATCTCGGCGCAGATGTAAAGTGGCAGCCTGAAAGCAGCACTGTTGAGGTTTCCGGTAAAAATACAGTTATTAGCATGAGGATTGGGTATATTGCGGCCAAGGTAAATGATGCCTTGGTTAAGCTGGATACCAGGCCTGTCATTATAAACGGCTCTACGATGGTTCCGATAAGGTTTGTTGCAGAATTATTAAACTCAGATGTAAAATGGGATCCTGTAAACTATACGGTAATTATCAAAAGCAGAGGGAGCGCGCAAGGCCCTTCAAGAGGGAGTTATGACAGGACGTATAATGCATTTTCGGTTGTCATTGATGCAGGGCATGGAGGATGGGAGCCTGGAGCAGTATATTGGGGCGTTAAAGAGAAAGATTTGAACCTGGCAATTTCAAGAAGGCTTGAACAGCTCCTTAAAGAAGAAGGTATAAAAACCTATATGACAAGGCTGGGAGATTCATATGTTGGTTTGTACTCGAGGTCTTTTGTTGCAAACTCAGTGAAAGCCGACCTTCTTGTGAGCGTTCATAATAACGCCGGACATCCGGCAACTACAGGAACCATGACGCTGTATTATCCGGGAGTTTCGAATTATAACGGCCGCTTGAGTGCAAGGAATTTTGCCTTCATTGTGCAGAATGAGCTTGTAAAACAACTGGGGACAAGGAATCTGGGGGTCATAGAAAGGTCAAACCTTGCAGTGTTAAGAACAGCAAGGATGCCTGCTGTTATTGCCGAAATAGGGTACATGTCCAATCAGGGGGAGCTTAATACCATAAGAACTGCCGAATACCAGCAGCGGGCGGCTGAAGCGTTGAAAAACAGCATAATAAAGTCATTTAGCGAAATGTAAAGCTTGATTCTAGTGCAAAAACAGCTTTTCTTGGAACAAGATGCATAAATCACTCGACGATGTTGCACTAGAATCAAAGCTTGCTTGCCTACTGAACATAATAGAGAAAACTGGAGATGTTCTCATGGAGGAGGTCAATATCCATCTTGCCCTGCTCTGCATCGTCCAAAAGGCTTGTATAGGTATCTATTGCCCTTAATATTTGCTGCTTCTCGTTTGCCGACAAATGATTGTTATCACCCAATTCCTTTATATCATCTATACAACCCCTTATTATCTGAAGCTTCTGCTCATATGTCATGTGCTACCATCCCCGGTTTATTTTTTCGTATACAAATTAATAATCACTTTTATTTTCTGCGCAAAAAGATATTATTATTCTTGTATTATATCAATCAAGTCCATCGGTGTGTCAATAATGTAATCCGGCTTTATGTTTTGAAAGGATTCCTTCGGGAATATGGTCCACGAAACAAGCGCAGTCTTTATTCCTGCATTTATTCCGCATAGGACGTCATAGGGGCTGTCTCCTACCAAAATTGAGCCTTCAGGCTGTGCGTTAAGGGCTGAAAGAGCCTTGAGGGCCGGTTCGGGATGAGGCTTGTTGTTTTCAATATCGTAGGCACTTATTATAACATCAATATATTCCCTTATATTAAAGAAATCCAGTCCATGTTCTATGCCGCCCCGGCCTTTGGCTGAGACAATGGCTGTCCTGCACCCCATATCCTTCAATTTCCTCAACATTTCTCTTATATGAGGGAACTCTTTTATCATTTTATCCTGGTTTGATTTATAGCATTCCTTGTATTGGAGAACCATTTCTTTATAATGGACTTCGGAAAGCATTTTCATCTGGTCATCAAGGTATTTGCCCAGAATGGAGTTTAATTCATCCTTTGTAAGGCATCTGCCCATAAAGCTTTTTGCTACCTCGTTAAGGGAGAAAATAATCAGATCGTTTGTGTCTACAAGAGTTCCGTCAAAATCAAACAGTATATTTTTGAACATTTCTAAGCTCCTTATTGTATTTTTATGTAAAATATATATTGATTTTAATGCAAGAACCCATTTACTGAAACTTCGATGAAATCACTAACGACTTGTCTTGCAATTCCTCGCACGCATCAATGTGACTTCCTGTCACGTGATGCTCAAAATGCCATCCCTGGCATTTTGGCTTTGGAATTGCTGCAACATCGTCGAGTGATTTATGCATCTTGTTCCAAGAAAAGCTGTTCTTGCATTAAAATCTTTATTGCATTTAATATAGCATAAAAATTGGTAAGCAAAAAGTGAAAAGCTTCAAAATTACCTATATAATGAGTTTATATGATATAATTTAAGCTATTAATCGTGATGTATAGAAAAGAGGACTTTTGAATGGATGAAAGAACCTTAAGGATTCTTGAATATGATAAAATTATTAAAAAGCTTGCGGCACTTACCGTTTCAGATTTAGGTAGGGAGCTTGCGGAAGCTCTTGTTCCCGTAAAAGAATATACGAGGGTGGAGAGTTTGCTGAAGGAAACAAGTGACGGCGTCAGCTTTATAGTAAGACGCGGAAGTCCTCCTATGGGAGGGGTTCATGATATAAGAGGCAGTCTGAAAAGGGTGGGGATGGGAGCGGTGCTAAGTCCGGGTGAACTGCTGAGGGTTGCTGATACCCTAAGGGCTGCAAGGAATCTGAAAGCGTATGCCGGTGATTCCAGTATATCAGTTGAGGAGGGCAATACTGTCAACGAGCTGATAAAGTGCCTGAATACAAACAAAAGGGTGGAAGACAGGATAAACCTTGCTATAGTCAATGAGGAAGAAATATCAGACGGAGCAAGCAGCGCGCTGGCAAGCATAAGGCGGCAGATCAGGGATCAGCAGAATTCGATAAAGGAAAAGCTGAACAGCATTATAAGGTCTTCAAAGCACCAGAAGTACATGCAGGAGTCTATTGTCACCATGAGGGGGGACAGGTATGTAGTGCCGGTCAAGCAGGAATACAGGAATGAAATTCCCGGTCTTGTCCATGATGCATCATCCAGCGGCGCAACAATATTTGTGGAGCCTATGGAGGTTGTTGAAGCAAATAACAGCATAAGGCAGCTGAAGGTAAAGGAAAGGGTGGAAATTGAGAGGATACTTGCTGAATTGACGGCGGATGTGGCAGAAATACTGGACAGCCTTAATGCGAATGTTTCACTGCTGGCGAGCCTGGATTTCATTTTTGCCAAGTCGAGGCTGAGTGTTGACTACAGGTGTGTCTGCCCCAGACTCAATAATGAAAAGAGGATAATCATTAAAAAGGGAAGACATCCTTTGCTGGACCCCAAAACCGTTGTGCCTATAGACCTTTGGATAGGTGATGAGTTCAGCACGCTTGTCATCACCGGACCAAACACCGGAGGTAAGACTGTAACGCTTAAAACGGCAGGGCTGTTTACTCTTATGGCCCAGGCTGGTTTGCACGTGCCGGCCAACGAAGGCACTGAAATCGGAGTATTTGACAAGGTCTTTGCTGATATAGGGGACGAACAGAGTATTGAGCAAAGCCTCAGCACCTTCTCTTCTCATATGAAGAATATTGTAAAAATTCTTGATAATGCAGATGACAGGTCTCTTGCTCTCTTTGACGAGCTCGGAGCGGGTACTGACCCGACCGAGGGCGCCGCTCTGGCTATGGCTATCCTGGAACATCTCCGCAAATCGGGAGCCATAACAATTGCCACAACACACTACAGTGAGCTTAAGATCTACGCCATATCAAATGAGTATGTTGAAAATGCCTGCTGCGAGTTTGACGTGGAGACATTAAGACCGACTTACAAGCTGCTTATAGGAGTTCCGGGAAAAAGCAATGCTTTTGCAATTTCCAGAAGGCTGGGGCTGCCGGAGAATGTTTTAAGCAGAGCCAAGGAATTCCTGTCCCGAGAGGATATACAGTTTGAGGACATCCTTATGACCATTGAGAAGAACAGGAGCGAGGCTGAAAAGGAGAAAATAAGAATTGAGTCATACAGGATAGAGATAGAAAAGCTTAAAAATGAACTGGAGGATCAGAAGCTCAAGCTCTCTGCTCAAAAAGACAGAATGCTGAGGGAGGCGAAAGAGGAAGCAAGAAAGCTCCTGCTTCAAGCCAAGGAGGACGCGGAAGGAATAATCGAGGAAATGAGGAGGCTGGATGCTGAAAGGGAAGCTTCAGAGAGAAATAAGGCTGCAGAAGAATTGAGGCTTAAACTTAAAAGAAAGGTTGGTGAAATTGAAGATAGCCTTTCGCAGTCGCTGATGCCGAAACAAGGCTATGTAAAGCCGCCTAAAAACCTTAAGCCCGGAGATAGTGTGATAATTGCAAACCTTAATCAGAAGGGTGTGGTGCTAACTCCCCCTGATAAGAACGGAGAAGCTGTTATTCAAGCAGGAATAATGAAAATCAATGTTCACGTGACAAACCTTAGGATTGATGATGAACAGAAGGCTTGCAGCCATACAACAGGGAGCGGAAAAATAGGCGTATATAAAGCTAAATCTATTAAAACAGAGGTGGATGTAAGGGGAATGAACCTTGACGATGCGCTTGAAGCTGTTGATAAATACCTCGATGATGCATATATGGCAGGACTAAAAGAGGTTACGATTATACATGGGAAAGGTACAGGCATACTAAGGAACGGAATACACCAGTTTTTAAAGTCCAATGCCCGCATCAAGTCCTTCAGGCTTGGCAAGTATGGGGAAGGCGAGCATGGCGTTACCTTTGCGGAGTTGAATTGAAGCAGAATCAAATATTTATTGTATTTAATATAGTTGACAATGCTGCAAGGCATAACTTAGAATTATAAGCGGTGCTTAATAATGATGTGATTTTTGTCGAAAACGATAAGGAAAGGAAATTACAGTGAAGGATTCAAGAAATGATTTAAGAAATATAGCAATTATAGCACACGTTGACCACGGAAAGACCACACTGGTTGACGGGATGCTGAGGCAGAGCGGAATATTCAGGGAAAACGAGCAGGTTGAGGAAAGGGTAATGGATTCAAACGACCTGGAGCGTGAAAGAGGAATAACGATACTTGCAAAAAATACAGCTGTAAACTACAAAGGAACCAAAATAAACATAGTCGATACTCCGGGCCACGCTGATTTTGGCGGTGAGGTTGAGCGTGTCCTTAAGATGGTTGACGGTGTTCTGCTCCTTGTAGACGCTTTTGAAGGAGCCATGCCCCAGACCAGGTTTGTTTTAAGAAAAGCTCTTCAGCTTAACTTAAAGCCCATTGTCGTCGTGAACAAAATAGACAGGCCTGAAGCCAGAGCCCTTGAGGTTATAGATGAGGTGCTGGAGCTGTTCATCGAATTGGGAGCGGATGATGAACAGCTGGAATTTCCCGTAATATTTGCATCCTCAAGAGAAGGATATGCAGTGTATAATCTGGAGGATGAGAAGAAAAACCTGGAGCCTTTATTTGAAACAATAATAGAAAAGGTTCCATGTCCCCAAGGCTATCTGGATCAACCTCTTCAGCTTCTAGTATCAAGCATAGACTATGATGAGTATGTAGGAAGGATCGCCGTCGGAAGGATTGAACGAGGAGCAATAAAGTCAGGGCAGCAGGCTGTTATATGCAGGAAGGATGGCTCGCTTCAGAATATAAAGATAACCAGGCTTTACAATTATCAGGGCCTTAAGAAAATTGAGTGCAGTGATGCAGCTTTAGGCGAGATTGTTGTTGTGTCGGGAGTAGGAGATATTACCATAGGCGAGACAATATGCGATGTTAATAATCCCGAGCCTTTGCCATTTGTGGATATAGACGAACCCACCATAGCAATGACCTTCAGCGTCAACAACAGTCCCTTCGCCGGCAGAGAAGGCTCATATGTAACCTCCAGGCATTTGAGGGACAGACTCTTTAAGGAGCTTGAGAAAAACGTAAGCTTGAGAGTTGAAGAAACTGATTCTCCTGATTCCTTCAAGGTGTCGGGAAGAGGAGAGCTTCATCTTTCAATTCTCATCGAAACCATGAGAAGGCAGGGTTATGAATTTCAGGTATCAAAACCGACGGTTATTTACAAGGAAAAGGACGGGGAAATATTAGAGCCTGTAGAATACCTAATAATTGACGTTCCTGAGGAATTTATGGGAAGCGTTATGGAAAAGCTGGGGTCCAGGAAGGCTGAGATGGTCAACATGCATTCGGCTAATCAGGGCTATATAAGGCTGGAATTCAAGATACCCGCCAGGTGCCTTATAGGTTACCGTTCGGAGTTTTTGACGGATACAAAAGGAAATGGTATAATGAATCATGTATTCCATGGCTTTGAACCATACAAGGGTGATATCCCGGGAAGACAGAGAGGCTCGATGGTGGCTTGGGAGGACGGAGAAGCTGTTACCTACGGCTTATATAATGCTCAGGAGAGGGGCAGTCTTTTCATAGAACCAGGGACAAAGGTTTATGAGGGAATGATTGTTGGGGAAAACGCACGCAGCGAGGATATAGTTATAAATGTCTGCAAGAAAAAGCATGTTACAAACATGCGCGCGTCAGGCTCAGATGAGGCATTAAGGCTCACTCCTCCTGTTATAATGAGCCTGGAGCAGTCTCTTGAATTTATCGCGGACGATGAATTGGTGGAGATTACACCTAAAAATATCCGTCTTAGGAAGAGAATCCTTGATACTGAGCAGAGAGCAAAGTTCAAGAGCAAAATATAAGCAATACCAGTCTTAATTTAAGTTTTGGCGGGTGGTATTATGAGCGAAGCAAGCGCCGGTTATGAAAAAAAGAACTTGACAAGGAGGAAGAAAAAAGCTGTTTTCAGGCTGGCCTTGTTTTTGTTTATTGCAGCTGTAACGCTTGCAAGCGGTATTTACTCATATAAGTATGTTATTGAGGAACATGCCAAAAAGAAAGAAGCGGAGCTTCCGGAAATCCCTGAAGGAAAAGGGATTGAATTTGAGGTGGAAAAAGGCTCCAGCACGGATGCAATTGCAAAAAAGCTTGCGGAGCAGGGCTTGATTGACAAGCCCTTGCTGTTTAAGCTGATCTCCAAGATTAACGGCTTTGACGGGATGTACAGAGCAGGCACTCATATAGTGAGCAAGGGACTGAAGTACGAAGAATTGATGCGTATTCTTTGCAGTGAGCCTGAAACTGTAAAGGTATTTTTACAAGAGGGATTGACAGCAAAAGAGATTGCAGCGGAGCTTGCCAAGCTAAAGCTTGTGGATGCCCAAATGTTCAGAAGAATAATGAATTCTGAAAAGTTTGCCTTTAAATTTCTTGAAAACATACCTCAAAGGGAATACAAGCTTGAAGGCTATCTTTTTCCTGATACATATAAATTTGATTTGAAGGCAGGAGAAAAGGGAATCATAAATACATTGCTGGAAAACTTCGACAGAAAATTCAAGCCTGAGTTTTATAAAAAGGCTGAAGAATTGAAAATGACCGTAGATCAGGTAATAATCCTTGCGTCCATAATTGAAAAGGAAGCACAGGTGCCTGAAGATCGCACACTTATATCAAGTGTTTTCCACAACAGATTAAATAGCAAGGACAAGACATTAAGAAGGCTTCAATCCTGCGCAACCATAAAATATATTTTCTTGAATAAGCAAGGCATAGAAAAGAAAAAAATAACGGAGAAGGACACTAAGGTTTCAGACCCTTATAATACATACGAGCATGAGGGGCTTCCCCCGGGGCCTATTTGTTCGCCGGGGCTTGACTCCATTATAGCTGCTTTGAACCCGGAAAAGACGGATTACCTGTATTTTGTGGCCAAAGGTGACGGAACTCATCATTTTTCAAAGACATACAAGGAGCACCAGGCAGCCATGAAAAAGTATGGAGTAAACTAAGTGAGAATTATATGATATGTCACGACTATATAAATGAGTACATAAGGAACACAATAAAACCAAGCACGGGTATACTTGCAGAGCTTGAGGAGTTCGCGGAAAAAAACCATGTGCCCATTATTCAGCCTGAGGTTGCCAGGCTGCTTTTTGTTCTGGGTACAATTCACAAGCCCAAGAGGATACTGGAAGTGGGAACAGCCATAGGTTATTCCGCAATTTTAATGTCGGGTTTTCTTGACGGAGCTGGTAAAATTGATACCATTGAGAGGTATGAATTGATGGTTGAGCGGGCGAAGGAAAATATCAGGAGGGCTGGACTTACGGACACCATCAGCATAATAACGGGAGATGCACTGGAAGTGCTGCGATGCCTTGATAAGAAATATGACATGATATTTCTCGATGGCGCCAAGGGACAGTATGGCGAATTTCTTGCGGAGTGCGAAAGAATGCTTGAAGCAGGCGGGCTGCTTGTTTCTGACAATGTCCTCTATAAGGGCATGGTAGCTGCAAATGAATTGGTAGTGAGAAGAAAGAAAACAATAGTTAAGAGGATGAGAGACTACCTTGATATGTTGTGTAAAAGCGATAAATTCGAGACGAGCATAATCCCTATCGGTGATGGGGTTGCGGTCAGCTATAAGAAAAAGTAAAGAAAAAACAGGACAAGGAAGAATACATGAGGAAAGTTGAATTGCTTGCACCCGCAGGCAGCCTTGAAAAACTGAAAATGGCTTTAATCTATGGAGCGGATGCGGTTTACATGGGCGGGGAGGAATTTGGCCTCAGGGCATATGCTGAGAACTTCAGCATCTCTGAAATGGCTGAGGGTATAAAGTTTGCCCATTCAATGGGCAAAAAAGCCTATGTAACCATGAACATTATCGCTCACAATGAGGAACTGGAAGCCATGCCTTCTTATGCAGAAGAAATATGGAGGCTGGGTGCCGATGCGGTAATAGTTTCAGACCCTGGTGTGTTGGCAGTTGTTAAAGAAGCTGTGCCCAACATGAAGATACATTTAAGCACCCAGGCAAACAACACTAACTGGAGAAGCGCCAGGTTCTGGTTTGAGCAGGGTGTCAGCAGGATTGTGCTTGCAAGGGAGCTTTCGTTTAATGAAATAAGGCAAATCCGAGAGAGAGTGCAAAAAGAGCTTGAGCTTGAGATTTTCATTCATGGTGCCATGTGCATATCCTATTCGGGACGCTGCCTTTTAAGCAACTATATGGCTGGACGGGATTCCAACAGGGGGCAGTGCGCTCATCCCTGCAGGTGGAAATATCATTTGGTTGAGGAGAAAAGGCCCGGAGAATACATACCGGTTTACGAGAATGAGAAGGGTACGTTTATATATAATTCCAAGGATCTGTGCATGATTGAATATATTCCCCAAATTATACAATCAGGAGCAGGAAGCCTGAAAATCGAGGGGCGCATGAAGAGCTCCTACTATGTGGCTACCGTTGTAAAGGCATACCGTGATGCTATCGATGAATACTACAATAATCCTGAAGCCTACCGCTTTAATCCTCTATGGCTTGAAGAGGTTTCGAAAGCCAGCCATAGGGAGTTTACAACAGGCTTCTATTTTGGAAAGCCTCTTGACGCTCAGATTTACCACACCAGCTCCTATATAAGGGACTATGACTTTGTTGGACTTGTTACGGCGTATGACAGCCAAACGGGTATTGCAACAATTGAACAGAGAAACAGAATGTTTGCCGGAGAAGAGATTGAAGTTGTAAAACCCAAAGGCAGATTCTACAAGCAAGCAATCACAAGCATGAAAAACGCCGAAGGAGAACCTATCGAAGCAGCTCCTCATCCTCAAATGACAGTATACATGCCAATGGAGGAACCCGTTGAGCCCTACACAATACTTAGAAGAAAGAATGTATAAAACCAGCCCTCCATAGCAACAATTTAGCTATGGAGGGTATTTTTATGAACAAAAACAGGTCTCATGGCTTACTGCTGGCCTTTATTGCGCTTTTTATAGCACTGACAGGCAGAATAGCCTACTTTCAAATATTTATGGGACAAAAACTCGCGAAGTCTGCTTCCGTCCAGAGGATATCCAGATCTGTGGCGGAGATGCCTAGAGGAAATATTCTTGACAGGAATGGCATACCATTTACAAACAGAAGCAAAAAAATATCTGTCGCAATTAAACCTCTTATTTTAAGGAGCAGGCTTGGCGATATTGAAAAAATAAGCAATATTCTTGAGCTTAACGAGCAGGAAATAAAAAGAGAAATCGATATAATGCGCCAGCCAATTATAATCGAAACAACCTCTGAAAAGTCACAGGAGCTTTTAAAGACAGGTGTTGAAGGGGTGTCCGTAATACACTCGCTTAAAAGATATGACAGCGGAAAATCTTTAGCAAAGCATGTTCTTGGGTATCTGAATGGGGTGGATCTGTATGGTGAAACGGGCATAGAGAAGCATTATGAGCAATATCTTAAGCTTAAAGGCCAGAATTCCATGAGCGTTTATACGGATGCGAAAAGCAATGTAATCCCGGGTATTGGTTACAGGGTGGCAAGAACGGACAAGTCTCATGAGAAAAATTCTGTAATACTTACTATTGACTACCACATTCAAAGAATAGTTGAGGATGTGCTTGAAAGGAACAATGTTACCGGAGCCGTTGTGGTTGAGGATGTGTGCAGCGGAGATATCCTTGCTATGTCAAGCAAGCCCGACTTTGATCAGAACAATGTGGCAAAATACCTTGACAGCCAGAATAAAGAGCTTTTCAACAGGGCGGTTGCTTCCTATAATATGGGTTCCATCTTTAAAATAATAGTTGCCTCAAGCTGCTATGAGACAGGGAAAATTCCAACCGAAGCATATGACTGCACAGGTTATATAGAAATTGGCGACAAAACTTTCAGGTGTTCATCCTACGATAAAGGAGGGCACGGCCTTTTAAGCTTTTCAGAAGCTTTTGCACTATCCTGCAATCCTTTTTTCATAAGGACAGGCATTAACCTCGGAAGCAGGAATATTATAAGCATGGCGCAAAAATTCGGGCTCGGCAGCGCTACCGGCATCGTAAAGCAGGGCGTTGATGAAGCTTTTGGCTGCATCCCGGATATAGCAAGGGTCTACACGGATGGTGAGATAGCCAATATCTCCATAGGGCAGGGAAATGTCATGGCAACTCCCCTGCAGGCTGCTGACATAGTTGCAACTGTTGCGAACGGGGGAATAAAGAACACAATCAACATTGTTGATTGCGTAGTAGACAAAGACGGAAAAATTATTAAGGAGGTCAGAAAAAAGGAAGGGGCCAGAGTGATTTCCAAGTCCACGGCAAACAAGCTGAAACAACTTATGGAGGATGTGACAAGCTACGGTACGGGAGTTAGCGCATCCTTAGAGCAGTTCGGAGGAGCAGGGGGCAAGACGGGGAGCGCTGAAACAGGTCAGTTCATAAACGGGGAAAAAATTGTTCATGCATGGTTTGCCGGATATTTTCCAAAGAATGATCCGAAATATTCTATAGTTGTGTTTGTTGAAAACGGAAAGAGCGGCAGCACGGCAGCTGCGCCAATTTTTGCACAAATCGCCCAGGAGATCGCAAAACGAGGCCTCAATATGAAATAGGCTTGATTAGCAGTTCGTGGGGCAAGGCCCAAAAGGGCTTCTTATGAAAAAATTAAGGAACTGCTTGCAAGATATAATTATGCTGAATGAAAAGAAATAGTTATCCGGGTAATATAAAGAAACTTGATTTCTAAAAAACAATATGATAATATCTACTTATGAGTTGCAAACTTATGAGTTTGTAAACAGAGAGGTGATTGAATATGTTTGTGGGAAGACAACAGGAACTTAAAAAGTTAAACGCGATGTATGAAAGCGGACAATTTGAGTTTGCTGTGATATACGGCAGGCGAAGGGTTGGCAAAACTACGCTTATTAAAGAATTCTGCAAAGGTAAAAAAGCTATTTACTTTGTTGCCCGTGAAGCAAATGATTTGATTAATATAGAAAATTTCAGTACGGATGTTTTTGCTGTGACTTCAAAAGAATCAGAAGGAAATGTATATTTCTCAAATTGGGAAAAAGCCTTTGACTATATTTGCAAAATATCCCGTGATGAAAGAATTATACTGGTTATTGATGAGTATCCTTATCTTGCCCAAAGCAACAGGGCAATCTCGTCTATTATACAGGCCCACATTGATATGAAGCAGAAGGACAGCAAACTATTTCTGATTCTTTGCGGTTCATCCATGAGCTTCATGGAGTATCAGGTATTAGGGTATAAAAGCCCTTTGTATGGCAGACGCACTGCCCAGTTTAAAATCAAACCCTTTACGTATTATGAATCTGCAAAAATGCTGAAGGGGTTTAGCGCCGAGGAGCAGGCTGTACTATATGGAATAACAGGGGGAGTTCCTGAATATCTGGCCAGAATCAGATTGAATTTGAGCGTAAAAGAGAATATTGAAAATTTATTCTTAAGCGAATCCGGGCACTTGTTTGAAGAACCTATAAACCTTTTAAAACAGGAATTGCGAGAGCCTGCTACCTATAACGGGATCATTGCGGCTATTGCAAACGGAGCCTCAAAGCTTAATGAAATTGCTACAAAGAATGGCCTTGAAAGCAATAAATGTGCAAAATATATTTCTGCACTCATGGCATTAGGGATTATTAAAAAAGATAAACCTCTGACAGAATACGAAAGCCGGAAAAGTATTTATTTGCTGGATGATCAGATGTTCCGCTTCTGGTATAGGTTTATTCCCGGCAATATGAGCAGTATTGCAACAGGATTATCCGATATTGTATATGAAAAAGCGATTGCTCCCCAGCTTCCAAATTATATGGGGCTGATATTTGAACAAATTTGCACACAATATCTTATAAGGGAAAATGCAAAACTGTCTTTGCCTTTTGTGTTTGGAAGAATAGGCAGGTGGTGGGGCAACAATTCCGAAAAGAAGAGGCAGGAGGAGATTGATATTCTTGCTGTCGACGATGAAAATGCTATTATCGGAGAATGCAAATGGAAAAATGAACCGACGGGCATTGGAGTTTTAAATGAACTGGTAGAAAAGAGCAGGCTTTTCAAACAATATAAAAGTAAGTACTACATGATATTCTCCAAATCGGGTTTTACCAAGGAACTGGAAGAAGTTGCTGCAAAAATGGGCAATGTGGGGCTTGTGGACTTGAAAAAGCTTTATGAGGAAATATAGATAATGTATATGAGAACTTAAGCTAAAAAAGTTATATACTCAAGATTCTCACTTTAATTTTGCCAGTTTCCCTTTGAAATAAGCGGGCAGGGAAACAATAAAGCGCTCCTAAAGTTCATCAACCTGCTGTTTGGTGAGAGACATTTTCTCTACCAACACAGATTTGAGTAAATTAATAATTAACTGCAATGCTTCAATGATTTTGATATCATGAAGTTCATCGCAGCAGACGTAGAATAATTTAGTATAGTATTGCTAACAGGTACATTTCATCATCATTTTCTCATACTTTTTAATATGTACTGGCACACAAAAAGGGTTGCTTTCATATAATTAGAAGGTAGCCTATTTTTAGGAGGTGCCATTATTGTTCCAACTATTAAATGTAATACTTGAGGCTCTAAAAAACACTTTCTTCCTTGCGGGCTATGTGTCAAACGCAAATTCTTTTCCCCAGCCCCTGTCCCCCGAAGAAGAACAAAAGTATGTAGAAGCATTTAAGAACGGATCGGAAGAAGCCCGGAATATTCTTATAGAGAGAAATTTAAGGCTCGTTGCCCATATAGTGAAAAAATACAGTTCAACGGGAAGCGATAGCGACGATTTGATTTCAATAGGCACAATCGGCCTTATTAAAGCAATTTCCACCTTTGATCTTGAGAAAGGTACAAGACTGGCGACATATGCCGCAAGGTGCATTGAAAATGAAATACTGATGCAAATAAGGTCTTCGAAGAAGATACTGAATGAAGTCTCGCTGCAGGATCCCATCGGCACAGATCGCGAGGGCAACGAAATAACGCTTATTGATGTAATTGGTATTGAGGCTGAGTCTGTTGTTGACGAAGTGGAATTGAAAATGCAGGTTAGAAGGCTGTACAAAAAGATGAAGGCTGTATTGAAGAACCGGGAGAAGATAGTGCTGGAATTGAGGTATGGACTTCTGAACGGAAGCAGCAAGACCCAGCGGGAAATAGCAAAAATGCTTGGAATATCAAGATCCTATGTGTCAAGAATAGAGAAAAAGGCAATCAAAAAGCTAAGCAGGGAGCTTAAACCGGAGAGCTGTCAGTAGTGGCAGCTCTCTTATTCTTCAGAATGAGATATCATGCTTTTCAGGCTTTTGCCCTTAAATAATCCCATCAAAATATTTTTTAGCAGAAGAAGGGTTACAGGTCCTAGTATCAAGCCGGCAAACCCCAGAAGATTCAGTCCTGTATACATGGCCATGAGTGTCAGCAAAGGGTGTATGCCTATTTGTTCTCCGACAATTTTGGGCTCAATAAGCTGACGCACAATCAAAACAATGAAATACAGTATAAACAAAGACAGGCCCATTCTTATATCACCGGTAACTATGTTATAAAGCCCCCAAGGTATTAGGACCGTGCCGGTGCCTAGTATGGGAAGAGCATCCACTATGCTTATAACAAGAGCAAGGAGCAATGTGTACCTGACGCCTATAATTGTGAACCCGATGCTAAGCTCAGTA
The DNA here is from genome assembly GCA_026417615.1 of Clostridia bacterium. GTDB lineage: Bacteria > Bacillota > Clostridia > Acetivibrionales > JAFADI01 > SKW22. Next base: position 27,762 of record JAOACY010000120.1, read on the forward strand.
AATGTGATTGCCAGAAGTATGCACAAAGCCTTAAGGTATCCGAAGAATGCAAAAAACATGTCATTTTTAATATCACGGAACTTCACAATCCATGACTCCGGAAACTGGGACACGAAAACATCTGCGATTTTCTCCCTGTCGCTGGCAAGAAAGTAGGTTGAAAGAATAGTAACTATAACAATTATAAGTCCCTGGGGTATTCCGCTTATACCTTTTATTATTTTGCCCAAAGGTTTGGACAGATCTCCAAGTATGCTTTCTATGTTCAGCTTATTGGGAAGCTGTGATTTCAAGCCTTCCAGGTTGCTTATTACTTCTTCAGGCAGCTCATTATACATATCTGTCGCCCTGTTTATTAGAGCGATTATTTCCTGATAAATTTGTGAAACATATACAGGAAGATGAAGCGAGAGCTCTCTTGCTTCCGCTATAAGCTTATTAATCAGAAGGAATAATACAGAACCAAAGGCAACAAGGACAATCAGCAGCGTAATGGCGGCAGCCAGCTTGCGGCGTATTTTGAATCTTGACGATAAAAACCTTATTACAGGTTCCATTAGGGTAGCAACCAGGTAGGCTATCAAAAAGGGAGCAAAGAAAACAGCAAGCTTAAAACAAACAACAATTCCCGCCAGTATGCCTAATACAATTAAAGCAAGCTTCAATACTTTCATTAAATCCATATTGTTTATTTTGACCATTATTGTATTCCTTCAAGATTTATTATAATCTAATCAAGCAGACTATACTCTAAGTTTAAACCAGTGAGCATTAGCAGTCAACAAAAAAATGTTGATAAAAAGTATTTCATGTGTTATACTACTACACGGAAAAATACACACATTGCATGATTTGCAGAACGTTGCTCAAGGTCTGAAAGCAGAAGCGATTACAAACCTGGGTATTCTGCGGAAACGACTGCAATGGAGGTATAAAACGAACAGGAGGAGTTTTTAATGTCAGTAATTTCAATGAAGCAACTGCTTGAAGCAGGCGTACACTTTGGTCACCAGACCAGAAGATGGAATCCCAAAATGGCCGAATACATCTTTACAGAGCGTAACGGCATCTACATCATCGATCTTCAGAAGACAGTGAAAAAGGTAGAAGAGGCGTATTTATTCATCAGAGAAGTAGCGGCAAACGGTGAGGATGTGCTTTTTGTAGGAACAAAGAAGCAGGCTCAGGACTCAATCAAGGAAGAAGCTGAAAGGAGCGGTCAGTATTACGTTAACGCAAGATGGCTGGGCGGTATGCTGACAAACTTCAAGACAATCCGCAAAAGAATCGAAAGATTGAATCAGCTGGCTGACATGGAGAAGAACGGCATATTCGAAGTGTTTCCCAAAAAAGAAGTTATAAAGCTGAGGGCTGAAATGGAGAAGCTGGAGAAATATTTAGGCGGAATAAAGAACATGAAGAGGATTCCCGGAGCTTTATTCATAGTTGACCCAAAGAAAGAAAGGAATGCAATCCTTGAAGCAAGAAAGCTTGGAATACCTGTTGTTGCGATAGTAGATACCAACTGCGACCCCGATGAAGTGGATTATGTGATTCCGGGCAATGACGATGCTATCAGAGCGGTTAAGCTTATAGCCGGAAAAATGGCTGATGCCATAATAGAAGCCCGCCAGGGAGAGCAGCTGTCTGAAACCTCGCAGGATGAACGTTCTGCGGATAATCTTGAAATTGAAGTTCCGGAAATTGAAACGGAAGAATAAAAGTATGATTCTACTCAAAGAACAGCTTTTCTCGGAACAAGATGCAAAAATCACTCGGCGAAGTTGAAGGAATTCCGAAGCCAAAATGCCATGGAGGGCATTTTGAGCATCACGTGACAGGATGTCATATTGATACGTGCGAGGAATTGCAAGACAAGTCGATAGTGATTTCATCGAAGTTTCAGAAAATGGGTTCTTGCAGTAGAATCAAGTATAAAAAAAGCGTTTTAAAGTTAATAATTATGAATAGTTTATGTTTGGAGGAGTTAACATGATTACTGCAGATATGGTAAAACAGCTTCGCGAAAGAACCGGAGCAGGCATGATGGACTGCAAGAAGGCTCTTAATGAATCGAACGGAGATATGGAAAAGGCAATCGAATATCTGAGGGAAAAGGGCTTGGCGGCTGCAGCAAAGAAAGCCGGAAGGATAGCTGCTGAAGGTATCGTTGATGCTTACATTCACGGAAACGGCAGAATCGGTGTTCTTATTGAAGTAAATATAGAAACTGACTTTGCTGCCAAAAACGAAGACTTCAGAAGCTTTGTAAGGGATATTGCAATGCAGATTGCGGCAAGCAAGCCGGAATATATAAGGAGAGAAGAGGTTCCTGCGGAGATTATCGAGAAGGAAAAAGAAATATTGAGGGCTCAGGCTCTTAATGAAGGTAAGCCTGAGAAAATAGTGGACAAAATGGTTGAAGGCAGAATTGAAAAGTTTTTCAAAGAGGTTTGTCTCCTTGAGCAGCCTTTTATAAAGGATCCGGACAGAACTGTTCTCCAGCTTTTGAATGAAAAGATTGCAACAATCGGAGAAAATATCAATATCAGAAGATTCGTGAGATTTGAAAGAGGCGAAGGTCTTGCCAAGAAGGAAGAGAATTTCGCCGAAGAAGTAATGAAGCAGATCGGCGGCTGATAACTTGTATATTGGGGGAACATATAAGTTCATTATATGTTCCTTTATTTACGATATAAAATGTTCAGAATTGATGCAGGAATTTCTTGAGTTGATGTAGAAAAATATTATTCTTGAGCGGGGGAATATTTCCATGCAAACACCAAAATACAAGCGCGTTATGTTAAAAATCAGCGGCGAGGCGTTAGCCGGTGAAAAGAAGTCGGGTATTGACCCGGATACACTGGGGCTGATTTCGGATAAAATTGTTGAAGTACATAAAATGGGAGTTGAAATAGCAATAGTTGTCGGGGGAGGAAACTTCTGGAGAGGCCGCAGCGGAAAAGGCATGGATCGCACGACTGCAGACCACATGGGAATGATGGCTACGGTAATAAATGCTCTCGCACTGCAGGATTCTTTTGAATCAAGAGGCATTCAGACAAGAGTTCAGACGGCTATTGAAATGAGGCAGGTCGCTGAGCCGTATATCAGGAGAAGAGCTGTGAGGCATTTGGAGAAAAAAAGAATTGTAATCTTTGCCTGCGGAACGGGAAATCCTTATTTTTCCACAGATACAACAGCGGCATTAAGAGCGGCTGAAATAGATGCAGAGGTTATTCTTCTGGCTAAGAAGGTCGACGGAGTATACGACAGCGATCCTGAAAAGAACCCGGAAGCAAAGAAGTTTGACAAGCTTGGATATATAGATGTTTTAAACAGAGGTTTGGGAGTAATGGACTCCACGGCAACATCACTCTGCATGGATAATAGCATACCCATAATAGTTTTCGGTTTGAATGAGCCCGATAATATCATAAAGGTTATAAACGGAGAGGAAATAGGAACAAAAATAAATTGATCAAGGAGGTTTTTTATGTCTAAGGAAGCGTATAAACATATGGAAGAGAAAATGAAAAAAACAATTCATGCTTTGAAGGAGAACCTTGCAGGAATTAGAGCTGGAAGAGCCAATCCTGCAATACTTGATAAAGTTGCAGTAGACTATTATGGCGTTCCGACTCCAATAAACCAGCTAGGAAACATATCTGTTCCCGAAGCCAGGATTATTTTAATACAGCCATGGGATGCAAAGCTTTTGAAGGAAATTGAAAAAGCTATTCAAAAGTCTGATATAGGCATCAACCCCTCCAATGACGGCAAGGTGATAAGGCTTGTTTTCCCGCCTTTGACAGAAGAAAGAAGAAAAGAACTGACGAAGGTGGTTAAAAAGGACGGAGAGGAAGCAAAAGTAGCTATCAGATCCATAAGACGAGATGCGGTTGAAGATGTGAAGGTACAGAAAAAGAACGGGGAAATAACTGAGGACGATTTGAAGGATATTGAGAAGGAAATACAAAATATAACTGATAAGTACATAGCAGAAATAGACAAGATTGTTGAGGCTAAGGACAAAGAAATTATGGAAGTGTGATATGTATAGCGGCAGGGTTGAAGGGGTACCCGACGTTGTTGGCTTGCCTTGCGGTGAAGCAATGGATATACTTAGGCAAGCAGGTATAGCTGTCACGCGGGTGGAAATAACTTATCCTCCAAGGGAAAAATCCGAAAGCTTTGATGACAGCTACAGGGTCATAAGAATAAAAAATAATGCCGGTAAAAGCGTTGAATTGCTTGTTTGCAAGCCCCTCTGATAAGGAGGGGTTGTTCATTACTGCTCAAGTAAGCTTAAGCTTACACAATCGGAGGTCAAGATGAGCTTTTTTACAAGCTTTTTTAAAAAAAATCAAGTTGATATTGATAAAAATAATTTACCCCGGCATATTGCCATAATTATGGACGGTAACGGGCGCTGGGCGAAAAAGAGAGGCCTGCCGAGGAATGCAGGCCACAGGGAAGGTTCCAATGCTCTAAAAAATATTGTTGTTTTTAGTGACAAAATTGGTATAAAATATTTAACAGTATATGCATTTTCCACGGAGAATTGGAAAAGGCCAAAAAGCGAAGTAGATGCTTTGATGGGGTTGCTGCTTGAGTATTTAAAAAATGCAGAGCGTGAATTACACGGTAAAAATATACGTATAAGAGTAATAGGAGATGTAAACGGACTTCCGGAGGATATTAAAAAAGAAATTGCAAGAGTGGATAAGCTTACAGCAAAGAATACGGGACTTAGTTTGAATATTGCATTAAACTATGGAAGCAGGAATGAAATTGTTAATGCCGTAAAGAGTCTTTGTGTGGATGTAAAAAACGGAAGGCTTTCTGTCAAGGATATTGATGAAGACAGTATAGCAGGAAGATTATACACCTTCGATATGCCTGATCCCGACCTAATTATACGCACCAGCGGCGAGAAAAGGATTAGCAATTTCCTGCTTTGGCAGTCAGCCTACACTGAGTTTTGGTTTACTGATGTGCTCTGGCCTGATTTTAAGGACAATCACCTGATAGAGGCAATAAAAGAATACCAGAGCAGACATAGAAGGTTTGGAGGAGCATAGCTTTGAGAAAAAGGATTGTCAGCGCTTTAATAGGGCTTGTCTTGTTGATATCAATATTATCCTTTGGGAATATTGCCTTGGGTTTGGGCACCCTGGCCCTTGCTCTCATTGGTATTCACGAGCTCTATAATGCAGTTGAGAATGCCGGATACAAGCCTATTAGGATAATAGGCTATATTTACTGCATACCTGTTTTCTTTCTGAGCCTCAACCAGGAATATCAAAGGATTAATTCCTACCTGGACCTTTTCAGGTCGTTGAATTATTTTTCCTTTGGCATATTTGTAACAATCGTTGTATTGTTTTCGATAATGATTTTCCTCCATGACAAGTATAATCTTAGTGATATATCCCTTACGGTTTTTGGTATTCTTTATGTACCTTTTCTCTTGGCCTTTATGGTTCTTACAAGAAATCTAAGCAACGGCATTTACTATATTTGGCTGATATTTATAGGTGCATGGGCTACCGATACTTTTGCCTATTTTACAGGGATGTTTTTCGGAAGAAACAAGCTCCTCCCCGCAATAAGCCCCAAAAAGACCGTAGAAGGTTCGCTTGGAGGGGTTGCGGGATGCATAGCCGTTACTGTGTTATACGGAGTTTTTGTCAACCTGTATATCCATCAGAGTATCTCCCTTTACCATTATGCCATAATTGGAATACTTAACGGGATCATTTCTCAGATTGGTGACTGGGCTGCTTCCGCAATAAAGAGGTATGTTGGAATCAAGGATTATGGAAGGGTAATGCCGGGCCACGGGGGAGTTCTTGACAGGTTTGACAGTATATTGTTCATTGCGCCTGTGGTTTATTACTATTTAACTTTTATTGCATTAAAATGAGTATCGTCAGGAGATTTGCATAATGGGTGGAAACATTTCTATTTTAGGTTCTACAGGGTCAATTGGAGTTCAGACTCTGGATGTCGCCAGAAATCTTGGACTTAAGGTATCGGGCCTTGCAGCCGGTACAAATATTGACCTGCTGGAAAAACAGATCAGGGAGTTCAAGCCCTGTGCCGCCGCTGTAGCGGATGAAAAGCTTGCAAAAGTACTGCGTGACAGGGTAGGGGATTTGGGCACGAAAATCCATGCCGGTGTTGAAGGAATGAATATCGTAGCCTCTTTGGAAGATGTAGATACAGTGGTTGCTTCTGTTGTGGGAACTTCGGGCTTGATTCCCACACTTGAGGCTATAAGAAGCGGTAAGGATATTGCCCTTGCAAACAAGGAAACTCTCGTAACCGCGGGCAGTGTTGTTATAGAAGAAGCGTTAAGACATAACGTAAGAATTCTTCCTGTTGACAGCGAGCATTCTGCTATTTTCCAATGTATGATGGGAAACAGCCTGAAAGATATTTCGAAACTGATAATAACTGCATCCGGAGGACCCTTCAGGGGCAAACACCTTGAAGAACTCAAGGAGGTTACTCCTGCCCAGGCTTTAAAACATCCCAACTGGAGCATGGGGGCCAAGATAACCATTGATTCCTCCACTCTCATGAACAAGGGACTCGAGGTAATAGAAGCCAAATGGCTTTTTGATGTTGAACTGAACAAAATTCAGGTAATGGTTCATCCACAGAGCATAATACACTCAATGGTCGAGTTTGTTGACGGATCCGTTATGGCCCAGCTGGGGCAGCCGGATATGAGGATACCCATACAGCTGGCTCTTACATACCCTAAAAGGGAGTTCAACAGTTTTTCAAGGCTCAATCTGCTGGAGGCTGGAACTCTGACTTTTGAGGAGCCGGATCAGGAAGCGTTCCCGTGTCTGAAGCTTGCCTATGAGGCGGGCCGCTGCGGAGGCACAATGCCGGCTGTTTTAAATGCTGCAAATGAGATTGCCGTTGATTTGTTTATTAAAGAAAAAATTGGATTTATAGATATACCGGGAATTATAGAAAATGTAATGTCCAGACACATTGTGAATAATTGCCCAAACCTTGAAGATATAATAGAAGCAGACAGGTGGGCAAGGGAAACGGCAATGCAATTGGTGAGACAAAAGTGTACAGCTATGCTTTAGCACTCCTTCAAATGACAATAAAAATTGTTTTGCAATAAATTTTAGAAAGGAATCAGAAATTTATGCAGCTTATACTGGCAATTCTGGCGTTTAACGCAATCATAATAATCCATGAGATGGGACATTTTTTACTGGCAAGGTTATTTAAGATAAAGGTTTATGAATTTTCACTTTTTATCGGACCCAAAATATTCAGCTTCCAGCATAAGGAAACAATATTTTCCATACGGCTTATTCCTATGCTGGCTTATGTTGCCTTTGACAAGGAGGACTCCGTGTACGAAGACAAGTCCCTGGCCAGCCATCCTGTTCACGCCAGGGCAGCGGTTATCGCAGCCGGGCCTCTGTTTAATATTGCAAGCGCTGCTGTAGCCTTTGCCGTAATGCTTGCCATAGCAGGATATCAGACAACAGAAATCAGCGTTGTCCAAAAGGATACCCCTGCTTACTATGCGGGAATACAGAAAGGTGACAAAGTGATAAGCTTTGACGGCAAAAGGATTTACCAGCCTATGGAAATAGATATGTTCATGTATAACATATCAGGTGGAAAAACTGTCGATATAAAAGTGCAAAGGGGCAATGAAACAATACCCTTAAAGCTCACCCCGCGGATTATTCCTGAAAACAGGCCTCTGATAGGCTTTTCGCCAAAGGAGATAAACGGCGAGCACACCAACATGATTGAAAGGGTGGAGCCGGGAAGTCCAGCTGATGCTGCCGGAATAAAGTCCGGAGATATAATAGTCAAGCTTGACAGCACAGAAGTATTAAATATGCAGCAGATACTAAACTTCATGTACAAAAACCAGGGGGAACCTGTAAGCATTACCATACTTAGGGACGGAAAGAAGCTTGAACCGATAACCGTAACTCCTAAAAGGGGCAAGAATCCTCAAATGTACAGAACAGAGCTGAATTTCAGCTTTGAAAAAGGGAATGCCGGTGACATTATACAGCAATCTTTAATTAGAACTTATTCCTTTACGAGAATAGGTGTATACTCCTTTGCATGGCTCGTACAGGGTAAGGTGCCACTGAACCAGATGACCGGAGCCGTAGGGGCGGTTGATGCTATAAATACTGCTGTAAGGCAGAGTACATCTATTAAAGACAGCTTTATATACCTGTTGTTTATGTCAGCTTTAATAAGCATTGGCTTGGGAGTTGCAAACCTGCTTCCAATACCTCCGGCAGACGGAAGCAAGCTTATCCTGCTGGCTGTGGAGGCTGTAAGAAGAAAACCGCTGCCACAGGAAAAGGAAGCATTTATTATGATGGCAGGCTTTGCGCTGATGCTTCTGCTTTTTGTATTTACTCTTTACAATGATATAGCACGCATATTGACGAGGATTTTTGGAGGCTAGAGGTTGGGAATGAAGGTTGGTTTATGATGGATATATATGCAAGCAGAAGAAAGACAAAGAAGATTCGTGTCAGGGATATATATATTGGCGGAGATGCGCCAATTACAGTACAATCTATGACAAATACCGACACAAGGGATATTCCTGCAACCATAGAACAAATAAAAAGGCTGGAGGATGCCGGATGCGAGCTTGTCCGCCTTGCAGTTCCAGATTATGCCGCGTCACAGGCCATTAAAGACATCAAGAAGGCTACACGCATTCCATTGGTAGCCGACATTCACTTTGATTACAGGCTTGCTTTGGAATGTATGAAGAACGGAGCAGACAAGATCAGGCTGAATCCAGGAAATATCGGTGACAGGGATAGAGTGAGGGCCGTCGTCGAGATGGCAAAGGAGCGTGAAGTGCCTATAAGAATAGGTGTAAACTCCGGATCGGTTGAAAAGCATATTTTAGACAAGTATAATGGGGTGACTCCCGAAGGCATGGTGGAAAGCGCCCTTGGACATGCTGAAATTCTTGAAAGCCTTAGTTTTAATCAAATCGCATTTTCCATCAAAGCTTCAAGCGTACCCATGACAATAGCAGCTTACAGGCTTATTTCCCAGAAATCTGAATATCCGCTTCACATTGGTGTTACAGAGGCGGGAACAATATTCAGGGGAACTGTAAAATCCTCCGTAGGCATTGGCTGCCTCCTTGCGGAAGGTATCGGAGATACGCTAAGGGTTTCCCTCACAGGGGATCCCGTTGAAGAAGTGAAGGTAGGGCTTGAAATATTAAAGGCTCTTGGCTTGCGAAAGGGAGGAATTGATTTTGTTTCCTGCCCCACCTGCGGAAGATGCCAGTTAGACCTGATTAAAATAGCAAATCTTGTGGAAGCCAGGCTTCAAGCCGTTGACAAGGATATTAAGGTAGCAGTGATGGGGTGTGCGGTTAACGGCCCGGGAGAGGCACGGGAGGCAGATATTGGTATTGCCGGGGGAAATGGAGAAGCCCTACTTTTTAAAAAGGGGCAGATAATAAGAAAAATCCCGGAGGACAGGATTGTTGAAGAGCTTTTGGCAGAGATAGAATACCTATAAGTAAGCCGGTGAGGGATAAGCAAATATGCAAAATGCAGCTATAGACAACAAAGGTTTTCTTGAGCTTTTTCCGGAATTAAGCAAAAACAGCGAGCTCTCGCAAGCAATAGGAAACCTTAGGATTTCAAGAGTTAATATATTTTCAAAATCAAAGAAGCTGGAAATCTGCGTTACTTCCGAGACGTTAATTCCGGGTTGTGTTTTCTCAAGCCTGGAGTCAAGCTTAAAAAGCATTTTCAAGCTTGATGCGGTTGTTGTATCACCTAAGTTTCATTTGCAAATGTCCGTTAATGATATACTTACACAGTATTGGAGAAGTATTGTCCAGCTGGTTAACAGCAAGGTTGCTCTAAGCAGAGGCATTATGGCTGAATGCGACTGGGAGCTTTTGGACAGCAATCTTATAATCAAGCTGAAAACAAAGGGCTCTGAAATACTTAAGGCTCAGGGCTGTGATGCTATAATTGAATCAATTCTGCAGGACTGGTTTTCAAAAAAAATCAGGGTGGAATTCAGGGATTTTGATATTGACGAGGTGGTTTGGGATGAATACCTTGCCTTTAAGGAGTTTGAAGAATCAAAGCTGGTGAATGAAACCGTCATAGTCCCTGACAAGCCTGCCGAATCAAATGGCAGCAAGCAAAAGCCCAAGCCACAAGCGGGCATGCCGTGTGTAATTTTGGGAAAAGCTTTTAACGACAGCCTTGCAAATATGAATGAGGTAACTCAGGATTCCGGTAAGATATGCGTTTGGGGAGATATTTTCAAGGTGGAATTCCGAGAATTAAGAAGCGGCAAATTCTTATGCATTTTTGATGCCACGGACTATACAAGCTCTCTGACTATTAAATTCTTTATAGAAAAAGGCGACATTGACCTCTTTAAAGAGCAAATAAAAGAAGGCATCAGAGTTAAGGTAAGGGGAGAAGCCCAATACGACAAGTTTTCAAAAGAATTGACCGTGCTTGCTGGCGATATTTTGGAAATACAAAAGGAAATTAAGCTTGACAATGCAGAGGAAAAAAGGGTTGAGCTGCACCTTCACACCCAGATGAGCTCCATGGACGCGGTTTCTTCCGCGAAGGATCTTGTCAAAAGAGCGGCCCAATGGGGTCACAAGGCAATAGCCATTACAGACCACGGAGTTGTGCAGGCTTTTCCTGATGCTTTTGAGGCGGGCAAGAAAAACAACATAAAGATACTGTACGGCATGGAGTGCTACATATTGGATGACAGTGTTCCGGTGGTTTATGATTCCAATGGTCAGTCAATAGATGATGTTTTTGTTGTGCTTGACATCGAAACAACCGGATTAAACCCGGGAAAGGACAAAATAACCGAGATTGGCGCTGTTAAAATCAAAGACGGGAAAATCATTGACAGATTCAGCAGCTTTGTGAATCCAGAGATGCCTATACCCAGCTTTATAACAAAGCTTACAGGCATTACAAACGAAATGGTGGCGGACAGTCCTGCCATAGAACCTGTTATGCTTGAGTTTCTGGAATTTATAAACGGAGCTGTGCTGGTAGCCCATAACGCGCCATTTGATCTTGGCTTTATCAGGCATTTTGCAAGAGTTATGGGTGAGCGCATAAGCAATCCGGTTATTGATACCCTGCAGCTTTGCAGAAAAATGTTCCCCGGGCTGGACCGCTACAAGCTGAATATTGTGGCAAATCATCTTGGGATCAAGCTTGACAATCACCACAGGGCAATAGACGATTCTAGGGCAACGGCTGAGATTTTTATCAGGTGTCTTGAAATCCTAAGGCAGAAGGGAGTAAGTTCCATTGATGATATTGAAAAAGCCTATGACAATGTTGAAGACTATACAAAGGCTCCTTCGTACCACGCTATAATTATTGTGAAGAACACTGCAGGCCTTAAAAACCTTTATAAAATAGTATCCGAATCACATTTGAAGTATTATTACAAGAAGCCGAGGGTACCCAAAAAGCTTCTGATGAAATACAGGGAGGGGCTTATATTAGGCAGCGCCTGTGAGGCTGGAGAGCTTTATTCTGCAATACTTGAAAATAAAAGCGACGATGTCATATCCAAAATAGTGCGCTTCTATGACTACCTTGAGATTCAGCCCATCGGAAACAACCAGTTCCTTATCAATAACGGAAAAGTAAAGAGCCAGGAGGAGCTGCGGAATATAAACAGGAAAATAGTAAGGCTGGGAGACAAGTATAAAAAATTAGTTGTAGCTACCTGTGATGTTCATTTCATGGACCCCGGGGACGAGGTGTTCAGGCGAATCCTTATGGCGGGACAGGGCTATAGCGATGCTGACAATCAGGCACCTCTGTTTTTGAGGACAACTGAAGAAATGCTGGAGGAGTTCAGTTATCTTGGCAGGGAAAAAGCTTATGAGGTTGTAATCACAAACACCAATAAGATTGCTGATATGACTGAGGAAATAGCACCTGTGCCCTCCGGGACCTTTCCTCCGAAAATGGAGGGTGCGGAAGAAGAAATCAAGAGACTTGCGGAAGACAAGGCAAAAGAAATATACGGAGATCCGCTGCCGGAGATAGTTTCTAAGAGACTGGAAAAGGAATTGAACTCCATAATAAAGAATGGTTTCTCGGTTATGTACCTCATCGCCCAGAAACTGGTTTCCAAATCCTTGAGTGACGGTTATCTGGTTGGCTCAAGGGGATCCGTAGGCTCATCCTTCGTTGCAAACATGTCGGGAATAACAGAGGTCAATTCGTTGCAGCCCCACTATATCTGCACGGAATGCAAATATTCGGAATTTATTACGGATGGAAGCTTTGACTGCGGCTTTGACCTTCCAGACAAGAACTGTCCGGATTGTGGCAAGCCTCTTAAAAAGGACGGCTATGACATACCCTTCGAAACCTTCCTTGGCTTTGAAGGAGACAAGGAGCCTGATATTGACCTGAACTTCTCTGGAGAGTACCAGCCAAGGGCACATAAGTATACGGAGGAGCTCTTCGGAGAGGGTCATGTCTTCAGGGCGGGAACCATTGCTTCAGTGGCTGAGAAGACTGCATACGGGTTTGTTAAGAATTACCTTGACGAAAGAGGTATTGTAGTTACAAATGCGGAAATAAACCGGCTTGTCAAGGGCTGCACAGGAGTTAAAAGGACCACAGGCCAGCATCCGGGCGGAATTATGATTGTTCCGCAGGACAAGGAGATTTTTGACTTTTCTCCGATACAGCGTCCTGCAGATGATACGGAATCTAGCATAATTACTACTCATTTTGACTACCACTTCCTGCACGGAAGTATTCTGAAGCTTGATATACTGGGGCATGACGACCCTACGGTAATCAGGATGCTGGAGGATCTGACAGGGGTAAATGCCAGGACGATTCCAATCGGTGAAAAACGGACCATGGGTATCTTCAGCAGCACAGAGCCGCTGGGCGTTAAGCCTGAGGATATTAACAGCGAGGTAGGAACCTTTGCGATACCTGAATTCGGCACAAAATTCGTCCGTCAAATGCTGGTTGATACAAAACCCAGTACTTTCTCTGAGCTTATACGCATATCAGGCCTTTCCCACGGTACGGACGTTTGGCTGAACAATGCCCAGGACCTCATACGCAATGGCACTGCGGCACTGTCGCAGTGTATTTGCTGCCGTGACGATATTATGATTTACCTTATACATAAAGGTCTTAACCCCAAGACAGCGTTTAAAATCATGGAGGATGTCCGAAAGGGCAAAGGGGTCAAGGAGGAGTATGAGCAGGCAATGAAGGAAAATAAAGTGCCTGACTGGTACATTCAATCCTGTAAAACCATTAAATACATGTTCCCCAAAGCCCATGCCGCAGCCTATGTAATGATGGCCTTCAGAATAGCCTGGTTCAAGGTTTACTACCCTGAAGCCTTTTATGTTACTTACTTTACTGTCAGGGCTGATGAATTCGATGCCCAGCTCATGACTCACGGACAGGACAAGGTAAGGAATGCAATCAAGGAGCTTGAGCAAAAGGGAAACAACATGACCCAGAAGGAAAAGAATGTTCTGACTATACTTGAAGTAGCCAATGAAATGTATGCCAGAGGGATAAAATTCCTTCCTGTGGATTTATATAAGTCCGATGCGGTGAAGTTCCAGATTACTACTGAAGGCATAAGGCCTCCGCTCAACGCTCTTCAGGGTCTGGGCGCAGCTGCGGCCCAGAACATAGTAGAGGCAAGAAAAGGCGGGGAGTTCATTTCCATAGATGACCTGCGCATACGTGCCAAAATCACCAAGGCAGTCATTGAAATTCTGCAAACCCACGGTTGCCTCGACAAAATGCCCGAGAGCAACCAGATGAGTTTGTTTTAAGCTTGGTTGGTGAATGAGACTTTTTGTTAATTGCCATATTCTTTGATAAAATCTAAAACCAGCTGTTTGATTTTATCTTTTAGTTCTTTGACCTTAATAATCTTTTCTTCTTCTGTACCTGTAAAGTCTTCGGGATTTTCCAAATCCCAATATATTCTTTTTGGTATGCCTGGGAATGTGGGGCATTCTGCTTCTTTGGCTTTGTTACAAACAGTAATGACATACCCATAAAAATTTTGAGCTTTTACAAGGCTGAAAACACTTTGGGTTTTCTTTTCGGTCAAGTCGATGCCTTCCTCTTTCATTACTTCAACAACTAGAGGATTTATTTCAGTTGGAGCAAATCCCGCACTTTCAGCTTCAAACCTGTCACCGCCTAGTTTTTTTAATAGTGCTTCGGCTATTTGGCTTCTTGCGGAGTTGTGTACACAAATAAACAGCACTTTTATTTTCAAAGAACTCGCCTCCTTTTTCAGCACGAATTATTTTTTGTATTGTAGATCGTTACAATATATTATAATAGAATTAAACAACAATCCGATAGAAAATTGATGTTAAATTTGTGTAAAACAAAACCGTCAATTTAACACAATCGTCAAAATGCCACAGACGGCATTTTGAGCATCACGACAATCTATTTTAAATTGGATGTGAAACAACATGCAAGGTTACATAATTTTGTTGATTTCAAGCTTTATTGCTGCATTAATTTCCGGTGCAGCCGGTTTTGGCGGTGCTTTACTGCTATTACCGGTGCTCACGCTGTATCTAGGCGTTGAGATGGCTGTGCCTGTGCTGACAATAGCCCAGCTTGTTGGGAACATATCAAGGATGAGTATAGCTATTAAACAAATTGAGTGGAAAAAAGCAGGCTTGTTTTTAATTACTGCTTTGCCCCTCACTGCTATTGGCGCATTTTCCTTTGTCAGCTTTCCAAAAGATATTGTTACAAGAGCAGTCGGAGGAGTATTAATTGCGCTTGTTTTACTGAAATATTATAATATATTCGCTTTTCAGGCAAGCAATAAGCTAATACTTTTTGGGGGTGCTGCAGTAGGCCTGTTGTCAGGACTTGCGGGAAGCGCAGGCCCCTTGGGCGCGGCTGTGTTTTTATCATTAGGACTTCCGCCTGTGGCCTATATTGCAAGTGAGGCAACCACTGCCACAGCGATGCATATATTAAAAATAATCATTTACGGGAAGCTTATCGCCATACCGCTTTATGCATGGATTGCAGGAGGAATAATGGGAGCTGCCATGATAGCAGGAACATACACTGCAAAGAGATTAATCAGTAATATGAGCAAGGACAGATTTCAAAAATATGTGGCGATATTACTATGCATAGTTGGTTTATATATGCTTGTATTCGGAGCAAAGTAATTTAAGGTTGTTTCCACTTCAATAAATATATTTTTTGAAAATTAACTAATAAAATGTTGATTAAAGCAAATAATAGTGTTATAATACTTGTGGACTAAAGCATATAGGCATTTTAAATGAAAAGAGTGGGAACAACCCACTCTTTCGTATTATACCAGCATTGAGGATAATACGATTTTCTTGTTGATGGAGGTTGTTTGATGGCAAAAAAAAGAGTAGAAGACATAGTGGCAGCGCTTGCGCAGCCAATAGTGGATAAGCACCTTTTTGAACTGGTGGATGTGGAGTTCGTGAAGGAAGGGGCGAACTGGTATCTTAGGGTGTATATAGATAAGCCCAGCGGTGTGACAATTGATGATTGTCAGGTCATAAGCGAAGGGTTGAGCGAGGTTCTTGACAAGGAGGATCCTATTGAACAAAGTTATTTTCTCGAGGTATCGTCTCCAGGGCTGGAAAGGCCGTTGAAGAAAGACAGTGATTTTGAAAAGTATAAGGGCGAGACTGTCGAAGTAAAGCTTTTTGAAGCCATTGAGGGCAAGAAGGTATTTGAAGGCGAACTGCTGGGGCTAGCTGACAACCATGTGGAGTTAAAAATCGGAAACGATTTTGCAAGCTTTGACAGGGATAAGATAGCATTAGTAAGAAAAGTTGCAAAATTTTAACAATACATAATTTTTGGGAAATATTTTTTAATCCCGTAAACCCGGGTCAATTACATAAGGAGGTTGTCTGAAAAAATGAGTGCTGATTTAATTCATGCGTTGGAACAATTAGAAAAAGAGAAGGGAATAGATAAGGAAACTTTAATAGAGGCCATTGAAGCAGCTTTGATTTCTGCCTACAAAAGGAATTTCGGCATAGCGCAGAATGTAAGGGTATATATCGACCGTAATTCAGGGGATGTAAGGGTTTATGCAGTAAAAAGGGCAACATCCTCACCCAAGAATGATTTGCTTGAAATATCTATTGATGAAGCAAGAAAAATAAACCGCAATGTGGAAGAGGACGATACAGTTGAGATAGAGGTTACTCCAAAGAAGTTCGGAAGAATTGCGGCCCAGACCGCAAAGCAGGTGGTTGTCCAGAGGATAAGGGAAGCAGAGAGAGGCATCATTTTTCATGAGTTCTCAAACAAGGAAGGGGATATAGTTACAGGTGTTATCCAAAGAATTGAGAGAAAGAACATAATAATCGACCTAGGCAAAACAGAGGCTGTTCTGCCTTACTCAGAACAGACTCCGGGTGAGGAGTACAGGTTCAATGAAAGAATAAAGTGCTATATTATTGAAGTAAAAAAAACCACAAAAGGCCCCCAGATTATGCTTTCCAGAACCCATCCGGGGCTTGTCAAGAGGCTTTTTGAGCTGGAGGTGCCGGAAATACATGACGGTACCGTAGAAATAAAGAGTATTGCCAGAGAGCCGGGCTCAAGAACAAAAATTGCGGTTTACGCGAAGGATGAGAATGTTGATCCTGTTGGCTCGTGTGTAGGGCAAAAGGGTACAAGGGTGCAGGCTGTAGTTGATGAACTAAGGGGAGAGAAAATAGATATAATAAAGTGGAGCAGTTCTCCTGAAGAATATATTTCGAGCAGCTTAAGCCCCGCAAAGGTTGTAAGGGTTGACGCCTCAGAGGATGAAAAAAGCGCAAGGGTTACAGTGCCTGACTTTCAGCTGTCGCTTGCAATAGGGAAGGAAGGACAGAATGCAAGACTTGCTGCAAAGCTGACAGGCTGGAAGATAGACATCAAGAGCGAATCCCAGTTGAGGGCAGCCATTGAGCAGCAAATGTTCAATATCAATACCAATTATGATTATTCAGAGGAACACATGGCAGAAGATATTGAAGAATAGTTTTAAATTCATTTGGAGGATGTCAGTGAAGCAAAGAAAAATTCCGTTGCGTATGTGCCTTGGCTGCCAGGAAATGAAGCCCAAGAAGGAGCTCATAAGAGTTGTCAAGGATAAGGAAAATAATATAAGCGTTGATTTTAAAGGGAAACAGCCAGGCAGAGGAGCTTACATCTGTAAGAGCGTGCAGTGCTTCGAAAAGGCAAGAAAGGCAAAGCGCCTTGAGAGAGCTTTTGAATCCCCAATCAGCGAGGAAATATACAATACCATGAGGCAGCAGCTGGAGGAAGATAATGACCAATAAAATATATTCATTTCTGGGTCTGGCTTCAAAAGCCGGGAAGCTTGTTTCAGGCGACGAAACCTGCGAAAGGACAATTAAAGCCGGAAAAGCTTTGATGGTGATTGTTTCAATGGACGCTTCTGACAATACAAAGAAGAAGTTTTATGACATGTGCAAGCACAGAGACATAGAGCTGAGGTTTTTTGGAGAAAAAGAGCTTATCGGGAGGTATACTGGAAAAGAGATACGATCGGTAGTGTGTATTATAGATAATGGTTTTGCCGGACAGTTGGGCAAAATGCTGAACGATTTGAAATGTGAAAGCGGGGGTGAATTTATTGTCAAAAGCAAGAATACATGAACTTGCCAAGGAACTGAATACAACTAGCAAAAGATTAATGGAAAAGCTGGCTGAGATAAACATTGTTGTTAAAAATCATATGAGCCTTTTGGATGAGAATGAACTGGATGCTTTGTATAAGCACATAGGAATAATAAAGCATGACGATAAAGCACATGAAGGTGAGGAGAGGCGTCCAATGCCACCTCCACCCAAAGTGGAAGCAAAAAAGGACGCAAAGAATGCTCCTAGAATAATCCGAAA
Organism: Clostridia bacterium; assembly: GCA_026417615.1. Taxonomy (GTDB): domain Bacteria; phylum Bacillota; class Clostridia; order Acetivibrionales; family JAFADI01; genus SKW22. Next base: position 45,779 of record JAOACY010000120.1, read on the forward strand.
GACCGAGGTGATTATTGATTCGAGCAATGAGTCGGGTGATTTGAGAAATTCCGGCAGGGCTGACGGTCAGAGAAATGACACAAGACCTGACAGCAAAAATCAACAAAAGCAAAGCTATATAAGACCTGCCACTTCGACCTCCGGCCTAAGGCCAGGGTACGTAAGGGATACAGGACCGCAGGTGAGAAAAGATGTTAAAAACACACCAAGAACCGCAGAAATTAATGTACCAGCAAAAGAACATACAAAAGAGCAAATAAAAGAGCAAATAAAAGAGCAAATAAAAGAGCCTGTTAAGGAGCCTGTAAAAGTGAATTCAATGCAAGAACACAAACCGGTTGTTCAAAAAGATGAAGTCAAGCATTCTGTGGCAGATTTAGCGAAGGAAGCTGTAAAAAATGCTGAGACTAGAATGGAGCAAGGAGAAGCCGAAAATGCAGTTAAGGCTGTTCACGAACCTAAAAATGAAGCTCCAAGCCGGAACGAGGAAAAAAAACCTGAAGAAAAAGCTCCTGAGAAAAATACAGCAGCAGTTGAAAGTTCAAAGGCACAAGCTCAAGTTACAATAAATGCAACAGGAGACAAATCGCAAGACAACAGACCGTATGGAGACAAGCCGCAGGGAGACAGACCGCAGGGCAACCGGCCCTATGGAGACAGGCCGCAGGGAGACAGACCGCAGGGCAACCGGCCCTATGGAGACAGGCCGCAGGGAGACAGACCGCAGGGCAACCGACCCTATGGAGACAGGCCGCAGGGAGACAGACCGCAGGGCAACCGTCCATACGGTGACCGTCCGCAAGGAGACAGGCCGCAGGGCAATCGACCCTATGGAGACAGGCCGCAGGGCAACCGTCCATACGGTGACCGTCCGAAGGGTGGTTTCCGCCAGCCTGTGAGGCCGCTTGAAATCCCCAAGCCGGAATATACGGCAGCCCAAAAGGAAGAACTTAACAATCAGCGGGCGGAAGTAAGGCGTGAGTTCCAGAACAAGGATTTGGACAAAGATATAAAGAGAGAGCAAAAAAAGGATGCCACAAAGACAGCATCCTCAGCAAAACAGAAGAAATTCAAGCCTCAGACTGTGGTATTAAGTGAGAAGAAGGGCGTTTCGGAGGTTCTCAGTGAAGACTTTATACTTGATGAGTTCTACAATGATGATGGCGTCAAGGTTAAAAAGTCCAAGCAGAAGAAGGGTTCTGAGAATAAGCATATACCTCCCAAGGCTGTACTTACATCAATAACCATACCTGAAAGCATTACAGTCAAAGACCTTGCCGAGTCACTGAAAAAGACTTCGACGGATGTGATTAAAAAGCTTATGAGTATGGGAATGATGGCTACCTTAAATCAGGAAATTGATTTTGATACTGCTGCAATTATTTCAGATGAATTTGGTGTTAAGGCTGAAAAACAAGTGGTTGTTAACGAAGAAGATATACTTTTTGACGATACGGAAGATGAAGAAGGCCTGACGGAGCCAAGACCACCCGTAGTAGTTGTAATGGGTCATGTTGACCATGGCAAGACATCACTGCTTGACGCCATAAGGGAAACGAATGTCATAGACACAGAAGCCGGCGGCATAACACAGCATATAGGTGCTTATACTGTTAAGGTTAACGACAGGAATATTACCTTCCTGGATACGCCTGGTCATGAGGCTTTTACAGCTATGAGAGCCAGAGGAGCACAGGTTACGGACATAGCCATACTGGTTGTTGCGGCTGATGACGGTGTTATGCCTCAGACTATTGAAGCAATTAACCATGCCAAAGCTGCCAATGTTTCAATCATTGTGGCTATTAACAAGATAGATAAGCCTGGTGCAAATCCTGACAGGGTAAAACAGGAACTGACCGAATACGGCATAGTTGCGGAAGAATGGGGCGGAGACGCCATAATGGTGCCTGTGTCAGCAAAAAAACGCGAGAATATTGATCAACTGCTTGAAATGATATTGCTTGCAGCCGATATGCTGGAGCTTAAAGCAAACCCCAACAGGCAGGCGAAGGGAACTGTCATAGAAGCGCAGCTTGACAAGTCCAGAGGTCCTATTGCAACGGTTCTGGTTCAAAGAGGCACCCTCAATATCGGAGATTCAATTGTTACCGGAACTACTGTTGGAAGAATAAGAGCCATGGTAGATGATAAGGGCCATAAGGTGAAGTCCGCGGGGCCTTCGATACCTGTTGAAATCCTTGGACTTCCTGATGTCCCCGAGGCAGGAGAAATTTTCTACGCAATTAAGGACGAGAAGGTTGCAAGGCAGCTTGCTGAAAAGAGAAAGCTCAAGCTTAAGGAGCAGCAGCAGCAGAAGGCTACGGCAAAGGTTTCACTCGATGACCTCTTCAACCAGATCAAGGAAGGAAAGGTCAAGGAGCTTAACATAATTGTGAAAGCTGACGTTCAAGGCTCCGTGGAGGCTGTGAAGCAGTCGCTGGAAAAACTCAGCAATGATGAAGTAAGGGTTCGCATCATTCATGGCGGAGTCGGGGCGATAACTGAATCCGATGTTACACTGGCTGGTGTTGCGAATGCGATAATAATTGGCTTTAATGTAAGACCGGGCAGCAATGTTGCAGAAGCTGCCCAGGCGGCTGGAGTTGATATAAGACTGTACAGGGTTATATATAATGCTATTGAGGATATTCAGTCAGCAATGAAGGGTATGCTGGAACCGACATATAAAGAGGTTGTGCTTGGACATGCTGAAGTAAGGCAAATCTTCAAGGTTTCAGGAGTAGGTACAATAGGCGGCTGCTATGTAACGGATGGAAAGATCGTAAGAAATGCTGAGGTTAGAATTGTGAGAAACGGCATTGTAGTGCACGAAGGCAAGCTTGACTCATTAAAGAGGTTCAAGGATGACGTGAAGGAAGTTGTTCAAGGCTATGAATGCGGTTTGTCAATAGAAAAATTCAATGATATTAAGGAAGGCGATGTCATAGAGGCCTTTATAATGGAAGAAGTGGCAAGGTAAGACAGGGTTGGGGGTCTCCCAACCCTATATTTTAAACCATATTTGAGGAGATGTTATTATGGTTGATAGAATAGCAAGGATTTCCGAAGAGGTTAAAAGAGAACTCAGTGAAATAATCCGCAGCGGTATAAAAGATCCCAGGCTTCCTGGAATGGTAAGCGTGACGGGAGTAAATGTCACCAAGGATTTAAGGTATGCAAAGGTATATATAAGCGTATTGGGCACACAAGAGGACAAAAAGAACGCACTAAGCGCTTTGAAAAGTGCTGCTGGCTTTATAAGACGCGAAGTCGGACACCGTATCCAGTTAAGGTACACGCCGGAAATGCAGTTTGAGCTTGATAACTCCATAGAACATGGCATATATATGTCCAAGCTGATAAATGAAACGGTAAAAAATGATGAGCATAAGCAGGAGCTTGAATAATGGTACTTAAGGAAATCATAAATTGTATCAAAGACGCAGAAAGCATAGCTATAATGCCTCATGTTTCCGTGGACGGGGATGGCCTCGGCTCCAGCCTTGCGCTTGCCAGCGCCCTGGACGGCATGGGGAAAAAGGCTGTTGTAATACTTGAGGAGCAAGTTCCCAATACTTACAGCTTTTTGCCTGGTGCGGATCGGTGTATTGTTTTCAGTGAAAAAATCGAAAGCTTTGATTTATTTATAGCTCTGGATACGGGTGATGTTCAAAGATTGGGCAGGAGAGCGGAGCTTTTCCTGAGCGCTGAAAAAACTGTCAATATAGATCACCATCAAACAAACACGGAGTTTGCGGTATACAACTATGTTGACGGCAGCTCCGCTGCTGTCGGGGAAATAATATACAGACTGATAGGTATGATGGGGTGCGGGATTGATGCCGCCGTGGCTACTTGCCTTTATGTTGCCATTGCAGCTGATACCGGAGGTTTCAGGTATAGCAATACCACCGCATTAACCCATCAGATTGCAGGGGATTTATTAAATTCAGGGGTTGATGCCGCAGATGTTTCCCAGCGAATATTTGAAACTGTGTCTCTTGCAAGGGTTAAACTGATGAGTGCGGCAATTGGCACCATAGAATTATTTGATAACGGCAGAATCTCCTGCGTGACGGTTACGGATGAAATGCTGAAGAATTGCGGCGCCACTGAGGAAGACAATGAGGGTATTGTAAACATTGCAAGAAATATAAAAGGCGTTGAAGCAGCTTTTTTATTAAGGTCAAAGGATAGCGGGGAGGTTAAAATCAACCTGAGATCCAACGGACATGCAGATGTTTCAAAAATAGCGGCAAAGCACGGCGGAGGCGGGCATAAGAAGGCTGCCGGCTTTACTGTAAGCGGTGATGCGGAAGATTTAAAAAAAATGCTAATAAAAGAGTTGAAGGAAAGCTTATGACGAATCCGGAGCCAAGCGGTATTCTAAATATATTGAAGCCCCCGGGCATGACTTCCTTTGATGTGATAGGCTACCTGAGAAGGCTTTTAAAAACAAAGAAAATAGGACATGCCGGAACCCTTGACCCTGCAGCTGTGGGAGTTCTTCCTGTATTCCTCGGACAAGCTACCAAAGCCATAGAGTTTATGATGGAAAAGGATAAGGTCTATAGGGCGGAGCTTACACTGGGGATATCAACTGACACGCAGGACAATACGGGCAGGGTTGTTTCCGAACGAAAGGTTAATGTAACGGAAGATGAGCTTTGTAAGGCGTTCAAATCCTTTTTGGGTGAGCAGGAGCAGTTGCCTCCGATGTATTCGGCAGTAAGGGTTGACGGGAAAAAGCTGTATGAATTGGCCAGGGAAGGTAAAATAATTGACCGCAAATCAAGATGCGTAAGGATATATTCTATAAATATTGTCCATGTCATAAGGTCGGAGGACAAGATAAAAAAAGTCATATTTGATGTACACTGCTCCAAGGGCACTTATATAAGGACGTTGTGCCATGACTTGGGAGAAAAGCTGGGCTGCGGAGGCCATATGTCATTTTTGATCAGGCTGAAAGCCGGTGAGTATGATATAGCTGACGCTTTAACGATTGAAAATATTGAAAAGCTGACTGAAAGCGGCTTGATAAGAGAAAAATTGCTGTCACCGGAGAGCGCTTTCAGCAATCTGGCAGGAATAAAACTAAATGATTATGAGGTCAAACGCTTTTTAAACGGCGTTATGATTGAAGCGGATAAAGCTTTATACAAGCACGGAGAGCTGCTGAGAGTATATGACAGCAATGGGTTATTCATTGCTGTTGCGCAAGTAAACCTATGCCGCAACAGCGTAATGCTTAAATCCAGAAAACTTTTCTTATAAAAATTGGGTGACATATATGGAAGTTATTTACGGGGTTAAAAATGATAAACAGATTCAAGGCTATACCGGTGTCGGACTTGGGAATTTTGACGGTCTGCATATAGGCCACATGTCTCTTATAAACATTCTTATCAGGGAATCAAAGCTTAATGGCTTTAAAAGCGTTGTATATACTTTTACCAAGCATCCTGAAAATATTTTGAGGAAGAAGCTGTTTACTCCTTTGTTAACCAAAGAAAGCAAGAAAATTGAACTTCTCGGAGAGACTGCCTTGAACTATCTATATTTTGACGAATTTGACGAAGGCTACTCAAGGAAGACACCTGAGAGCTTCGTAAAAAGCATTCTGGTTGAAAAGCTGAAAGCAAAAATCGTTGTGGCAGGCTTTGACTACAGATTCGGATATAAGGGTCAGGGGGATGCGGCTTTATTAAAGGAGTTTGGAAAGAAATACAAATTTCATGTGATAATTATACCTCCAATTAAGATTGGCGATGAAATTGTCAGCAGCACCAAAATCCGCCAAAATATTGCCCAGGGCTGCATGGATGAGGTTTTTAAGCTCCTTGGCAGGCATTATTCCATAACCGCAGAGGTAATCAGCGGAAGGAGAGTCGGGAACACAATCGGCTTTCCCACAGCCAATATCAGTCCCGAAGGATATCTGATTCTTCCTCAAAATGGTGTTTATATTACGAAAACTCTCCTTAACGGAGAACTTTATGAAAGTATAACCAATATTGGCTACAACCCTACCTTTGAGGAGGAAAAAAGGCTTACGGTAGAGACTCACATCATTGATTTCGAAAGAAATATTTACGGAGAAAAGATCGAGGTCTTTTTTCTTCAGAAAATACGTGACGAAGTAAAATATAATTCAATAGAAGAGCTTAAGGAACAAATCAAAAGGGATATGAAAAAGGCTCGTGATTATTTCAGCTTTTACGGCAACTGAAATACTTAGACAAGCGGGTTTAACCCTCTTGCCCAAGTACTAATCTGATTCTACCGCAAGAACAGCTTTTCTTGGGACAAGATGAATAAATCACTCGACGAAGTTTCAGAAAATGGGTTTTTGCGATAGAATCAAATTTATATTCTTGCGTCCCTTAGCCTTAATATTGCGGATCTTATGCCGGAAATTGCAAGAACCCCCAGGCATATTAGCATATCAGGCAAAATATATGATGAGTTGTAGACCAGTGAATAAATAAAAACATTTTGTCCCTGGGCATATTCACCGAAGAAAAGCACTCCCGACAAAAAGTGTATCAGCAGCCTGCCAAAGGCACCAACCACAGCTCCTGCAAACAGGTTGGTCCTGAACAATCCCGCAAGTCCGAGAAGGGAAAAGGCTATCGGGTAATCCAGAAGAAACTGCGCGGGGTGAACAAAAAACGGCTCCTGTATGAACTGAAGCATCCCGTAGCAAAGACCTGCAGCCATCCCTGCTTTAGGGCCGGCTATATAAGCGAAGATAAACAGCGGGAGCATGCTTGCAGCAGTTATGCTGCCTCCATTGGGGAATTGAAGTATTTTTACATAGGACAGCACAAAAGCAACGGACATGGACATTGCTGCATATGACAAAATTCTTGTGTTAAATGTGTTTTTCCTGCTGATCAATAACAGAATTACTGCCAGCGCAACAAGGGCAAAAAGTGAAATTAGCGGTTTTGGCTGCAAAAGCTCCAGGATTTTTTCCTGAAAAGTTATTTTAAACATCAAAACACTCCTTTTAATTTTTGATATAATTGATTATAGCATGAAAAAAATATTTATCAAAAGTAAAAACTATTTTTTAACAATTTCGTATAATTATATGTTGTATAATAATTGATATTAAGGCTAAAAAGAAAGGCAAGTGACTTATATGATTATCAGTATCAAGGATTTGGGTAAAATTTACCGCAATGGAAGCATTGAGGTGGAGGCCTTGAGGAATGTCAACCTTTCTATCTCAAAAGGTGAGTTTGTCTCCATCATGGGTCCCTCCGGTTCGGGAAAATCTACCCTGATGAACATAATAGGATGCCTTGACAGAGCAACATCAGGTTATTATGAGCTTGACGGAGTACCCATTTCGTCTTTGAATGACAGGGAACTGGCAAGGATAAGGAATCTTAAAATCGGGTTTGTTTTCCAGTCGTTCAATCTGCTGCCAAGGATGAACGCCCTTAGCAATGTTGAACTGCCTATGGTCTATGCAGGGGCAAACACAAAGCTGCGAAGAAGGAGGGCGATTGAAGCTCTTGAAAGAGTCGGCCTGGGAGATAGGATGCACCATAAGCCAAACGAGTTATCCGGGGGACAGAAGCAAAGGGTTGCCATTGCCAGGGCATTGGTAAACAATCCGGCTATTATTCTTGCGGATGAGCCAACAGGCAATTTAGACAGTGCTTCAGGGGAAGACATAATGGCTGTTTTCCAGGAATTGAACAGGGAGGGGGTAACAATAATTATGGTTACCCATGAGCCTGATATCGGAGAGCATACCAAGAGGATTGTAAGCTTCAGGGACGGCAGGCTGATAAAGGACGTCCCGGTGCACAACCCCATTGATGCCAGGAAGGCGATTCAGGCCAGAAGAATTGAAGGAATGATAGGTTAAATCAATAATTAGGAGGTATGGTTATGGAAATTATCAATCTTAATACTAACAATGAGGCCCCTGAGGTTGGAAAGCTGAATGTGTTTCAAAAAATAGCAGGAGTAGTTGTGAGCCCTTCGGAGACAATGAAAGCAATTGCGGCAAAGCCCACAGTTATCGTGCCAATTATAATGTTTTTGCTTATGCCGCTGGCTCTCTACATTTTAAGGTACGATTTGTATGAAGAGTTTATGAGAAACATAACCCAGATGTCTCTGGAAAACAGCAGCGCAAATATGACACCTGAACAAATTGCAGCAGCCGTTGATATGAGCGTAAAAATAGGCATATTCTCTACTCCTTTGAGCATGATGCTAAACTGGCTGATCGGTACCGCAATTCTTTTCGGAATTATGAAAATTTTCAAGGGAGAGGGCAATTTCAAGCAATACCTCAGCGTAACAGGGTATGCTTATGTAATAATGGTTGTATATTATTTGTTATGCATTCCTGTTTCTTATATGACAGGAACGCTAATGCTCAATTCCTCTTTAGCATTAATTGTTCCTCATATGAAGGAAAGTCTATTGTATGGTATTCTTAGGGGACTTGACTTTTTCAGCTTGTGGTATTTTCTTGTAATAGGAATTGGCGCAGCAGCTGTAAGCAAGGTCAGCAAGGCAAAGGTATACACTGTGGTTGGGATAATTTTTATTGTATCAATAGCCATGGCAATAAACACTCTCAAATTTATGTAGCTGAACCTGGAGGAAAATATGAATAAGAAGATTATTATTGGAAGTGTTATCGGAGTAATACTTATTGCAATAATTGCAGCTAACGTTATAAGGAGTTCAGGCTCAGTTTCTGCGTTTTCAGGCGGCAGGACCTTTGATGTAAAGGTTCAGAAGGTTGAAAAGGGGAATATATCTTCAACAATTTCTGCCAGCGGCGTAATTGAAGAAGTGGAAAAAAAGGAGATTTATTTTGAGACCCCCATGAAGGTCAAAAAGCTCTATGTGAAGAAAAACCAGAAGGTTTCAAAGGGAGAAAAGCTTGTTGAGCTGGAGCTTGACGCCCTGCAGTCCCAGCTGGAGCAGGAAAAGGTCAATAAGTCCGTGCAGGAGCTTGCTATACAGAGAGCTTTAAGTGGTACTGCGGAAAATAATGTAAAAAGTGCTGAGCTTGCTTATAATGACGCAAAGAAGAATTTTGAAAACAGTAAAGCTCTTTATGAGTCGGAGGCTATATCAAAAAGCGATTACGAACGGGCTGAAAAGGCAGTCAAAGACGCTGAGATTGCTCTTAATACAGCAAGGAAGATGCTTGGCGGACAGGGAATAGACACCATGACACAGCAACAGAGCCTTAAGGCGACAGAATTGAGGATTGCGGATATTGAAAGAAAGCTTAAAAAAATTGAGGAGAATTCCCTTAGCCCAATTGACGGGGTTATTGCGGAAATCAATATGGAAGAAGGCGGCTTTACAAGCAGCATGGCTCCTGCCTTCAAGCTGGTTAACCTTGAGAAGCTAAAAATTAAGGCAGATATCAAGGAATATGACATAAGAAGAGTTGCAGTCGGTCAGGATGTAAAAATAACGGGTGATGCCATTGACAAAAAAGATGAAGTGATGGGCAAGGTGAACAGTATATCACCGGTAGCCAAAAAAAGCAGGACAACAAGCGGAGAGGAAACTCTGATAGAGGTTTCCATTGATGTTGTAAAGAGCAGCACGGCTTTAAAGCCCGGACTTTCCGTTACCTGCGACATTATAACAAAGGTTAAGAATGATGTTCCCATTGTTTCCTTTGAAATGCTCAAGGAGGATAAGGATGGAAACAAGCTGGTATTTGTTGTTGATAAGGATAACATAATGCGTGAAAGGAAAGTAGAGCTTGGAATAACTTCCGATTTGAGCGCAGAGGTTGTTAAGGGGTTGGAAGTCGGTGATAATGTTGTGTTAAACGTCCAGCCAAGCTACAAGGATGGAGCAAGGGCTAAGATTATTAAAGACGAAAAGAAGTGAGGGAGGGCGTATGAATTTTTCTGAAAGCTTCAAACAAGCCTTTGACAGCCTTCGGGCCAACAAGCTGCGCTCCATACTCACCATGCTCGGAATAATAATGGGTGTATTTTCGGTAATTACCATTGTTGCTATAGGCAACGCCGCTCAGGCTTACCTTGATGCCGAATTTGAAAAGCTGGGTGCGAATGTTATCCAGGTGCAGCACAAATCAAAGACGACAAATCAAAGCGACTGGCTTGTATGGGAGGATATTGAGACTATCAAGAAGGTGGCGCCCGAAATAAAGAATATATCCGGCGCCTATCAGACAATGGGAGAAGTGAAGATAGGAGCAAAGGTCAGAGACTCGGTTGCATATGGCTGCGATGCCCAGACAAGGAACTTTGAAGTGGTTGAAATGGCCGCCGGGCGTTATATAAGCGATATGGACAACTCAACAAGGGCAAATGTTGTAGTTGTTGAAGAGACTTATGCAAAAAAATACTATAAAAGGTCCGATATATTGGGCGAATACGTTATATTGAGGCGTCCTTCGGGAGAAACCATCAAGCTTAAGGTTGTTGGGGTTATTAAGAGCGAGGGGAGTTTCTTTGAGAATATGGCAGGGGATAATTGGCCTGTTATATTAAGAGTTCCTCTTTCTACCTTGCAGGCATTCTATGGGGATAAAAAGCTTACCGAGATTAACATCTCGGTTTTAGACAAGGCAAAGCTCAAGGAGATAGGCGAGCGAGTTGTAAAAGCTCTTGAATTCAAGCATAAGAATAAGGACAAATATATGGCTACAAACTCAGCAGACATCCAGAAATCTCTATCCAATGTTATGGGTGTAATATCCTCGGTTCTGCTGGTTATAGCCATCATTACATTGATTGTCGGAGGAATAGGAATAGTGAATATCCTTCTGGTATCTGTCACCGAAAGAATACGTGAGATTGGCATAAGAAAGGCTCTCGGTGCGCAGAAAAAAGACATTGTTGTGCAGTTCCTGACTGAATCGGTTATCATGACAGGCTTCAGCGGCCTTGTCGGAATACTGCTGGGTGTGGTTGCGGGAAGCATAATATCGGCAATGATTAAGATACCTCCGGTTGTGGATATTGTTGTTATTTTTGCATCCTTCCTTGGCTCGGTTGCCCTTGGCCTGATTTTCGGGGTTTACCCGGCCAAGAGGGCGGCAGACCTTGATCCTATAGAGTCCTTAAGGTATGAATAAGAAGCATTGAGGGAACGGTTCTTGAATGGTGCCGTGGTACCATTTAAGAACCGTTCCTTATTTTTTGATTAAGGTGATAATTATGTTAAGATTATTCAGATTTTTAAAGCCTTATATTTTATCTTTATCTATAATGCTGGTGCTTATTTTTATGCAGACACTGGCTGACTTATACCTGCCAACCCTTATGGCGGCAATTATTGACCGGGGAGTGATGAAAAAGGATACGTTTTTTATTGTCAGAACGGGCGGATTTATGCTGCTTATTGCCGCAGGAGGAGTTTTGTGCGCCGTTGCGGCCAGCTTTCTGTCAGCCAAGGCTTCCTCGGGATTTGGCAGGATAATTCGCAGTAATGTTTTTAAACGCATTGAAAGCTTTTCGTTAAACGAATTTGACAAGCTGGGCACTTCAACTCTTATAACAAGGACTACAAACGATATAACCCAGGTTCAGACGGTCACAATGATGATTATGCGTATGATGATAAGCGCGCCTATAATGGCGGTTGGAGGCATTGTTATGGCTTTTTCAAAGGATAAGCCTCTTACTGTCGTCCTTGCTGTTGCGTTGCCTTTGCTTGCTGCTGCTATTACTCTTATAGCAGTCAAGGGCTTGCCGCTTTTCAAGCTGATGCAGGTAAAGCTTGATAAATTGAATCTGGTTCTGAGGGAGAATCTCACGGGAATAAGGGTCATCAGGGCCTTTAACAGGGTTGACTACGAGAAGTCGCGCTTTAATGAGGCAAATGCCGATCTGACAGACAACTATATAAGGGTTAACAGGATTATGGCGTTGATGATGCCTTTGCTTATGCTCATAATGAACTTCACAACCATTGCCATAATATGGTTTGGGGTTATTCGGATAGATTCGGGAGAAATGCAGGTCGGCTCTCTGATTGCATTTGTTCAGTATTCCGCTTTGATTATGTTTTCCATGCTCATGCTTTCCATGATGTTTGTAATGGTGCCTCGTGCACAGGCTGCCGCAGTCAGGATAAATGAAGTCCTTGAGGTTGTACCAGAGATAAATGATCCCAAGGTATGCAAGGATACGGGAAGCAAGAGGGGACATATTGAATTCAGGGATGTAACCTTCAGTTATCATGGTGCTGAACAGCCTGCACTAAGGAACATTTCCTTCAGTGCGAAGCCCGGTGAGGTTACAGCCATTATAGGAAGCACAGGCTCAGGAAAATCAACCCTCATAAACCTTATACCCAGGTTTTATGATGTTGACAGCGGGAGTGTAATGGTTGACGGAGTGGATGTCCGAGAGATGAGCCAGAGCAGCTTAAGGAGCAGGATTGGTTTTGTGCCTCAGAAAAATGTGCTGTTTTCAGGGACCATAAGAGAAAATATAAGAGTAGGAAAGGATAATGCTTCTGACAGCGAGATTGAGAAGGCTGCAGAAATTGCTCAGGCAATAGAATTTATTTCCGGTATGGAGGATGGCTTTCAGCACAACATATCACAGGGAGGAGCAAACATATCCGGAGGACAGAAGCAGAGGCTTTCAATTGCTCGTGCCCTGGTAAGGAAGCCTGAAATATATATTTTCGATGACAGCTTTTCAGCTATTGATTTTAAAACGGATGCAAAGCTGCGTGCCGCATTGAAACAGGAAACAGAGGGTTCAACTGTATTGATTGTTGCTCAGAGGGTAGGCACTGTAATGGATGCAAACAAAATCATTGTTCTGGACAACGGCGCGATTGTCGGTATGGGAACTCACAGTGAGCTCCTGAAAACCTGTGCGGTATACCGTGAAATCGTAGCCTCGCAGCTGCCGGAGGAGGAAACAGTATGAGCGCAGCAGGAAGAGGACCGCAAGTTTCGCAGAGGCAAGGGGGTGACATCCAAAAAGGCGGACCGGGAGGAGCCCTCGTGAGACCCGTAGAAAAAGCAAAAAATTTCAGAGGAACTTTAAAAAGGCTTTTAGGATATATCAAGCCGCATAGAATCAAATTGGCTGTGGTTTTCATCTTTGCAATAGCCAGCACAGCCTTCACTATATCAGCACCTATGATAACAGGGCTTGCTATGGACAAGATCTATGAAGGAATAAAAACAGCGGGCGGAAGAATTGATTTTACAGGAATAGCACAGATTTTGCTTGGCCTTGCCGTTATATATTTTCTCAGCTCTTTATTTGGATTTGTTATGCAGTATGTAATGTCGTATGTTGCGCAGATGACTGTATATGATATGAGGAAGGATGTGTCAGACAAGCTTGGCAGGCTGCCTCTCAAATATTATGATTCCAGGCCCCATGGAGAAATATTAAGCAGAGTGACCAATGATATCGATACGATATCCACGACCCTTCAGCAAAGCTTGACTCAGCTTATTACTTCAATTGTCCAGATTTTGGGATATATAGCTATGATGCTGATTATCAGTCCAACCATGACTTTGGTTGTGCTTGCCACCTTGCCGGCGTATATTTTTGTAACAAGCTTTGTGGCAAAGAAATCCCAAAGGTATTTTGCAGCCCAGCAAAAGGCCATGGGTGAGCTGAGCGGCCATGTGGAAGAGATGTTTACGGGACATAAGGTTGTCAAGGCCTTCGGGCGTGAACAAGAATCAATCGAAAGGTTTGAGAAAATAAACCAAAGGCTTTATGAGTCAAGCTGGAAGGCACAGTTTGTTTCAGGCATAATGTTTCCTATGATGAACTTTGTCAGCAACCTGGGGTATGTTATGATTAGCGTTCTGGGGGGGATATGGATTGCCGGAGGGAGGCTTAACCTCGGGGACATAACTGCCTTCATACAGTATTCAAGATCCTTTACAATGCCTATAGTTCAGACGGCAAATATTGCAAACATAATTCAGTCTACAGTGGCTTGCGCCGAGAGGGTTTTTGAAGTGCTGGATGAGGAAGAGGAAGCTGCCGACCAAGTTAACGCAAAAGAATTGGCAGATGCTGCCGGCATTGTCAAATTTGAAAATGTTGCGTTCAGGTACAAAGAGGATGTGCCTCTTATTGAGAATCTTAACCTCGATGTAAAGCCGGGACACACCATTGCCATAGTTGGACCTACAGGAGCGGGGAAAACAACCCTGGTGAACCTGCTTATGCGGTTTTACGAGCTAAATGGAGGGAAAATTACCATTGATGGAGTCGATATAAAGGATATGCGCCGCGAAGGACTAAGAAGTCTTTTCGGAATGGTGCTGCAGGATACATGGCTTTTCAACGGCACTATACGTGATAATATTGCATATGGACGAGCCGGGGCAACTGAGGAGGAAATTGTAAAGGCCGCAAAAGCCGCTTACGCAGACCGCTTTATAAGGACTCTTCCAGATGGGTACGACACTATATTGAATGAAGAGGCCACAAACATATCACAGGGGCAAAAGCAGCTGCTGACTATTGCCCGTGCCATACTTGCGAATCCCAGCATTTTGATTCTTGATGAAGCCACAAGCAGCGTTGATACAAGAACTGAGGTTCTAATTCAAAAGGCGATGGAGAACCTGATGAAGGGCAGAACCAGTTTTGTAATTGCTCACAGGCTTTCTACCATAAGGGATGCAGAACTTATTCTTGTAATGAGCAATGGGCGCATTATTGAGAAGGGGAGCCACAAGCAGCTTATGGCAAAAGGCGGAGTCTACGCGGAATTGTACAACAGCCAGTTTTCTGCTGCAGGTAAAGCTTAGAGGCATAATAATATTGATTCTACTGCAATTGAGAAAATGGGTTGTTGCAGTAGAATCATAATACATTACAAAATATGGCTTACACTTACCATTTATAAACTCAAGCTTTTTTGGAACTTATTTTCTAATAAATGTATTAAGCTTTAGTACAGATTGTTCACAAAATGTTCACATAGATAAGATAAAATTGTGGTGGGATATAAGTATCCCACCACAATTTTTAAGGGTGATTATATGGCTGGATTCAGGATATTAATTGCAGACGACGAAGAACGCATCAGGAGGCTTATTACAGACTTCCTCAAGCTTGAGGGGTTTGAGGTTGTTGAAGCAGCAGATGGAAGGGCAGCCTTTGACATTTTTATTTCTGATCAAAAGCTTGACATGGTAATTCTGGATGTTATGATGCCTGAAATGGATGGCTGGACGGTATGCTCCAAGATAAGAAAAATGTCCCATGTACCCATAATTATGCTCACAGCTAGAAGTGAACCTTCAGATGAAATATACGGCTTTGGACTGGGTGCTGATGAGTACATTACAAAGCCTTTCAACCCTATGATATTGCTTGCTAGGGTGCAAGCCCTTCTAAGAAGATCAGGCAGCAGCAAAGAAGATGTCAGGATTTTTGAAAGCCTTAGGATTGATCAGGCAGGACATGCTGTTTATGTTGATGATGAAGAAGTTGAGTTAAGTCCCAAGGAATTTGAGCTGTTGATGTTTATGGCAAATAACGAGGGCATAGCACTTACTAGGGATCAGATACTAAACAGTGTATGGGATTATGACTATTTTGGGGATGTTAGGACTGTAGATACTCATATAAAGAAGCTGAGGCTGAAGCTTGGAAAAGCAGGGGATTATATACAGACAATCCGTGGACACGGATATAAGTTTGAGGTGAAGGAATGAAGATATCTTTGCGCTTGAAATTCTTTGCAGGGGTCAGTGGCTTGATAGCTTTTTTTGTAATTGTTTGCTGGCTGTCCAATAATCTGTTTCTGGAAAGGTTTTACTTAACTCAGAAAAAGTATACGCTTCTTGAAAGCTACAAGAATATAAATAGTATTTACAAGGATGACAGCGAGAACACCCATCTGGAATTGGAAAAGCTTGAAAGTGCAAGGAATATCCAAATAATAATATTTAATGAATATGAAATAAAATATATCTCAAATGCCAGGATAAGAGAATTAAGGCCAAGATGGCAGGGAAGAATGACTCCGCATGACAGGCCTCAATTTCCGGACAACCTTATTAAATCCAGAGAAGAACAGATTGCAATCGGAAGGACAATTATTGAGAATATTAAGGATGACAGGCTTAATGCAAGTTTCATCAGGCTTTATTCAAGGCTTGAAAAAGGAGACTATGTGTATATTAGCACTCCTGTGGCAGCTATAAAAGAGAGTGTCCAAACAACAAACAGCTTCTTTTTGCTGATTGGCTTATTGACTTTGTTTTTTGGGACTATTCTTGTGTTTTTTTTTACTGGAAAGTTTACCGGGCCTATACTGGAGTTGAAGGATATTGCCCAAAGGATGTCTTCTTTGGATTTCAGCAGAAGGTATAATGGAAAAACAACTGACGAAATAGGCGAACTTGGGAGAAGTATAAACTCTCTGTCCGAACAGCTTCAGAAGTCTATTTTGGAGCTGAAAGCTGCAAATGAAAAGCTTATAGAGGACATTGAGCATAAAAACAAAATAGATGAAATGAGAAAGGAATTCATTGCAAGTGTTTCCCATGAGCTAAAAACACCCATATCGCTTATTCAGGGGTATGCTCTGGGTTTGAAACTGAATGTAAATAAGGAAGAGCAAAACAAAAATTTTTATTGTGATGTGATAATGGAAGAAGGAGTGAAAGTAAATAAGCTGGTAAAGCAGCTTCTTGAATTGGCTCAAATAGAATCTGGAGCAATAAAGCTTGACAGAACTGACTTTATGATAGATCAGCTTGTTGATGATACTATAAAAAAGAATGAAATCCTATTCAAGGACAAGGAAGTAAATATTGAGCTGGATGTTGAAGAGGGTATTCCTGTAAACGCTGACTACGATAAGACAGAACAGATTCTGATGAATTACTTAAGTAATGCTTTGAACCATGTTGATGATAACAAAAAAATAAGGGTAACTGTAAGACGGTTAGCTTCAAAGGCCATCGTTCGTGTGTATAATTCAGGAGAGCATATCCCTAAGGACAGTCTAGATAAGATATGGGCAAGCTTTTATAAGGTCGATAAGGCCAGAACAAGAGCATATGGAGGGTCTGGTTTAGGCTTGTCCATAGTCAGGGCAATTCAGGAAATGCACCATAATAAATACGGAGTAGAAAATGTTGATGGGGGAGTTGAATTCTGGTTTGATATTGATGCTTCATAATTATTTAACCAAGTGTTCACAAGATGAACACACAGTGTCGCTAGAATGTAAATAAGAAGTATATAAATGGATGCGAGAGGAGAAACAGCATATGTGTAAGCTGAAAGCATTTTTTGCAGTTATACCAAAAAAGGCCGTTATTATTATTTTTTTGATAGCAGTGCTGGGGGCAGGAGGATATTTAGCTTTCAAAAGTGTAACTGCTGCAGGTGCAAAGAGCACAACAAGGGAAAACACTGCCAGGGTAGCAAGAGGAGACCTTGAAGTTTTCATATCAGGCACGGGTACGGTACAGCCAATAGCAAGGTTTGATATAGTTCCGCTGGTTAAGGGGAAAATACTTGAAGCACAATATGAAGAAGGTGCATACGTAAAAAAGGGTGACCTCCTTTATCGGATCGATGACAGTGACCTGTCCTACAATATTCAAAAAGCACAGAACAGTGTTGAAAAAATAAGGATTAACTACAAGCAGTCGGTTGAAAGCCTCAGCAGCCTTGTTGTCACTGCACCTTTTAGCGGACAGTTGTCAAACTTTACATTGAAGCCAGGCGAACAGGTTGGCAGTAACACAAAGATTGGTGAGTTGATTAATAATAAGAAAATAACAGCTGTTATACCTTATATTCAATCCCAGGCGGCTCAGATCAAAGTTGGACAGAAGGCAAAGGTGCTTGTGTTAAGCTATTTATCATACTTTGACGGAGAAGTAACCTATGTCAACAGAAACCCATCCAGCACAAATGAAGGAGGCCTAGTTTGCGATGTGGAAATAGAATTCAATAATCCCGGGGCAATAACGGAAGGAATGGAAGTTTCAAGCATTGTTTCAATAGGTGGTACAGACATTTCAAGTTCCATAGCGGGGAAAACCGTATATTCCAATAAGCAGCAGATTGTTACTCAGGCTACGGGCAAGGTTAAGCATGTGTTAGTAAGAAACAACGAATGGGTCAATGCAGGACAGAAAATCCTGGAGATAGAAAATGAAAGCCTGAAGGAAACAATTTACAAAAACTCTCTTGACCTGCAGGACGCCCAGCTTTCACTGGAAGCACAAAAGAAGCAGCTGGAGAACTACAATATTCTCTCGCCTATAAACGGTACAGTAATCAAAAAGAGTTACAAAGAAGGAGACACTATAAATAACTCAGTAAGCTCCAACTCAGTACTTATGACAGTGGCTGACCTTTCAAAAATGGTATTCTCCATAAATGTAGATGAGCTGGATATTGCAAAAGTCTCCAAAGGACAAAAAGTTCAAATTACAGCAGATGCTCTCCCCGGAGAAAATTTAGAAGGTATTGTTACAAATGTATCTGTCGAAGGAACATCACAGAACGGCGTTACTACATATCCTGTTGAAGTTACCATATCAAGCCCCGGAAAACTTAAGCCCGGAATGAATGTCAATGCAAAAATAATGGTTGAAAGCAAAAAGAATGTGTTGTACCTACCGGTATCTGCAGTTACAAAGGTTGGAAACAGGGCATTTGTAACAATAAAAGCTAATGGTTCAACAAGGATAATTGATGCAAGGGCTTTACCACCAGATAGTCCTGTAAGGCAGGTGGATTCTGAAAATCAGGATAGGGGGACGCGTATCCAAAGAAGGCAGAATGCGCAGCAAGGGGATAACCAGCAACAGGACCAAGGTCAGCAGCGAATAATTCGACAGAATGGAAGCTTTGCTTCAGAAAATAGAGCTGCGTCTCCAAATTGGCAACGCAAAGAAGTTCAAATAGGTATTAATAATGACAATTTCATAGAAATTATAAGTGGGCTTAAAGAGGGTGACACAGTGATTCTTCCTGTATTGTCTGTCAATACCTCCAGCAGCCAAAGCGCAAGGGGCTTAAACGGAGGAATAGGAGGAATAGGAGGTTTTCCGGGCGGAGGAATGACACGGATACCAAACCGATAAGATAAAAGTTGAATTTTTAACGCAGGTGATAGAATGATTAAAATAGAGGATATTTATAAAACCTATAAAATGGGGCTTACAGAGGTTCATGCGTTGAACGGAGTATCTATTGAGGTTGAAGAAAAAGAGTTTGTTGCAATTGCAGGACCTTCAGGCTCTGGAAAATCAACCCTTATGAATATTATAGGGTGTCTTGACACTCCCACATCAGGGAAATACTTTCTGGACGGAAAGGATGTAAGCAGACTTAAAGAGGATGAGCTGTCAGAAATCAGAAATAAAAAAATTGGCTTTATATTCCAGGGATTTAATCTGCTGCCCAAGCTAACGGCACTTGAAAACGTGGAATTACCACTTATATACCTTGGCATCCGTGGAAAAGAAAGGCATAGACTTGCCATGGAGGCTTTGGAAGGTGTAGGTCTTGGAGACAGGATAAGGCACAAACCTTCAGAGCTGTCAGGAGGACAGCAGCAGAGGGTGGCTATTGCGAGGGCACTTTCAACCAAGCCAGCAATTATTCTTGCTGATGAGCCGACAGGCTCCTTAGACTCAAAAACAGGAGCAGAAATAATGAAAATGTTAAAGGATCTTAACCAGTCTGGAAAAACCATTATTCTAATAACACATGACACAGGCATAGCAAGCCAAGCAGCTAGAATGATCAACATATACGACGGAAAAGTGCTTAAAGAGAGCGGGGTGGCTTAGATGCAATGGTTACAGGCCCTGCGCATGGCAATAAAAAGCATTTCCGGGAATAAAATGCGTTCTTCGCTGACTATGCTTGGAATAATAATTGGAGTAAGTGCTGTAATAATAATGGCAAGCCTTGTTCAGGGAACAACAAGGCAAATCACAGAACGACTGCAAAGCATGGGTACAAATATGATAAACGTCAATATTATTGGGAGAGGCAGTACCCGAACTGTTACAGATGCCGATCTTTTCCAATTTCAGCAGAATAACAGTGCTATAATTGAGGCTGTTGCGCCTGTGTTAAACGGTAATGTTACTATTAAGTTTGGGAACAGGAATATTTCTACCAATATTGAAGGGACAAACGAGGCATATGAAACCGTCAGGAACACGAAAGTCCAGGAAGGAAGATTCATTAATGCTCTGGATGTGGAAAGAAGGCAAAAGGTTGTCCTGATAGGGTCATATATCGCTAACGAGCTCTTTGGCGGATTAAGTCCCATAGGGCAGGAAATCAAGCTTAACGGTGATTTGTTTACAGTTGCCGGTGTTCTGGAGGTAAAATCAAACAGTTCAGCCCAATCCACGGATGATAAGGTCATAATACCATATACAACTGCTAAAAGATTGCTAAGAAATGCCGCAATAAGGAATTTCTACATTCAGGCAAAAACTCCTGATAAAGTAGATGACGCCATGACAGTTCTGCAGGAGTTCCTGTACAGGATTTTCAACAGCAATGATGCATACAGGGTATTCAATCAGGCAGATATGCTTGACAGCATAAATGAGACAACCAGAACAATGACAATGATGCTTGGTGGAATAGCTGGCATATCACTTCTGGTAGGCGGTATTGGGATAATGAATATTATGCTGGTGTCAGTGACTGAAAGGACAAGGGAAATTGGTATAAGAAAGGCAATCGGGGCAAAGAGGAAAAGCATTCTTGGACAGTTTTTGATTGAAGCAATAGTTGTCAGCTGTATGGGTGGAATTTTGGGAATAATTGCCGGTATCGCAGCATCAAGCTTAATAGGAAAAGCAATGCAAATTCAAGCGGAAACATCAGCTTTGATCATTACTATATCATTTGGCTTCTCTGTATTAGTAGGAGTTTTCTTTGGCTGGTACCCGGCAAACAAGGCTTCGAAGCTTAATGCTATTGAGGCTCTAAGGGTGGAATAATATTAACAGTTTGTTCATAGAATTTTCACCATTTAAACATGAAATATGGATAGACTAGTATTGTAGGTGCCTATAATAAAAAATGAAGGAGATGAACCATGAAGAAGAATTTGTTGGCAGTAACAGTTATGGTTTTTGTAACGGCTGCAACAGTAATGGCAGGTTCAATAACGGTTTTTGCCGGGCAGTCTGAGAATGGCAGCCATAAAGCATTTTACAAATGTTTCATGAAAGGAACAGAAAAAAATTTCTCTGCTGAAAAGCTTGAAGAAAAAAAGAAAATTATTCAGAAGATGGTGCAGGAAGGTAAGCTGACTCAGGAGGAAGCAAACAAAAAAATTGAGCAAATTGATGCCAGAGTAAAGGAAATCAATGAATTTAACAGCTTGACTTTGGAGAAGAAGAAGGAAAAGCTTTTGAAGGAATTCAAAGACCGCATGGATCAGAAAGTGAAAGATGGGAAAATAAACCAGGAAAAAGCAGACAAAATGCTTTCGGATTTTAAAGCAAAGGTGGATAAGTGGGATGGAACAGGTAATCCCGCCTTTCATGCAAAAGGTTTAAAAGGCTGCAAGGGATTTGAAAAAGGCATATGTAGAATGAAAAACAATATGTAAAAGGAAGCAGGGCTGCCTGCTTCCTTTTAGAATATATTCTTGTAGGACACTGCATTCCTGCCTTTGTGCTTTGACTGGTAGAGACCGTCATCAGCGGAAGCTATAAGCCCTTTGGCGTCTAAGGCGTCTGTGGGGTAGTGGGCTAAACCTATGGATACTGTAAAGTGAGGAGACTCAGTTTCAGCCACTTTCTTTCTAAACCGCTCTGCGATAAGCCTTGCCTGTGGGACAGAAGTTTCCGGCAATACTATTATGAATTCGTCCCCACCGTATCTTCCAAGGCTGTCTATTTCTCTTATACTCCTTAAGGCTATGAGGGCAAGCTTCTTAATGCACTTGTCGCCCTCGATATGACCAAGTGTATCATTAATTGTTTTAAAATTGTCAATATCAAACATTATAATTGAGAATTCCCTGGTTTCCTTTGACTCAATAAGCTTATTTATTGTTTCCATTATTGCAGCCTTGTTATAAGCTTTTGTAAGAGCATCGGTTCTTGCAATATTGCTTAGTTTTTCGTTTGAACGTTCAATCTCGAGTACTCGCTTTCTGACTTCAAGGTTGAGGTTTTTGTCTACTGCCGCAACCTTTTTCTCTGCCTCCTCAAGCATATTGATAAGTTTCAGGCCTATTTTCTTGTTGAAATAAAAGCAAAACAGGCAATATGCGGCCAGCCTTAATCCCGGCGAAATATAGGCTGTTAAATACACGGGATGTGATAATGGGACTAAACTTGAAGCTGTAATGCAAGCTCCGGCCCATGACAGGACAACTTTGCCGTCTTTTTCGTTTCGGAGTTTTATTATGTATAGCAGAAACAACACCATTATTATAATACTCCTTATATGAAAAGCCTTTATATACTGAGGCAAAACAGAATAAGTTTCAATTGCCCAGATAAGGCTGAATGTAAAGGCTGTAAGAAGTATTTGAAATGTTTTTTTCTGGCTGATACCCGGCTTAATCCATATTATCAGCAGCAAGGCTGCCATCAGACATAAATCCGACATGGCAGCGAAGGGATATGCATTGCCTGCATTAGCAGTAAAAAATGAAGCAATATTTAAGGAGAGCGGAATAATAAAAGCATAGCCCAAAAGTTTTACTTGAGAGTGCTTTCTGATTAGTAAAAAAGCATAGGTGAAAATGAAAAACGAAAAGCAAAGTGACACTACCAGTGAAATCTTATTGGCAGCAATAGAATAAAACATAGAAAAAACCTCCTGGTTAATATTGCTATGAATAGTAATCGACATTTTTAAACATTTCGATTATACATAGAATATACCATATTTAATTAAAAGGAAAGGACATACCTCTACTTTTAATTTTATATTCTTAGATATTGAGGAATGTCCCAACAAGGTTTTTTGTTATTTTAAAACTGATTCTGCTGCAAAAACCCATTTTCGGAAACTTCGATGAAATCACTAACACCTTGTCTTGCAATTTCTCGCCCGCATCAATGTGGCATCCTGCCACGTGATGCTCAAAATGCCGTCCGTGGCATTTTGGCATCGGAATTACTGCAACTTCGGTGAGTGATTTATGCATCTTGCTTCAAGAAAAGCTATTTTTGCAGTAGAATCAAAACTATGATTTGCTTTTTTTACCCTCTCCACTTCTTAATCATATAGCCCCAGAACATTCCCTTTGCGAATGACAATGCAAGAATGCCTGCGGCAGCCGCAGCCGTCAGTGTAAGTGTATTTTCATTGTTTTCCTCTGCTTGCTTTTTATATACTCTTGGATGCCTTCTATATTTTGTATATTCCATTTATAATCCCTCCGGCAATAGTCTATTAAAATCTTGTTATATTTAGTTTTTACTGAAAATTGCGATATATGACGGATTATTATGGTTTATCTCTTTTGCAAATAAATTTCTTCCAAATATTGAATAGTCTGCTTTGTTTTTATTATACTAGTAATATAAAATTCATCGGAAGGACGGGATATATGGTTAGCGCTTCTGTAAACGAACAGCTTTCAAAGATTGCAGCCTTTAACGGCATAGAAGTATTCTGGATTAAATCCCGGAAATTTAAGACAAATTCAATAAATATTTTCTTTTGCGACAACCTGTGCAGGGAGAATGCAGCCAAAAACGCACTGGTGCCTGCCCTGCTAAGGCGAGGCTGTGCAAGTCACCCAACCTTTGGGGATATCGCCCTTTATCTTGAAGAGCTTTACGGAGCCTCCTTTGATTGCGGAGTTAGCAAGAAAGGAGAGTATCATATTGTTCAGTTCTATATAGATCATATAAACGATAAATTTGCCGGGGATAATATATCATTATTTGAAAAATGCATGGATTTGCTTTTGGAAATAATTAATGAGCCGGTTGCTGAGGACGGAGCTTTTAAAAAGGATTATGTGGAACAGGAAAAGGAAAACTTAAGAAGGCTTATCGAAAGCAGAGTGAACGATAAAGCCCAATATGCGGTCGAAAGGTGCTATGAAGTGATGTGCGGCGATGAACCCTTCGGAGTATATGAATACGGTGCTGCTGAAGACATTTCGGCAATAAGCCCGGAAGATTTGTTCAAACACTATGGATATATGCTTGAGAGTTTGCCTATGCTCGTTTTTATAGCCGGTGACATAGAAGATGACAAAGTCAATTCTGCCATAAAAAAGCTTTCTGCAATCGAACGCAAAAGTATAAAAAAATTAGATGCTGCAATCTGCAAAAAGGAAGTAGAAAGCATAAGGAATGAAGTTGAGCACATGAGCGTCAACCAGGGTAAATTATGCCTTGGCTTCAGGACAAATACCGACCCGGGCGACAAGGACTATTGCTCACTTCTGGTCTACAACACGATTCTTGGAGGAGGGGTGCATTCAAAGCTTTTCCAGAATATCAGAGAAAAGGAAAGCATGGCTTACTATGCCTATTCCAGGCTTGAGAAATTTAAGGGCCTTATGGTTGTAAGCAGTGGAATTGAAAGCTCAAACAAGGATAAGGTAATTGATATAGTTTTAAAACAAATGGAGGATATGAAGGCTGGCAGGATATCGGATTACGAGTATGACTCAAGTATAAATACCATAGAAACAGGAGTCAAATCCCTTGCTGACAGCCAGTTGTCCATAGTGGACTTTTTCCTTGGTCAGACATTGATAAAGGCGGAGGATGACTTTGAAAGCCTGATACAGAAGGTAAAAGCAGTTACCAGGGAGGATATTGTCAGAGCCGCTGAGAGAATCAAGCTGGATACGATATACTTTTTAACAGCCTGAAATTTCAGTGAAATGGCCTTTGCCCAATTACTTTTTCCATGTAAAAAATATTTGCTGCATTTAGCAAAGGAGTGATTTTATGCAAATAAATACCCTGGAATACAAAAAAATTGACGAAATTATGTATGAATATGAGCACTCCAGCGGACTGAAGGCATATGTTGTACCCAAAAAGGGCTATTCTAAGCAATACGCTGCATTTGCAACCCACTACGGTTCAATTAACAATGCTTTTGTTTCGCCCGGTGATTCTGAAATCACAGAGGTGCCTGACGGTATAGCTCATTTTCTTGAACACAAGCTTTTTGAACAGGAAGATGGCAGTGTAATGGATAAGTTTTCGGCGCTGGGTTCAAGCCCCAATGCATATACCAGCTTCAGCCAGACGGTTTATCTTTTTGCAAGCGCGGGAAAGTTCCATGAAAACTTCAAGCTTTTGCTTGATTTTGTTCAGAATCCTTACATAACAAGTGAAAGTGTCGAAAGGGAGAAGGGAATAATTGGTCAGGAAATAAGGATGTATGAAGATGATGCGACATGGAGAGTGTTCTTCAATCTTCTTAGAGGCTTGTATGAAAAAAATCCGGTACGAATTGACATAGCCGGAACCGTTGAAAGCATCAGCAAAATTGATCGGGAGAACCTTTACAAGTGCTATAATACTTTCTACCACCCATCCAACATGGTTATACTTGTTACCGGAGATGTAGATCACAAAAAGGTTTTCGAGCAGGTTGAAAGCAGTATAAAGCTGATCCAAAGCAAACCGGAAATAAATAGGATTTTTGCCGAAGAACCTGCAAAGGTCAATATGCCTTATACCGAGCAATCAATGGCTGTTGCAGTTCCGCTGTTTCAGCTGGGCTTTAAGGACAGCGGCGCAAAAGCAAAGGGCTTTGACAGCCTCATGCGTGAAATTGCTGTAAAAATACTTCTTGAAATGATAGTTGGAAGGAGCTCGAAGCTTTATAACGACCTCTATAGTGAAGGCTTGATAAACAGTTCATTTGATTTTGATTTCACAATTGAAGAGAATTATGCTTTTTCCATGCTCGGGGGAGAATCCAAAGACCCGCATCAGGTGCGGGACAGAATTGTCGAAGAGATAAAAAGGCTTGGCACCAATGGATTAAATAAAGAGAACTATGAAAGAATCAAACGGGCAATAAATGGCAGATTCATAAGGTACCTGAACTCTGTCGAGAGGATTTCTCACATGTTTATACCGGTATATTTCAGGGATGCGAACTTGTTTGACTATTTTGACGTTTATGATAAAATTACATTTGAGTATTCAAAGGAGGTTTTCAACGACCATTTCAATCCTGACAATATCGCATTGTCTGTGATTAAACCATTATAAGGGGGAGAACACATGATAGAATTTCCAGCTTTGGGAGGTCTTAAGTTTAATATCAATCCAGTAGCTTTGCATTTCGGCAATTTCAACGTTTACTGGTATGGAATAATTATTGCCTTTGGCTTCATGCTTGCAGTAGTGCTGGCCATGAGGCAAAGCAAGAATTACGGCATTAATTCCGAGGATATTATTGACCTGGTTCTTTTTGCGGCGCCGGTGGCAATTATTTTCGCGAGACTGTATTATGTCATGTTTTCATGGGATAATTACAAGAATGATTTATCGGAAATCTATAAGATATGGAATGGTGGCATAGCCATATACGGAGCGATTATCGGAGCTGTTCTGACGGCTTATATTTTTGCCAGGTACAAGAAAATTGAAGTATTGAAGCTGTTTGATTTTTGCGTTCCATACCTGGTGCTTGCTCAGGCTATCGGACGCTGGGGCAATTTTGTAAACCAGGAGGCATTTGGAACAAATACAACTCTTCCATGGGGAATGACCGGCGAACGAATCCGTTCTGAGCTTGAAATACTTAAAATGAGAGGAATGGATGTGGATCCTGCGCTGCCTGTTCACCCTGCATTCTTATACGAGTCATTATGGAATCTGGCTGCCTTCTTTATTCTCATAGCGTTCAGAAAGAAAAAGAAGCTGGAAGGAGAAGTGTTTTTCCTCTATATGATAATATATGGCTTAGGCAGATTCTGGATTGAAGGCTTGAGAACCGACAGCCTTATGCTGGGAAGTCTCAGGATATCTCAAGTGCTGGCTATGGTATTTGCTGCAGCCTTCAGCATTGCATTCTTCGTAAGACGCAGGAAAATCAAAGCATTGGCTGAAGAAACCGTTGCGGGAAAGAGCGTGTATGGCGATATCCTTAAAGAATTAAATGATGAAAAAACACTGGTTTCAAATGACGAGGCTGTTCAAGGAAAAGAAGACGCGGAGGAATTTAGTCCTGAAGAGACGGTTGACGAAGAGAATTCGAGCGACATGCCGTTAACCGACAACAATATGGATAAAGAAGCTTGAAGCTTGGCATTCACAAAAGAAAAGGTGGCAAGAACCGTGCTGAAAAACGAGATTAAGCTGTTGCAGAGTGAACTCAATTCCTTATTGGAGAGAGAGGAAGAATACAAAAAGGTTTACGATCTTAGTGTAAGGCTGGACAAGCTGATTGTGGAGTATATAAGGATAGGTGACACACCCTCTGAGCGAAGGTGAAATAAAAATTAGGAGGGAATGCCCCCTTCCGAAAAGGATAGGGGATACGCGCTAAGTAAAGGGTAATTTCAAGCTATATGAAATAGGTGACCAAAATGTATTCGGTTGAGAAATCAAAAGGAATAAGCTTTACAAAAAAAATTGACTATATTCTTTTTATAGCTGTATTGGTTCTTTCCGCTATGGGTATAGTGATTCTGGATAGCGCTACAAAGGCAATGGCATCCGGGAGCCGGATGATGACAATCCAGATTGTGAGTCTGGGTATTGGCCTTGTGCTTTCTCTTATAGTAAGCTCAATTGATTATAAGGATTTCAAGGTTTTAGGAGTGGTTCTGTATATTGTGAGCGTTGCCCTTCTTGTGCTCGTTCTTATTATCGGCACGGGAGACAAGGAATGGGGAAGCAAAAGCTGGATAAGGTTAGGCTCTATAGGGTTTCAGCCATCTGAACTTGCAAAGATAAGCTTCATAATG
Organism: Clostridia bacterium; assembly: GCA_026417615.1. Classification (GTDB taxonomy): domain Bacteria; phylum Bacillota; class Clostridia; order Acetivibrionales; family JAFADI01; genus SKW22. Next base: position 73,691 of record JAOACY010000120.1, read on the forward strand.
GTATCCTCTCTTTTTCTTGAAAAAATTTCGGAAGGAGAAAAGAACAAAAACATTTTAAAGCTGATAATATATGCTGTTATTCCTGTTCTGCTGGTTTTGAAGCAGCCTGATACCGGTACGGCTATTGTATTCATATTTGCCTTCTGCGCAATGATTTTTGTTGCAGGAATACCTTATAAATATATTTGGATTACGGCTGCCACATTTCTTGCGTCACTTCCCCTGGCCTGGTTTTTTGTCTTAAAGGATTACCAGAAGTCCAGGATAATGGTATATTTAAACCCTGAGCTTGACAAAGCCAACAGGGGATACCAGGTGTACCAGTCTAAAATGGTAATTGGGTCAGGCCAGCTTTATGGAAAAGGACTTTATTCGGGTATTCAGACTCAAAATGGCAGTGTGCCCGTAAGGGAGTCGGATTTTATTTTCACTGTCATTGGAGAAGAATTGGGCTTTATAGGTGCTGCGATTATTGTGGCGCTGGTGTTCTTCATACTTCTTCGGTGCATGTATGTTGCCCGAAATTCCAGGGATAAGTATGGCGCCTTTCTGGTTGTTGGAGTGACGAGCATGCTTGCTTTCCACTTCATTGAAAACATCGGCATGTGCATAGGTCTTTTGCCTGTCACGGGAATACCGCTTCCCTTTATAAGCTACGGAGGAAGCAGCATGATAACAAATTATATAGCCATTGGCATGATACTGAGCGTTTCCATGAGGCGAAAGCGTACAATATTCAACAGCTCGCAATAATGTGACAAGAATTGTATTGCATACAGTGCTAAGCAAGAATGGCCGCAAAATCAGCGGTGTGCATCGGCAAATTGTTCCAGAAGATAGGACTTTGTTCCTATCTTCTATTTTTTTTCCAAAAATTTAAAAATACATCTTGATATTTATAGGGTTTTACAATAAAATATCATTAGAAGTGGAGGAAAGTGGTTCAAAGTGGTTTGAAATGTTAAAATTGTGAGGTGGAATGGTTGTTCTATGGCGAATACCAGCATTCAGTGGATCCCAAGGGCAGAGTTATAGTGCCTGCCAGGTTCAGGGAAGGTCTTGGCGAAAAGTTTATTGTTACCAAGGGCCTTGATAACTGTTTGTTTGCGTATTCAATGTCGGAATGGTCAAACCTGGAAGCAAAGCTGAAAACCCTTCCTCTGGCCAATAAAGATGCCAGGGCTTTTATAAGATTCTTTTTTGCAGGAGCTTCCGAATGTGAAGTGGACAAGCAGGGAAGAATACTTATACCTCAGAACCTGAGGGAATATGCTGCCCTGGATAAGGATGTATACATAATCGGAGTATCCACAAGGGTTGAAATCTGGGACAGGGAAAAATGGGAAAGCTACAGCGGCGATGATAATGTCAGTGCTGACAGCATAGCTGAAAAAATGGCGGAACTAGGCATTTAAAAACAAAAGATAAAATAGCAATGGGAAATACATGATAAGAATTATAACACAAAGGATGAAAAATCTTAGATACAAAAGATGAAATTAGAACAAAAAGAAGAAAGGCAAGAAATGAAATTTGAGCATAAGCCGGTATTGCTGCAAGAGTGCATTGAAAATCTGAAAATCAAACCTGATGGAATTTATGTGGATGGGACCATGGGTGGGGCAGGGCACTCTAAAGAGATATACAGAAGGCTTGGGCAAAATGGAATGCTGCTGGGAATTGATCAGGACGCTTATGCGCTTCAGGTGGCAGGTCAGCGTGTTAAAGAGTCCGGAGGCCAAGCCCGACTTGAATTGGAAAACAGCAACTTTAAATTTATTAAAAGCATATGCGGTAAACACAATATCGAAGCGGTGGACGGAATACTTCTCGATCTGGGAGTTTCATCCCACCAGCTTGACGAGGCTGAGAGAGGATTCAGTTACCAGCACGACGCACCGCTTGACATGAGAATGGACAGAAGACAGGAGCTGGATGCCGGGATAATTGTAAATAAATTCTCCCGGGACGAACTCAGAGACATCATTAGGGATTACGGTGAGGAAAAATGGGCTGCAAGGATAGCGGAGTTTATTGAGAAAGCCAGAGCAAAAGGCAGAATTGAAACTACCTGGCAGCTGGTGGATATAATAAAGGCTGCCATACCAAGCTCGGCAAGAAGAGAAGGCCCTCATCCCGCAAAAAGAACTTTTCAGGCATTAAGGATAGCGGTAAACGATGAACTGGGCATTCTGAAAAAAACAATACATGACGGATTTGAAATATTAAAGCCAGGCGGAAGGTTTTGCATCATAACCTTCCACTCGCTGGAGGACAGGATAGTTAAAAACGAGTTCCTGAGCATAGCAAGGCCCTGCAGCTGTCCTTCTGAATTTCCGGTTTGTGTGTGCGGGAAAAAACCTGAAGCTGAAATCATTACAAGAAAGCCCATAACAGCATCGGATGGAGAAATGGAAGAGAATCCGAGGGCAAGAAGCGCAAAACTAAGGGTAATTGAAAAAATAAGCTTAATATAGAGCTTAAAATACTAAAGACAGAGCCTGTAAGAAAACTAAAGACAAGAACAGATAATACAAAAGATAAAATTTATAAAAACATAAGAGAAATACCAAGAAAGAAACAAAAGAAAAAGATTAAGACAAAAGAAACGAAAGAAAAGCAAAAGGGTACTGAGCTTACATCCGGGGACTGGAAAAACCGGTCTCCGGATAATTACTTCTTTTAGGGGTGTATACAAATGATACAAACGGGAAAATATGTTCACGGCACTGCGGCAGAAAAGCTTGAATATGACGTATATAGCGAAAATAAGGTCCTTAAGGCCAAAAAGCTCCAAAGATCAAATAATAAGGCAAAGTTCAAGCTTATATGTGCGATATTGATGATGTTTTCCGTTTGCTTTTTTGTGATGTACAGGTATGCTGTGATTACCGAGCTTAATTACAAGATATACCAGATGAATAAGCAATACAATGAAGTCAGAAATGAGAATTCCAGCTTGAGAGTTCAAATAGAAAAGGAATGCGATTTAAACAGCATAAGGGAAATTGCCGTAAAGAAGCTTGGAATGCAGATGCCAGACAAATACCAAATTGCATATGTGAAGGTTCCCAAGCATAATTACACTAAGGTTGCGCAGGACTATAGAGCCGGAGATGCAAAAGTGCCCGATAATATGATTGCAGTTCTGATGGACAAAGTAAGCCGGATTGCAAGATTCGTGTACTAGATATATAAGAAAATTATATATTAGTAATATATTGTGTAAATGATGTATAATTATAAAGTATAAAGATTAAGGGACACACCGATAAGGTAATGTCCCTTTGTTAAGGTAGGGGGATTCACAGCTTATGGCAGGACCGGGGCTGTCTGTTAAAAGAAGGTTATTGGCTTCTCTCATAATATTTTCTTTGTTGGTTGTTGCTCTTGTAGGAAGGGTAGCATGGATTCAGATAATTAAAGGCGATGAGTTCCAAAAAATGGCCTTTCAGATGCATGCTTCAGGAAGGATTATCCCTCCTGCGAGAGGAACGATCACTGACAGGAATGGAAAAGAGCTTGCAATAAGCGCATCGGTATGGACTATTTCAGTCAACCCGTCAGAAATAAGAAAATCCAAAAAAGACCCTGCCGTCATAGCCGATAAGCTGTCCGAAGCTTTGGGCATGGATCGTGAGAAGGTCTTTGGAAAGGTTACCAAAAACAGCAGGTATGAGATTGTGCAGAGAAAGGTTGACAAGGAAATTGGCGACGATATAAGAAAATGGATGCAGGATAATGATATAAAAGGTGTCTATGTTGATGAGGATCAGAAACGCTTCTACCCTAACAGAAACCTTGCGGCACATGTTATAGGCTTTACCGGCGCAGACAATCAGGGCTTGGACGGTATAGAGGCTATGATGGAGCAGTACCTCAAGGGCGTGCCGGGGAAAATACTCAGTGAGGTTGATGCAAGGGGGCGTGGCATACCTTTTAAGGAAGAGAAGCATATAAACGCTGAAAACGGACTTAATGTGGTGCTGACAATAGATGAAACAATTCAGTATTTTGCGGAAAAGGCACTGGAAAAGGCTATTGATGATTATAAAATATTAAACGGCGCAGCTGCTATTGTATTGGATCCAAGAAACGGTGAAATACTTGCGCTGGCATCAAAACCGGATTTTGATCTGAACAATCCCACCGCTCCTCCCCCGGGTTTTGACCCAAAGAGCTGGAAAGGCAACACCGCGGAAGATATTAAGACGCTTCAGGAAACTGTCTGGAGAAACAAGACGGTAGTTGACACATATGAGCCCGGTTCCACCTTCAAGGCATTTACTGCGGCGGCCGGACTGGAAGAAAATGTTATAAGGCCCGACAGCATTGTAACCGATGCTACCGTAACAGTAGGCGGATGGCAAATAAACTGCTGGAAGCCAAACGCACATTTGAGGGAAACCTTTACAGAGGGGGTATACAACTCCTGCAACCCCGTTTTTGTAAGAGTGGCACAAAGCCTTGGAATAGACAGATTCTATAAATATTTCAAGGCCTTCGGATTTATGCATAAAACTAATATTGATTTGCCCGGAGAAGCAAAGAGCATATTCCACAAAAAGCCTACAGAGGTTGATATGGCAACCGCTTCCTTCGGACAGCGCTTTCAGATAACTCCCATCCAGCTGATAACAGCCTATGGAGCTATCGCAAATGGCGGAAAGCTTATGAAGCCTCAGATTGTAAAAGAGATTACCGATTCAGAGGGAAATATAGTAAAAAGGTTTGAGCCTGAGACAATAAGAAATGTCATATCCAGAAAAACGTCAGATGAGCTTAAAGAAATTCTCGAGGGAGTCGTATCGAAGGGCACTGGGAAAAACGCATACGTCAAGGGCTACAGGGTTGCAGGGAAAACAGGAACTTCTGAAACCACTGAAACAAAAACTAAAGGCAGGTATATTGCCTCCTTTTCAGCCTTTGCTCCGGCAGACAACCCGGTTGTCAATGTTCTGGTCATCCTGGACCATCCCAATGTTTATCCTCACACAGGAGGAATGATAGCTGCTCCTGTAGCGGGGAGACTTATTGAAGATACATTGAACTATCTTGGAGTTGAAAGAAGATATACCGAAGAGGATAAAAAAATGATGGCACAGGAAGTATTTGTCCCCGAGGTTAGAAATAAAACTGTTGAGGAAGCAAAGAAAACTCTTGCGGAATATGGATTAGGATTTAAAATAGAAAGTAATGGGAATAATAACGGAGTAGTTGTGGATCAGATGCCCAAGCCTAATGCAAGCATTCCTCAAAAATCCGTTGTGGTTCTCTATACTTATAAACCAGACAAACAGGTAATGGTCAAGGTTCCGGATCTATCCAACAAGACCGTTTATGAGGCTGCCCAGGCTCTGGCCGATGTCGGGCTGAATATTAAGGTGAACGGAATGGGAACTGCATATGAACAAAGCCATGAAGCCGGGACTGATGTTCCGAAGGGTGAGGTCATAACCGTAGACTTCCGGCACTTCGTTCAGGATCAGGAGTAAAATAATGGAGGGTTAATATGCTGCTGAAAGAATTAATTAATGGATTGAGTTTTGTAAAAACCCGGGGAAGCCTGGATGTTGAGATTGAAGGCATAGCGTATGACTCGCGCAATGTCAGACAGGGCTTTATATTTGTTTGTATTGAAGGGTTCAGTACAGACGGGCATGAGTATATACCCATGGCAATTGAAAACGGGGCAAAAGCATTGCTTGTGCAGAAAGATATTGAAGCGCCGGATGGAATTACTGTTATAAAAGTTAATAACACAAGATATGCAATAGCTTATATATCCGATATTTTCTTCGGGCATCCGTCGAGGAAGCTGGCTTTAACGGGTGTAACTGGTACAAAGGGCAAGACTACAACCACCTTCATGATAAAATCAATTCTGGAGGCTGCCAATCAGAAAGTCGGTTTGATTGGCACTCTTGGAACGCGCATAGGAGATTTGGCTCTTGCCAGTGAAAGAACAACGCCTGAAGCCTATGATTTACAGTCGGTATTTGCCCAGATGGCAGAAAAAGATGTAAAAAGCGTAGTTATGGAGGTATCCTCACAGGGTCTGGAGCTGCACAGGGTGAGTTGCGTTGATTTTGATACAGGCATATTTACAAATCTATCCCAGGATCACATATCACCCAGGGAGCACAGCTCAATGGAAGAGTACTTCAACGCAAAGCTGAAGCTCTTTAAAATGTGCAGGACTGGGATAATCAACAAGGATCACCCATACGGACGGGAGGTCATCAAAAAGGCAAGCTGCAAAATATATACTTATGGTATAGAGCAGGATGCCGATATAAAGGCAGATAATATTGTTTTAAAGCAGGACAGTGTGGAATTTGATGTTAACACTCCCTGGGGAGTCAGCAGGATAAGTGTTGGTGTTCCCGGAAAATTCAGTATTTACAATGCTCTTGCCGCAATAGGTGCTGCGGGGGTAATGGGAGTGCCATTGGCAGCTGCTGCAGAGGGGCTGAAAAAAATCAGTGTGCCCGGCAGAGCTGAAGTCATATACTCTGATGAAAGAATTACTGTTATAACTGATTATGCCCATACGCCCGACAGTCTTGAAAATATCCTTACAACATTCAAAAACAGCAGTGAGGGCAGGGTTGTATGTGTGTTCGGATGCGGAGGAGACAGGGACAGAAATAAAAGGCCCCTTATGGGTGAGGTTTCAGGCAGAATTGCCGATTTCACCATAATAACCTCGGATAATCCCAGGACTGAGGAGCCTATGGCTATTATCAAAGATATCGAAGAGGGCATAAAGAAGCTGAAAGCGGAATATTTAACTATTGAGGACCGCCGGCAGGCAATAAAATACTCCATAGAAAACGCACAGCCCAAGGATGTAATTATTCTTGCGGGCAAGGGACATGAAACGTATCAGATTTTTAAAGATAAAACCGTACACTTTGATGAACGTGAAGTAGTCCGGGAAATAATCCGTGAATTGGAGGACAAAGGATGCTGAAGCTGACTTGCAAGGATATTCTTGAGGCTACGGGAGGAAGCCTGCTATTCGGAAGCCTCGAAACGGAAATACTGAGGATATCAACTGATTCAAGGAAAATTGAACATGGGGATCTTTTCATTCCCATAGCAGGAGAACGCTTTGACGGGCACGACTTTGTGCAAAGCTCCCTTGAAGCCGGGGCGTCAGCGGTAATTTCCCATAAAGCTCTCCAGTATGCGGAGGGCAAAACTGCCATAAAGGTTGGAGACACCAGAAAGGCTTTGGCGGATATTGCAAGGTTTTACAGAATGAAATTTGACATACCCTTTGTAGCCATCACCGGAAGTGTCGGTAAAACAAGCACAAAGGATATGGTTTATTGTGTTATGCAGGAGCGGTTTAATACACTAAAGACCGAGGGGAACTTCAACAATGAAATCGGATTGCCCCTGACAATGTTCAACCTTGATCCAAGCCATGATGCCGGAGTTCTTGAACTGGGCATGAGCGGATTTGGAGAAATCAGCCGTCTTGTATCCGTTGTAAGGCCTGATATAGCAATAATAACAAATATTGGCATGGCTCACATTGAAAAGCTTGGCTCCAGGCAAAATATCCTAAAGGCAAAAATGGAGATCCTTGAAGGACTGAAAGAAGGGGGCCTGTTGATTCTAAATGGCGACGATCCGCTTTTGCACGGTCTGAAGGACTTCTTAAAGGTGAGGACGGTTTTTTACGGCATGGATGAAGGCCATGACTACCAGGCCTACAATATCGAATCTCACGGGGAAAGCGGCACAAAATTTGAAATTAATATTAGTCAAAGAGAGTATAAGGTTCATGTACCTGTTCCGGGAATACATAATGTTTATAATGCTCTGGCTGCCATTGCGGCGGGTATCGAGCTGAAAATACCCATGGAGCTTGTGGTGAACGGAATTTCCAAGTTCACCTCCGGAAAAATGAGGCTGAATATTATTAATCATAACGGCTTCAAGATTATTAACGATGCATATAACGCTAGTCCCCAGTCAATGGAGGCGGCACTTGGAGTGCTTAGCGACGTGGCTTCCGGCGGAAGGACTGTTGCTGTGCTTGGGGATATGCTGGAATTGGGTGACTGGTCACTGAAAGCCCATAAGGATTTGGGGAAATTTGCAATTTCTCAAGGAATAAAATATATTATAACAGTAGGTGAAAATGCAAGAGGTATAGCAGAGGGGGCAATGACTGCCGGAGCTGAAGAACACCGGGTGTTTTCCTTCGAGGAAACCGGTAAGGCTGCAGAGTTTCTGGGTAAGTTCGTAAAGCAGGGGGACACTGTCCTTGTTAAGGGCTCCAGAGGCATGAAAATGGAGCAGATTGTCGATAAATTGATTCAGACTGAGAAATAACCTCCTAAATATACATAACCAGCGGCTCGGCTGGTGTGTCCCAATACAGAGAAAGGAGAAAAGCCTTGAGCTTGCCGTTTAGAATTTCCATACAGGTTGTTGTTTTTGTAATTGCATTCATACTTTCATTAATCAGCGGACCCATTCTCATTCCGGTATTAAGGCGGCTTAAGTTTGGTCAGACCGTAAGGGATGACGGACCAGCTTCGCATTTCAAGAAAACAGGTACTCCAACAATGGGAGGAGTGATATTCCTGATACCCATACTTCTTATATCCATATACTTTGCGCCATCGGATATAAGGATTCTGCCTCTTGCTTTCGTAACCCTGGGCTTTGGCACTATAGGCTTTATTGATGATTTCATAAAGGTTGTAAAGAAGCGCAAGGACGGGCTGTATGCCAATCAAAAAATTATAGGCCTTCTTTTTATTGCAACCGTCTTTTCTTTTTATATAGACAGGTATACAAATATAGGAACAGAAATAATTATTCCCTTCCTCGGCTTGGACACAACTTTTAACCTGGCATGGCTGTTTATTCCCTTCACAATATTTGTTCTGATTGCAACAACAAATGCGGTTAATATAACCGACGGTTTAGACGGCCTTGCGGCAAGCGTCACACTTGTGGTAATGATTTTCTTTACTGTTGCTGCAACCATCAGAAGTGAGTGGGAATATATAAAAATATTCTCATCAATGGTTGCGGGCGGCTGCCTGGGATTTCTTGCCTATAACGCACACCCCGCGAGGGTTTTCATGGGGGACACCGGTTCGCTGGCGCTGGGAGGTGCGGTGGCGGCAATCGCGGTAATGATGAAGATGCCCTTGTTTATTATTATAGTCGGAGCCGTATATGTTATTGAGACTCTTTCCGTAATGATACAAGTAGGCTCTTTCAAGCTAAGGGGTAAAAGGGTATTCAAAATGGCACCGATACATCATCATTTTGAGCTTAGTGGATGGAAGGAAACAAAAGTCGTGACTGTTTTCCTGACACTTACAATAATATGCAGCCTCATCGGCTTCATAGCCTTAAGGCTAAAGCTGTATAATTTCTGAATTCAAACCTGTTTCATATATTATTAGGACAACAACGCAAAAGCAATACCCATAATTCAGAAAGGAGTGTCCAATAACATTGACCGCCAAAAAAAAGCCTTTTGATTTTTGGATTTTTATGACTGTTTTGATACTGCTGTCCCTTGGTATCATTATGGTTTTTAGTGCCAGCTCGGCCCATGCATTCAATTACATGCATGATACGTATTATTTTTTGAAAAGACAGCTGGTCAGCGCTTTGATCGGTTTGGCAGTAATGCTGGCAACCATGCAGATTGATTACAGGAAGCTTGGCAAATGGTCTCCGCTGTTGCTTGCTGCAAGCATCGCCATGCTGGTGCTGGTTCTTATACCGGGCATAGGCAGGGAAGTAAATGGAGCGAAGAGATGGTTTTCCTTTGTCAATTTTCAGCCTTCCGAGCTTACCAAGCTTGCTGTTATAATGTTTTTTTCCTACAGCCTGTCAAAGAGGAGGGATCAGCTTCAGTATTTCTTCAAGGGCTTGCTTCCATACCTTATTCTGATTGGGCTGATAGCAGGCTTGTTGATCCTTGAACCTCATCTTAGCGGGACCATTCTTATTTTTACTGTAGCATGCATAATTCTGTTCAATGCGGGCGCAAAAATCAGTCATTTTATTTATATGTTCATTCCTGCCGTCGCAGGTCTTTTTCTCGCAATTTCCACATCAGACTACAGACGTGCAAGGGTACTGTCTTTCCTGAATCCATGGGCTGACCTGCAGGGGGACGGGTGGCAGGTGGTTCAATCACTCTATGCAATCGGGTCGGGAGGACTGTTCGGCAGAGGCTTGGGCAGAAGCCTGCAGAAGTTTCTTTATATACCTGAACCCCACAATGACTTCATATTTTCTATTATGGCTGAGGAATTAGGGTTCATAGGCATACTGGCGGTAATGACACTGTTTTTGATATTTATATGGAGGGGCATAAAAATAGCCATGAATGCCCCGGATGTTTACGGCAGTCTTGTGGCTGTAGGCGTGACATCCCTGGTAGCCGTGCAGGTGCTGATAAATGTGGCCGTAGTTACATCATCCATGCCTGTAACAGGTATGCCGCTGCCTTTCTTCAGCTATGGGGGCACTTCCCTGGTGTTTTTGCTGTTCGGAGTGGGTATGCTGCTTAATATATCCAGATATGCCAATTACGAGAGAATATGAGGTGGGGCTTCAGTGAAATATTTGATAACGGGCGGAGGCACCGCGGGACATATCAACCCCGGAATTGCCATCGCAAAGCATATCAGACATAAAGACAAGGACGCGGAATTTTTATTTGTAGGAACCAGGAAGGGACTTGAAACCAAGCTTGTTCCAAGGGAGGGCTTCACTCTTGAGACTATACGCGTAAGAGGCTTTCGCAGGAAGTTTTCGCTTGATACTCTAGCTGCTGTGAAAGATCTTTTCTTTGGTGTCATGGAAGCACGCAAGGTAATAAGAAGGTTTAAGCCTGATGTTGTTATAGGCACGGGAGGATATGTTTGCGGACCGGTTGTGCTTAATGCGGCATTGATGAAAATTCCAACCCTCATTCATGAGCAGAATGCTTTCCCGGGTGTAACAAATAAGATCCTTTCAAGATTTGCTGATGCTGTTGCCATAAGCTTCAAGGAATCCTCAAAGTATTTCGGCAATGCCAAAAGAATCATTCTGACAGGAAACCCCATAAGGACGGAACTGCTTCAATCCGAGAGGGATAAGGCGAGGAACAGCCTTAACATTGGCCCGGACACACCTGTTGTTGTGGTGTTCGGAGGAAGCAGGGGAGCGGAAAGAATAAATGAAGCTGTCGCCAATATGATTATAAAACATTATAAAGGATATGAAGCAAGAATCATATTTGCAACGGGAGAAGAGCAATACGAAAAGATCTGCAGCATGCTTGCCAATAAACGGACAGAGGGTGTAAATCTGGTTCCGTATATTTTCAACATGGGAGAAGTTCTGGCTGCTGCCGATCTTGCGGTATGCAGGGGGGGAGCTATAACCATAAGCGAGCTGGCAGCCATGGGGGTAGCCTCAATAATTATTCCCTCACCCTATGTAACCGCTAATCATCAGGAATATAATGCAAGAGCGCTTGAGCAGCATGGGGCTGCTGTGGTTATACTTGAAAAGGATTTAAACGAGGACATTCTGTATCAGCAGATTACCGGCCTTTTGAAAAATAAGGAACAGCTTGGAAAGATGGCCCGAAATGCAAAAAAAATAGGAATAACCAACGCAGCTGATAAAATATATGGTATAATACAGGAAATAGCAAAACGTAAATAACAACCACGAAGACTCTTTGTCCTCCGCGTCAGTAACACTTTCGCAGACCTCGCATAATATGATAGTGTATCGCGAGGTTTACGGAGGGATATGTGGTGAGCAGTTTGGTTATTACAGGCGGACAGAAGCTGAAGGGGGAAATCAGGGTAGAGGGCTCAAAAAATGCAGTACTCCCTATATTGGCGGCAACTGTGTTGAATGGAGGCCTGAATGTAATAAAGAATTGTCCCGGGTTAAAAGACGTTGAAATAATGATTGAAATATTGAGGGAAATCGGATGTGTTGTTAGTAAGGAGGGCAGCACAATAATAGTTGACTCCTCCTCGGTTAACAGTACAATAGTACCTGAAGCTTATGCGATTGAAATGAGGTCTTCAATAATCTTTCTTGGGCCTATTCTTTCAAGATTCGGGAAAGCAACCATAGGTCATCCTGGCGGGTGTGATATAGGCCCCAGGCCGATTGACCTTCACCTTAAAGCGTTGAAGAAAATGGGAACGAAAATTCAGGACGCCCAGAGGGGTTTTATATACTGCGAAGCTGATAAATTAAAGGGTTGCGATATTCAGCTTGATTATCCAAGCGTAGGCGCCACCGAAAACATAATGCTTGCCGCTGTTTTCGCAGAAGGTGACACGTACATACGCAATGCAGCAAAAGAGCCGGAAATTGTTGACCTTCAAAATTTTCTTATAGGTCTCGGAGTAAATATATCCGGTGCCGGAACGAGCGTTGTACATATTGAGGGCGCAGCAAATAAAAAGCTTAAGAACATTGAGCATGTAATAATTTCTGACAGGATTACCGCTGGAACATATATGGTTGCCGCAGCTATGACCGGAGGTGATGTTACACTAAAGGGTATAGTGCCAGAGCACATAAGCGCCACTGTTTCCAGCCTGAGGGAAGCAGGCTGCAGGATAAACGTAAAGAGGAATGAGCTCCATATTTCAGGTCCTGCCCGTCCCAAGGCCATCGACATTATAAGAACCCTGCCTTATCCGGGTTTTCCGACTGATATGCAGGCTCAAATAGTTACAATGCTGGCAATAGCAAGAGGCACAAGTATTGTGGTAGAGACAGTGTTTGAAAACAGATTTATGTATGTAGAGGAACTATTAAGAATGGGTGCGAACATAAAGCTGGAGGGAAGGATTGCAGTTATAAAAGGAGTGAAAAAGCTTACGGGCGCACAAGTTGCAGCAAGGGATTTGCGCGGGGGCGCCGCACTGGTTTTGGCGGGTCTGGCTGCAGAAGGCGTTACTACTGTAAGCTCAATCAAGCATATTGACAGAGGGTATGAAAATATTGAAGAAAAGCTTGCTCAGCTGGGAGCCCTGATCAGAAGAGAAGTATGAGGAGTAATTGCATTGAAGGCGCAAAAGAAAAAGTTTAGAAGAGCTCTAAACTGGATAAAATTTATATTGACTGTGGTACTTGCTGTATCAGCAATAGCAGCATTGTTTTTTTCGCCTCTTTTTGATATAAAGCATATAACCATGACAGAAAGCAAGCATTACAGCCGGGAGCAAATATTGGAAGCTACAAGCCTGTCTGCCGGGACAAATGGATTTGTCAGCCTGATAAAAAATGCCGGCGGAATTACAAACGCATTAAGGCTATTAAGCTTCAGGCATGCATTGGCGGAGGACGCAATATTGAACGGTTTCCCATATGTTAAAACAGCTGCTGTAAGGTTTAATCCTCCAAATGCAGTGAAAATTGATATAACAGAAAGAGAAGCTGTTGCGTTGGTGCCATACATGGGTTCAAATCTTATTGTTGATGCAGACGGGTATGTTTTGGACATTAACCATAAGGCCCAGGCGGAACCGCTGCCTGTTATAAAAGGACTGGCGTTTGAAGGCTATAAAATGGGACAAGCATTGAAACTGGATAATCCGGAGGCTTTTGCTTCAGCGAAAACTCTTATGAATACAATCAAGGATGCGGATGAAGCAGATAAACAAAAGCTTTGGGGGTTGGTCAACAGCATAGATGCAAGCAGCCCTGACGCTACTTACATGAATGTTGATTCGCGCATAATGGTTAACCTTGGAAATATTACAGGACTTTCTTATGACAGTCTGCTATACAGAATAAGGTTTTTCAAACAGATTTTTATTAAAAATCTGAAGAAGGATGATAAAGGGCTGGTAAACTTTACGATGGGGGAGAATCCCAAATTCATTCCTCAGCACTGAAAAAATATTACGGGGGTATACTTTAAAATTATGATTCCACTGCTTGGTTTGATTATAGGCATATTAATTGGTACCTTTATTCCTTATAACATACCGTATCAGTACTCCAACTATGTTGCTGTGGCACTGCTTGCGGCACTGGACTCTGTTTTTGGCGGTGTAGCGGCAACGTTACAAGGGAAATTCGACTTAAAAGTCTTTCTTTCGGGTTTCTTCGGCAATGCCCTTCTGGCTGCAGGCTTGGCCTATATAGGAGACAAGCTGGGTATACAGATACACCTGGCGGCAATATTTGCTTTTGGAAACAGGCTGTTCTTAAATTTCGCTATTATCAGAAGATTGCTATTAAATAAATTATCTAAAAAAGATAATCTGGTGTAGATAGATACAATTATTTATTGTAATACTGTATTCCGCCATTAGCCAAGCACTGTTTTTGTGTTTTTATCAGTAGTATTCTATACAAACACTATATGCAACAGCAGATAGATGTAAAAAGCGAATGGCGGGAAGCACGCATTGATGCTGGGAATATTCAAAACCAAGCTCTTGAAGTTTTCGAGAGCGCACAATTAACTGAACAGAGGCGTTGTTCATGGATATTTTTAAGGCATCTGACAGACTGTCAGAGCTTGAATTGAGTTTTATAATCGACAATCTTGAAATTAATGTTTTATGGTTCAGGATAATGCACAGGCCTGAAGGAGAATGGAGCATTCCAAGGCATATGCATTCATCTTTTGAGTTTCATTTTATAAAATCTGGCTGTTGTATTGTGATGCTTGACGATTGTGAATTTATAGCCTCTGAAGGAGGATTTTATTTAACTGCTCCAGGGATTTTCCATGAACAAAGAGCATATAAAAAGAATGAAATCTTGGAATATTGCATAAACTGTGAAATTTTGGTCAATAATGAACAGTTGACTTCCGAAGGAGCACATATATTTAATATTTTTAAAAAAACAGAATGTAAATGCTTCAAAGATACTGAAGGAATAATTAATTTCTTTGAAAAAGCTCTAAATGAAGCATTTTATAAAAATATAGGCTTTTATAACAATATAAAAAACCTGGCTCAGATTATATTGTTTTTATCTGCAAGAATAATGAACGAAAATAGGTCAATTAAATACATTGTACCGCATAAGCTAAAAAAAGATGATTATAGGGTTATTCAAATTGAAAACTATATTAGGGATAATATTTATAAGAATTTGACAGCGGCAGAAATATCTAAGTTTATGTTTTTAAGCCAACGTCATGTATGTCGTATAATTGAGGAAAAATGGGGAATAAACACAAAGAAGCTTATAATGAAGATGAAGTTTGAAAAATCTAAAGAGCTTTTAAAGGAAACGGATATATCTGTAAAAGAAATATCAGAAAAGCTTGGCTTTTCTAGCGAGTATTACTTTAATCAGTTTTTCAAAAATTTAGAAGGTTTTCCACCGGGATTGTTCCGTTTGCAATTCCGCAATGATGTCTAAAAATATTAAAAACATGTCTTTTTATTGAATTTATGTTTTTACATTTAAATATATAATTTATTCTATAGAAAAAACATACTTTGATAAAAATTTATTATTTATATTTTTTATTACTTAAAAATACATACAATATATTCTATTTTATTGGTTTATTTCAATTTGTCTTCTTTGTTTTTGTATTTTTCAAATAAAATAAGCTAAAATACTATATTACTGCTTTATTGATTATCAAAGCAATTGCATATTTACATTATGTTAAAAGATGGAGGGAGAAAAATATGGCTTTAAACTTGGAATGGAAAAATAGAATTGAATTATTCAAAGAGTCTTTAAAAAATGTAGTATATGTCGAATTGGGAGAATTGCATTGGGAAGGAGCTTTAACATATGATTTGCTAACATTGCAGGGCGCTGAAAAACTAACATACAAGCCTTTCAATAAAGGCGAAAAATGGGGAGAAAAGTGGCAATATTGCTGGTTTAAAACAAACTTTGCCGTCCCTCAAGAAGCCGAAGGTAAACGTTTGGTCGTAAAGCTTGATGTAGGCGGAGAAAGCAGCGTATATGTGAATAAAATGCCTGCGGGGGCTATTGATTGGGCTCACAAGGAAATTTGCCTTTCTAAAAGTGCAAAAGCCGGAGAAATTTTTAGCATAACTGTTGAGGCTTATGCCGGACATGGAGTGTTAAACTGCGGGGGAGGGCCAGTACCTTTTGGAACACTGACTGTGCCTGAGGTTTCAGGCTTTCAAGCCGAGATTGGGAAATCAACATATGGAATATGGCTGGAGGATGTATATCAGTTGTACATGGACTTGCAGGTTTTGTATCAAATACGGAACAATATTGATCCGGACAGCCTTAGGGTTGCAAAAATTGATGAGGCGTTAAAGAAAGTTACACTGATTTTGGACATTGAAGAACCGCAGGAGGCTATGCTGGCATCTGTTAAAAAGTGCAGGGAATTGCTGAAGCCTCTTATGGAATGCAAAAATGGAAGCACTACACCGCTTATGTATGTTTTCGGGCATTCCCATATAGATGTTGCATGGCTTTGGCCTTTGGCAGAAACAGAAAAAAAATGCACTAGAACATTTCCCACTCAGTTGTCTTTGATGGAAGAATATCCCAGATTTAAGTTTTTGCAGAGCCAGGCGTATTTATACAGTGTCGTCAAAAACAAGTACAAGGAATTATATGAAAAAATCAAGGAAGCAGTCAAAAAGGGTGTATTTATTCCTGACGGTGCGATGTGGGTTGAACCGGACACAAACCTTGCAGGGGGAGAAAGTCTTATAAGGCAATTTATTCATGGCAAACGTTTCTTTAAGGAAGAATTCAATGCCGACAGCAGGTTGTGCTGGCTGCCTGATGTTTTTGGGTACTCCGGAGCGCTTCCTCAGATAATGAAGGGCTGCGAGGTTGATTATTTTACAACTCAGAAGCTGCTTTGGGCTTATAACGGAGGCGTAACCTTCCCTTATAACACCTTCTGGTGGGAAGGAATTGACGGCACACGTATACTGTCTCACATATATTATGATTACAATGCCGTCCCTTCTGCAGAGGCTTTGATTAGAAGATGGAAGGAACGCAATCAAAAGGATGGTATATCAACCTTCTTGTTTCCTTTTGGTCATGGAGACGGAGGAGGAGGCCCTGAAAGGGATCACCTTGAATATTTGGAAAGATGCAAGGATATTGAGGGTGTACCCAAAACAGTAATGACTAATCCGGTTGACTTTTTTAAAGACATGGAAGCAAGCGGGGAAATGCCAGATGAAGTATATGTGGGCGAATTGTATTTCCAGTGCCACAGAGGTACATATACTTCTCAAGCCAGGACCAAGAAGCTTATGAGAAGATGCGAGTTCTATTTAAGAGAGGCGGAATTCTGGTCATCCATAGCTTATATTAAGAATTCCTGCTATTATGATTCGAAAGCCTTTGATGAACTATGGAAGTGCTTGTTAAAAAATCAATTCCATGACATACTTCCTGGTTCTTCAATACACAGAGTTTATGAAGAAGCAGAGAAGGAGCTTTTAAGCGTGCTTGATTCGGCAAGAGAGCTTTCTGAAAAAGCCCAAAAGAATCTTATCGCAAGTGCAAAAGGGATTTCCGTATTCAATTCTCTTTCATGGGAAAGCAAAAAGCTGGTCAAGCTTCCCGAAGGTTTTGAAGGTGCCGAATATAAAGATGGAACGGTTGTTAAAACACAAAAGGAAGATGAAAGCGTTTTAGCGGAGGTTTTAGTTCCGCCTTGTGGTTTTGTAACAATTTATCCTTCAGAAAAAGCTGCTTTTGAAAAAATGGTCAAATCCGAAGAAAATATTTTGGAAAATAATATTTTGCGTATTAAGCTTAACAAGCTAGGTGAAATTGAAAGCATTTTTGATAAAGAGGCGGACAGGGAAATCTGCCGGTCTGCTTGCAATGTGTTTGCAATGTATAAGGATGTTCCTAATGCATTTGATGCTTGGGATATAGACAGCATGTACGTTAAAATGCCAGTTAAGCTTGAAGACGAAGCTATTATTGAGCATTCTGCCGAGGGCGCGATATATGGCAAGGTAAAAATAAAACGCAAGCTTAACAATTCATTTATGGAGCAGGAAATAATACTTTGGAGCAACAGCAGAAGAATAGATTTTAAAACTGCCATTGAATGGAATGAAAATCATAAGCTTCTTAAGGTATGCTTCCCGGTAAATGTTTACTCAAATGAAGCAAAGCATGAAATACAGTTCGGATACGTGAAAAGACCTAATCACTATTCACAGGAATTTGACAAGCAGAGGTTTGAAGTTTGCAATCATAAATGGACCGCGCTTCATGATGAAAATTATGGAGTGGCAATATTGAATGATTGCAAGTACGGAGTGAATGTATATGAAAACAGCATAAACCTGACATTGTTAAAAGCAGCATTGGCTCCTGATATGACGGCAGACAAGGGTAAGCATGAGTTTACATACTCTTTTCTGGCTTGGAACGGGTGCTTTGCAGAAAGCAATGTAATCAGGGAGGGTTACGAACTGAATGCACCCACGGGAGTTATACATGGGGAAGCTGGTTGCTGCAACTTATTCTCAACGGATAAAAACAATATAATTATTGAAACAGTCAAGCTTGCGGAGGATGGAACAGGAGATGTAATCATTCGTTGTTATGAAGCTTTGAAAATGCAGACAAAATGCAATCTGAATTTTGAATTCAATTGCAAACAAGCTTTTGAAACAAACATGATAGAAACAAACGGCAAGCAATTACCTATAAACGGGAACAGCATTGCTCTTGATTTCCGTCCTTTTGAAATCAAAACATTAAGGCTTATAATCAATTAATAATATATTGTTCCATTACATAACTATAATAATACGCAACCTTTTTTCATTACAAACTTTAAGGTAGCTGTTAAGAGTCTTTAAAAAACTAGAAAAGACGCGAAATGCGTCTTTTTTTTGATTTCGATATAGTTGTATTTTTAGACAATTTGTGTTAATATTTATGTGTAATTATGGAATTTTATGTAGATTTAGTGCTGATAAATTGGTTTGGGTTATTTTAACTGCTTAATTTTAAAAAAAAAGTGCAGGAAACCAGAGTGATTTGTCGAAATATATAAATGAGACAAATATATAAATTATATAATTAATGATGAAGGTTTATAAAAGGGGGTTAGTCCATGCTTGGAAAACTATTTGCGGGCACGAAGCTTTTGGAGAA
>JAOACY010000036.1 GCA_026417615.1 Clostridia bacterium
CGTAGACAATTATAATTAGCTTCGACACAGCTTTTAATAAGCTTTTCTGTTCTTTCTGCGCTGCATCTTGATAAGATATTGTCCTCAGGTATATAGTTAGCTCCCATGGCAAATATTTCAACACCGTTTACGGTAAAGGCAAAGGATCTTCCCCACTGATCGTCCTTTTGGGTTACCGTAAGGGTCCTCAATCCTATTTTATAGCTTCTAAAATCTGATTGCCTTCCATTATCCAAAAGCTCAATGTTTATTTCATAAAGGGGCTGTTTCCCATAACCATTTGGCCACCAAAGTTCGGGATTTTCAATTTCCATGCTGACAGTGCTTTCACTTTCCATAAAAGACATAGTCTTAACAAGGAATTCGCCATTGGGGTATTTGATGGCAACCCTCAAATCGGATTGTACCAAAGCCCATTTATCCAGCTTGATGCGGATATCCAGCTTGACCTTTTCTTTCTGGTGAGACTGGGAAATGAGGATGTCGTTGAATTTTTGAGAACTGTAGCCAATTATGCAAATATCTCTCCAGATACCCATATCAGGAAGCTGTGGTCCCCAATCCCACCCAAACATGTAGTGGGCTTTTCTTATATGAGCATACCCTTTTATAGTTCCGTCAACACCCCACAAAGGGGATTCCTTTTGTTTTTGTGATATATAGTTTACAGGGGATCTGAATACAATGCTTATTGTATTTTCACCAACCATAAGCATAGGCTTGATGTCAAACTCATATTTTCTGTGCATATTGAAAGTTTTTGCAAGGAATTGCCCGTTCACACTTATCTCTGCAAGAGTATCCAATCCGCTGCAGACTAAAAAAAGCTTGTCATATTTGTATAGACTGCTGTCTATATGGAAAATCCTGCAGTACTCATAATCGTATTCGGAAAGCTTTAAGGCGTCCTTTTCGTTATCTCTGAAAAAAGGATCGGGCATTTGTCCTGCATTCAACAAATCGCCGTATACAGAGCCGGGGACTGTTGCTTCCAGCCATTGCTCTGTGTCAAGACGCCTCATTTTCCATTTTCCGTTAAGGCTTAATTTATTCATTATATACCTCCTCCAATTGTGAAATATTAATATGAAAAAATAAATAGTTTATAGCTGCACTTTTATAATACTTATGATACAATACCTAACGGGAGCTAATCTTGTATTGTATTATCAAATTTATTGTGCTATTTTATCCATTGATAAAAGCAGGTGATAAAAACTATGGTAACAAGGCTGACTTCTGACCAGTACAATGATCCAATTACGGGATCTATGCCTAATATAATACCTTCCGTACAATTTGCTGCTCCAATACATTGTCATGATTATTATGAATTCTTTCTTATAACAAAAGGCAGTGTTTTACATATTGTGAACAACGATATTCAGCGTCTTACTGAAGGTGCGCTGGTATTCGTCAGGCCAGATGACATTCATTGCTATGATTACGATGGAAATAGCGACTGCGAGTTTTTAAACATACCCTTTGCCGCACCTATGATAGAGGAAGCATTCGCTTACCTGGGTGAGGCATTTGACTCAAGGAGGCTTATTAAAGCAAAGATGCCTCCGTTTACCTTTATTCTTTCGTGGGCCAAAGAAAGGCTGCTGAACCTTGTTAGCAGGATTCAAATGGCCAGCATGAATGATAAGACTCATGCAAGGGTTATATTAAAAGGACTTCTTATAGAAATTTTTACACAATACTTCTCAGAATCAAGCCCAGGCGCCGACAGTTCTATCCCTGTATGGCTAGAAAACCTTATGATAGAAATGCACAAGAAGGAAAAATTTATTGAAGGCATTACGGCAATGTATGATCTTGCCAGCTGCACTCCGGGTCATCTCAATAAAGTATTTAAGAAATACTTTAA
>JAOACY010000095.1 GCA_026417615.1 Clostridia bacterium
TTTTTCACTTCAATATCCCTCATAAAGGGTGTCTTTGTGAATCCAAAATATTCCTCATACATTTTGGGCGTCCTCCTTACTGTACAGCCTGGTAAAGTTCAGGCGGTTTGCCTTGTCCTTAAGCCTGTTATCGTACTTGTCCTTGAGAAGCTTGAGATAACTGGTTTTCAGCGTGGCTTCCTCCGATGATGCGGCGGAAGAGTTAACAGTAACCTCGCCGTCCCAGACATTGTTCTTGATTATTAAAGGTTCTGCATTTTTATACTGCTGACCGTTGTAATATACTTCAATATTGGTAAAGTCTTTTTTATCAAAGCGCAGCTGCACCGTCTTGTTTGCCAGGACACCTTCAAGCTTGTACAAATTGCCGTCAATCGACACTGTAGCGGTTTTATTTGCTCTTCGCTCCACGCGCTGTATAAATACATCCCTTAATTTTTCAGGAGATATGTATTTCACACGGGTCTTATCAGCCGAATGGATTTCTTCAGGGGTAGCACCTATACTGCTGTGCTTTTTGTTATTGTAATTCTCGGACAGCCAGTATTCAAAGTATTCATTCAGTTCATCCAGCGTCTCAATTCCAAGCCTTCTTGCTTCAGGTTCAAAGGATCTATCGACAAAAGAGTTGAATTTTTCCACCTTGCCTTTCGAGGTTGGCGTATATGGTCGGCAATATTTCATAATACAGCCAAGCTCTGCACATATCGCCTGCAACCTTTTTGTCCTGTAAACCTGTGCATTATCTGTATAAAAAGCACGAGGCACTCCCATTTTTACGAGAGCCTTTCTGAAGCAATCCTCAACATTCTGGGCGTTTTCCTCAAAATATATCTTTCCGCATACCTTCCGGCTACGGTCGTCCAGGAAGCAAATCGGATATGTCCTTATATACTCTTTGGGGTTCTTGGGGTCTTTCAGATATATTGAGTATTTAATATCGCTCTGCCAGGTGTCATTGACGTTTTCGCAGCAGCGGGTGTATCAACCCATACCGGAACAACCCGATTTCCATTTTTTCTTCTTCAGTCATGTTTTTTTCATCCTCCTTATGGTGCATTTTGATTTGATATCTCAATTTTATCTGCACCACAGAAGGTTTTGGTTTAAAACTATGGGAAAATCAGCCGGCATTTCAATTCGAGAAATCACAAAAATTCATGGGCAGTTAGAATATCCATTATCCTGTTTATGTAAATAAATGGACTGATTTCAAGACCGGATATTTTATTATCTCTGAATGCAGCTGTAATCCTTATATATATCCGGCTCCAGCTGATAATTTTTGTCATATCTTTCGAGTATTCCTTGCTTCTGGTCTCCGGAGGAATAGTTTCAGCCTCCGGAAGAAGCTCGGAGCTTATGTCGCAGGATGGAAGATATTCCTGTATTTCTTTTATTATCAATGGTTCTATGACCGCTTTCTTTTCTGTGATAACCCGTACCCAGTAGTACATGACTGTGTGAGAAACCAGCAGGGAGGGAAACAACTTGCAGCACAGTTGTCTGAGGCTTATTAGGTCTTTTGAAATGTCATTATATTGAAGGACGTAGTTTTGTCTTTGAAAGGTGTCATATTGATGCCGGGATGCAAGAAATTCAGGCTTTAGAGCATGTGTCACATTGCACTTTTGGCATTTGTAGCGAAGGATTGTTATTTTTGTGATTATTTCATCGGATTTATAGTTAACCTCATAACAGGCATGGTAAACCATCAGCGTACCACAGGTGCTGCAACGGATTTCAATTCTTAATTTGAAAATTATTTCTTTGTAGGTATTGACATCATCGCAAAAATTTAATACTCTCAAATTGATCTCAAATTGTTAAAAGTGTTTCCTGTTTATTTGATTCTTGCCGGAATCATGGGAAACACTTTTTCATTTTATCAACTGGAAATTCATACTGCAATGGAATTTGAGAAAATTGCAGTGTTATGCTGCAGATTTTCGCTACAAAAAACATTTCTGCGTATTCGGTACTGTATTAATCACTCAGAATGCACATATAATCAAGCATTTTTTACACATTTTCGAATTATAATCAGTGTAAATTTTTATTGAAACCCAGTGAAATAGGTACTGTTTCCGCAAAAAGAAAAAAGCCACACATTCCGTAAAAGCACTATGTTTCAAGGCTTCAAAGGCTGTGCGGCTTGTTTTGTTGGTCGGATTTCGGTATCCCCCCTTGTAAATTCAGCGAAAATTCGCACAAGAGGTGGAATGTTTAAGTAACCATCAAATCAATTCCAGAAAATATTGAAATTTTTAAATGATTGTAGTTCAACCTGCGTTTAGTGGCATGGATTGAAGTTCATATGTCTGCTAATTATTAGCAATACACTTGTTTTTAATCAGCAATTTTACAATATCAATCTTACTTAATTGTTCTGGATCGCCACGAGACAACAAATGAATACAAAAAATCTTACCGGCTTGTTGTACACTTAATGTAACATTTTCAGGTATTTGATTTGGAAAAAACTCTATTAGCTTACTTGCGTTTGTTCCATAATAAACATAATGAGTTTCCGTAAAAAATATCGGGTTCTCTGTAGGCTCATATCTTTTAACTCCGCCATCTCCAAACCAGGCAATACTTACAACTCCTTTGTTTGCATCTTTCTGAATATCTGATACAGACCATATACCTAAGTTGCTTTTTGTCATTTTTACTAATACAACTTTTTCTTTGTCTGTACTAGTTTTTAATACTTTAAACTCATCCTTATTGTTATCAAAGCCATGTTCTATTATATCAATATCGCTTGTCTTAAACCCTGATTTAATAAGAGCAAAAGAAAAGCTATTCTCTCGATAAATAAAAAAACATATTAAAATTATAACTAATAGTATCGGAAGTATTATATATACTTTTTTCATATTAAACAGCCTTCCATATTACTCGCAATGAAGTGGGAACTGTGGATAACACGGGTAAATTGTCTGAACAGTTTTACTTTCCGGTCCAGAAATCGTTATGTCACTTATTGCATCATGATAAGCCGTTCCACCTATGACATTATTATAAGCCCAAAGCGCTTTTGTAGTACTGTTGTAGTCTTTGGGAGTATGATATAAATATTTACTGCTAGACTTTATACAAGGATAAAGAACCCATGTTCCAGATCCATTTTGTCTCCAACTTTCTATAGCAGCCAAATATCCTACTGAAGTTATACATTTTGTAGAAATATGAGATAACCATTGATAATTATCGCTCTGGCTCTCCAATCTAACATATGCAAAAACAGCTGTAGTTTGAGTTTGCCATTTGTAAGTTACATCAGATGGATCAACATCTGATACGGTTTTTAACCCATCCCAAACAGATGACAATGCATCATATACCGTAACAGGAACCGAAGCAATTGAGCCTGCACCAGACCAAGCAAGCGAAGTAATAAGATTAGTTACACCTGCTTTCCAATTAACACTAAACGAAACTTGCCTCTCACCATTTTCCCAAAGCCCAGAGTTGCTACTGATTGGCTGGGCAACCAATTTCTGAACATTATAATATTTGCCGTTATAAAGTTGATTTGAGTATCTATAAGATGCCCATGTATTAACATTTGAAGTTGGTGTAGCCACAGCCGCTATAACTTGTTGATTTGTAGCCACAGCACTTACAGTATCACCTTTCAACGCTTTCTCTCTTTGTGCTTTAGCTTCTGGAAATTGTTTGCTTACTTCTTCATTTGTCAAAAAGTCAACCCCAAGAGAACTAAGCTTAAGATCAATTTCGTTAAGCTTAGAAATGTCAACTGTTTTTTCAAAAAACAACTTCTGTCGTTCATCAAACAAATTCATAATATTTGTCTCATTTATTACATTATTGTCAATTTGCTTTTCTTTCTTACCTGCAGCAAAACTTGACGTTGCTAATAAAGAACTTGATAAAGCGATTGTTAATAAAATACAAATTATTCTTCTCATGTGAAAACTCTCCTTTAAAATTTAATTTGAAGCTTTTATGATACCATTTCCATAAATCTCATCATACCCGTCTTTTCCAATATCCTCAGCATAGCAAAGAATAATGTTTTTGACCTCATTAGTTGAAACAAGACCATTCCCATCGGTATCATTCCTGCTATCAGCCAACATTAAAGCTAAAACACCAGTAACATGTGGTGTAGCCATGGATGTACCGCTTAAATTTGCATATCCATCGCCAAGATATGTGGAACGAATGTCTGTACCCGGTGCACAGAAATCGACTTTCCCTACAGCAGAAAAATCTGCTATTTTATCAGTTTCATGAATTGCACTTACTGAAATAACTCCATCATAAGCTGCAGGATAAGCAACACTACCGCCATTTGTGTTACCAGCTGCTGCCACGACTATCAATCCTGCATCAAGTGCTCTTCTAATCGAATCCTTAAGTAATGGATAATCGCTCTGTACTTCCACGCTTAAATTAACGACTTGAATGCCATTATTGATGCTCCAGTCGATACCCTCTACCAAATCTGACAAATATCCTGAACCAAATGCATCTAATACTTTGACTGCATAAAGTTCAGCATCAGGTGCAACACCGACAACTCCAACCTTGTTATCCTTAGCTGCAATTTTGCCAGCTACATGGGTGCCATGACCATAATCATCGGTTGTAGGCTTACCGGGTTCGATAGCATTGAATTCACCTTTGATGTTCTTTCGAAGATCCTTGTGTGGTGCAATCCCGCTATCAATGTCAGCAACTTTAATACCTTTCCCTGTTGTTTTACTCCATGCTGTTTCTGCCCCAACACGTTTTACTCCCCAAGGAATTTGTTGCACCTTGTTTTTCTTGCTTTCCTTTGGCTTTGATATTTTGATTGCAGCATCCTCAAATACTTGAATCGTGTTGTCAGCCTTTAATTTTGCCAATTCAGCATCATCAACAAGTACAACTTCCGCACCTTTAAAATTTGTAAGGCTTTTTACCTTTTTGTGCTTATACTTATTTAGAGATGCGTCAGTATCCTTTTTGTTGGCTTTTTTTGAAACGACAACAACTCTTTTGTTTTGAGAAATACTACTTGAATCATCCGCTGCCATTGTTGATACAGGAATAATACCCACAATAAGGGCAAGTGTCAGAGCCAATAGTTTCTTAAACCTCATTTTTATCCTCCTTTCTTCAAATTCTCCCTTCACATGAGCCTAAAAGAGGTATAAAATGAGATTAACCTCTCTTTGTGAAGGGGCTAAGTGAACTCAAGCCATTGTTACTTTGCGGGTATAATTGGCTTGGGTTCTCTGTATGTACAACGTATATTATCATATTACATGGGGGGGGGGTGTCAATACCATAAATGGGTTTAATTTCCGACACGATTTGACAAATACACCTCCAACTCCTTAAAAATGCGAGTTATCATTATTGGAATTTTCAATTTTTATATTTTTAGACACAATTTCATACATGATTTTTATCGAATTTGATTTTCTTTTTTATTCCTGTTGAGATATATTACTGCGCAAACAATGATAGAAAAAATGATTTTTCCGATTTGAAATCGGGAAAAAAGGCATAAGGTTTGTGTTTGTCCTTTATTATGGTGTTTGCCAAAACCTTGGTGTTTGTGCTTTTTCGTATTGTATCGTTTAATAGCGTTTCATAAATTCAAACACCAAACAAACACCAAATAGAATTCATAAATTGATATAATCCGCATAAATACGGCATTTCTTTGGTTATAGTGTTTATGTTTTCAAACAGGCTGTTCTTAAATTTTGTGATTATTCCAAGATTGCTATTGAATAAATTATATAAAAAAGATAATATGGTGTAGAAATATTATATTTGATAAATATGCTACGAGGAAAAAGTTATTGAGCAAAGGCTGTTTCACCGATTTAACAAGCTCAGTCCTTAAAGGATTTTTTTAACAATTTAGTTCCAATTTACGATGTACAACCGTTATTATTTGATTTATAATTATTGTTAATATAACTTTGTTACTAAAGATAAGTATACATATAAAGGGGGATTTATATTGCTGGAGTTTGATATTGATATGGAAAATTTTGCCCAGATTAAGGTTGTGGGTGTAGGAGGCGGCGGGAACAATGCCGTCAACAGGATGATAAATGCAGGACTTCGCGGAATTGAGTTCATAGCAATCAATACAGACAAACAAGCTTTGTTTCTTTCAAAGGCTAATACAAAAATCCAGATTGGAGACAAGCTCACAAAAGGTCTTGGCGCCGGAGCAAATCCCGAAGTTGGTGAAAAAGCCGCCAACGAAAGCAGGGATGAAATTGCCCAGGCAATCAAGGGTGCTGACATGGTTTTCGTAACAGCCGGTATGGGTGGAGGTACCGGCACTGGTGCAGCTCCTGTGGTAGCTCAGGTGGCTAAGGAAATGGGAATCCTTACTGTTGGGGTAGTGACAAAGCCCTTTATGTTTGAAGGCAAGAAGCGTATGCAGCATGCCGAAAGAGGAGTGGAAAACCTTAAAAGCACTGTTGATACTCTTGTTACCATACCAAATGACAGGCTTCTTCAAGTAGCTGAAAAGAAGACCTCCATAGTTGATGCCTTCAGAATAGCCGATGATGTCTTAAGGCAGGGCGTACAGGGCATATCGGATCTGATTGCCGTTCCCGGTCTTGTTAACCTTGATTTTGCTGATGTAAAAACAATAATGTTCAATACAGGATTGGCCCATATGGGCATAGGCAGGGCATCGGGAGAAAACAGGGCCGAGGAGGCCGCAAGACAGGCTATACAGAGCCCGCTGCTCGAAACTTCCATTGAAGGCGCAAGAGGGGTGCTACTAAATATTACAGGAGGGCTGGACCTGGGTTTGTTTGAAGTTAATTCAGCTGCCGAGCTTGTTCAGAAATCGGCGGACCCTGATGCAAACATTATTTTTGGTGCGGTTATTGATGAGAATTTGAAGGATGAAATTGTTATAACAGTTATAGCTACAGGCTTTGAGAAAGGGCCGATTCTGAAAAAGGTTGAAAAAATAGTTGAAAAGACTCACACCTCAGGTTCTTATGATAAAGAAAGAGCGGCGATAAACGTAACCGGCTCTGATGAACTAGATATTCCGACATTCTTAAGACGAAACAGATTTAAATAAATATTCACAAAAAATGCTGCAAGCCTTAGGCTTGCAGCATTTTTTTGTCACACTTTTTTTCTTTTTCTACAGTGTGATGTGACAAAAAAACAAGGTGCAAGTCTTTATAATTAAAGGCGATAAGGGAAGGGAAAACAGATTAAGCACTGCATTTTCATGATTTCATGGGAGGGGCTTGGGTGGAGGTCTATCTGGATGTACTATTTTTAGAAAACGTAGTTATGAATTACCTTATCCTTTTGGTTACAGCCAGATTTTCTAAAGCAAAAACCTCCAGCCTTCGCATGCTTTTGGGCGCTATAGCAGGAGCTTGTTATGTTTTGGTTCTTCTTTTCAACCAGGATGTTAAGCTGTATTACACTACACTGGCAAAAATAGCACTGTCACTGGCAATGATTGCCATAGTGTTCTCACCGGAAAAACCAATG
This sequence comes from Clostridia bacterium, assembly GCA_026417615.1. Taxonomy (GTDB): domain Bacteria; phylum Bacillota; class Clostridia; order Acetivibrionales; family JAFADI01; genus SKW22. The sequence continues at coordinate 7,516 of JAOACY010000095.1, forward strand.
AGCTTTTTTAAGATACTGGCGATTTTTTATTTTTCAACCTTTATTTTTGCAGGCGCAGCTTTTGCTTTTATGTATTTCAATCAAACCGGAGGATTTGTAAGAAACGGTATATTATATGATTTTTCTCAGAACAAGCTGACGCTTTTGATTTATTCAATAGTTATGGTTGGCATACTGGTACGAATCTTCTGGGAGCTTATACAATATAAATTCGCAAGAGAGAATCTGCTCCTGACATTAAAAATTGCTTTTGAACAAAAGACGATTTCTATTTCAGCCCTGGTTGATACAGGCAATTCACTCCATGACCCATTAACTGATATGCCGGTCATTGTAGTGGAATATGCTGCCATAAAGGAAGTTTTACCCGGGGATATACAGTATATATTTGAACAATCAAAGGAAAACGACCTGGCTGTTGTTACAGAAATAGTTTCCAATTCACGCTGGATGTCACGCTTCAGGCTGATCCCTTTCAGCTCCATAGGAAAGGAAAACGGCATGCTGATAGGTTTCAAGCCTGATTATGTTGAAATCGGGGAAACCAGCGACAAAAAGGGAGTAAGCAATGTAATAATTTGCATATACAATAAAGTCTTATCAAAAACCGAAAAATACAAGGCATTGTTAAGCCCTGAATTAGTAGCATGAATCAAGTTGAAAGGTGATGAAGAGATGCACTTTTTTAAGAAGCTCTGTTTGCAACTAAAGATCAATTATCTGAATTTTCTGCGCAAGCTAAAACTGCATAAGTATTCCCCGATTCACTACATCGGCGGAAGCGAAGCTCTGCCACCTCCTCTTTCAAATGATGAGGAGAATTACCTTCTTAACAAGCTGGAAAACTCTGATTTCGGGGTAAAGACCATATTGATTGAAAGGAATCTCAGGTTGGTTGTATACATAGCCAGAAAATTTGAAAACACCGGCATAGGAGTTGAGGATCTTATTTCTATTGGCACGATAGGCCTGATTAAAGCAATTAACACCTTTAACCCATCAAAAAATATCAAGCTGGCAACTTATGCTTCGAGGTGCATTGAAAATGAAATACTTATGTATCTCAGGAGAAATAACAGGATAAAAACGGAAATATCTATAGATGAACCACTCAACATTGACTGGGATGGAAATGAATTGCTGCTTTCTGATATCCTTGGCACGGATAACGACCTTATTCATAGAAGCATAGAAGATGAGGTAGACAAGGAACTGCTTTGCATGGCTATGAAAAAGCTTTCCGCCCGAGAAAAGAAAATAATGGAATTAAGGTTTGGCCTGAAATCGGGTGTTGAGAAGACTCAAAAGGAAGTTGCCGACATGCTTGGCATATCACAGTCATATATATCACGGCTGGAAAAAAGAATAATCAGCCGTCTTAAAAAGGAAATAAATCGAATGATTTAGCAATAAGGAATCATTCATTTTAGATGTCCTTCTGTCAAGGTGCTTTTATAAATCAATTTTTAATCCTCTAACAGTTTTCTGTCTTCAATGATTTGCTTTATATTTGAAAGAGCTCTTTGGGCTATCTCATAGTTCTTTTTTCTCTTATCCCTTATTCTTATATCCATACCTTTCATTAGTCCGAAATTAACATTCATTGGCTGAAAGTTTTTTATTGACGAATCTGATATGTAGCTGCTTAATGCTCCTATGGCTGTGGTATCGGGAAATACCACAGGCTCCCTTTCCAAAATCGACATGGCTGCATTGATTCCAGCCGTAAGCCCTGAAGCGGCTGACTCTATATATCCTTCCACTCCTGTTATCTGACCAGCAAAGTATATATTCCGTCCAGTCTTTAATTTATAGGTGGAGTCAAGGAGCTTTGGAGAATTAATGAAGGTGTTCCTGTGCATCACTCCGTATCTGACAAATTCTGCATTTTCAAGACCCGGTATCATACCGAATACTCTCTTTTGTTCGGGCCACTTCAAATGGGTTTGAAAACCCACAATATTATAAAGTGTTCCTTCTTTATTGTCCTGTCTTAGCTGCACAACTGCATATGGCTCCCTTAGGGTATTGGGGTCTGTAAGTCCAACAGGCTTCAATGGGCCGAATCTCATGGTGTCCTTTCCTCTTTTTGCCATGCTCTCAATAGGCATGCAGCCTTCAAACAGCACTTCCTTCTCAAAGTCTTTCAATGGGGCAAGCTCTGCATTCACAAGCTCATTCCAGAATGCTTCATACTGCTGGTTATCCATTGGACAATTTATGTAGTCCTCGCTCCCCCTGCCATAGCGTGCAGCTTTAAAAGCCTTTGACATGTCAATTGATTCAAATGTCACGATTGGAGCTGCGGCATCAAAAAAGTAAAGGTGCCGTTCTCCGGTAATGCCTGAAATAAACCTTGAAAAGGCTTCTGAAGTCAGGGGACCGGTTGCAATAATTGTTAAGTCCTCAAAACTTATTTCGCTTATCTCCTTATGAATAACGTTTATATATGAATTATCCTTTATACAGCCGGTAACCATCTGCGAAAATTTTGTCCTGTCAACTGCCAAAGCACCGCCTGCCGGCACCCTTGTTGCATCTGCGCACTTCATTATAAGAGAATCAAGCAATCTCATTTCCTCTTTTAAAAGACCGACTGCATTTTCAATCTGATCCGACCTTAGCGAGTTGCTGCACACCAACTCCGCAAAGGTGTCTGAATGATGAGCCGGACTGCGCTTTTCCGGCTTCATTTCATACAGATTAACCTTTATCCCTCTTCTGGCTATCTGCCATGCAGCCTCGCAGCCTGCAAGCCCGGCTCCTATAACATTTATTGCTTTTACCATCTTTATTCCTTCTTTGTTTATTTACTATTCCTTCACATACTTGCATGCTTCGTTTCCGCATTTGACCTGAGACTTTTTGCCTGAAAACTTTTTAACAAGAAAGCTTCCGCATTCGGGGCAGTTTTCACGTATCGGGGTGTCCCATGTCATATAGCTGCAGGCGGGATTCTTCTCGCATCCATAATATTTTCTGCCTTTTTTCGTCTTTTTAACCATAACCTTTGCACCGCATTTGGGGCAGTTCACACCCGCCTCTTCAAGAAGCGGCCTTGCATTTCTGCATTCCGGAAAGCCTGGGCACGCAAGAAATTTTCCATATCGTCCATGCTTTATAACCATGTTTCTCCCGCACTTTTCGCACTTTACATCCGTCTCTTCATCCTTCAGCTCTACATGTCCAATCCTTGTCTCCGCATCCTTCAAAACATCAATAAACCTTGTGTAGAAATCCCCCATCACATCAACCCATTTTCTTTCCCCGTCTTCAACATCGTCCAGGGTTTTCTCCATTTGAGCTGTGAATTGGATGTCCACAATATCCTTAAAGTGGTTTTTCATGATATCTGTAACAATTTTACCAAGCTCTGTAGGAACAAGGAGCTTTTTATCTTTCTCCACATATCCTCTTGCAAGTATTGTTGAAATAGTTGGAGCGTAGGTACTCGGTCTTCCAATACCCTTTTCCTCAAGGGCCTTAACCAGAGTGGCTTCAGTATACCTTGGCGGAGGCTGCGTAAAATGCTGCTTGCTGTCAAGCTTCTTCAGCGCAAGCTCTTCACCCTCTGAAAGTTCTGGAATATAGGAGTCACCTTCTTCAGTCTCGTCGTCCTTACCCTCGATATACACTGCCATAAAACCCTGGAATCTTATCTTAGAGCCGTTAGCCTTGAAAATGTAGCCTCCGGCCTCAATATCCACCGCCAGGGTATCATATATTGCACAAGCCATCTGGCTTGCCAAAAACCGCTCCCATATCAATTTGTACAGCTTGAACTGGTCATTTGTAAGAGAATCCTTTATGGAAGACGGATCCATGCTGACATAGGTCGGCCTGATAGCTTCGTGGGCGTCCTGGGAAACAGACTTGTTCTTAAACACTCTGACTTCCTCGGGAACATATCTTGACCCATACTTTTCATTTATATAGCCTCTTGCTTCCTGCTGAGCTTCAGAAGAAATTCTGGTGGAATCCGTACGGATATACGTTACCAGACCAACAGCGCCATGTCCTTTGATATCAAGCCCTTCATAAAGCTGCTGTGCCACCATCATGGTTTTTTTTGTTGTGAACCCCAGCTTTCTGGATGCTTCCTGCTGCAAGGTGCTTGTTATGAAAGGAGGTGCAGGCGATTTTTTCTTCTCCCCCTGCTTAACCTTTTGTACAATGAACTTTTTGTTATCCAGAGCTTTTATTATTTCGTTTACCTGCCGTTCATCCTTAAGCTCAACCTTCTCCTGTGCCGTCCCGTAAAATTTTGCATCGAAAGCATCTTTGGATGCCTTTTTTGTGAGCTTCGCACCTAAAGTCCAGTATTCCTCCGGAACAAACTTTTCAATTTCCTCTTCACGGTCGCAAATAAGCCTTGTAGCCACAGACTGTACCCTTCCGGCACTCAAGCCCTTTCTGACCTTCTTCCAAAGCAGCGGGCTGATCTTATAGCCCACTATCCTGTCCAAAACTCTTCGCGCCTGCTGAGCATCAACCAGATCCATATCGATTTTTCTCGGAGATTTAATTGCGTTTTTTACGGCATTCTTCGTAATTTCATTAAAGGTAATCCTGCACTCTTTCTCGTCATCTATATTCAACAGATTTGCAAGATGCCAGGAAATAGCCTCTCCTTCTCGGTCAGGGTCGGTTGCCAGAAAGACCTTTTTGGCATTTTTGGCTTCTTTTTTCAGCTTGTTTATCAAATCCCCCTTGCCTCGTATGGTAATATACTTTGGTTCAAAGCCCTTATCAATGTCAACACCTATCTGACTTTTGGGCAGATCCCTTACATGACCCATTGAAGCTTCAATTTTATATTCCTTGCCAAGAAACTTTCCAATAGTCTTGGCCTTTGCAGGAGACTCAACTATTACAAGATATTCTGCCATCTCATTCCTCCAAAAATTTTCTATGTCAGTTCCTTAAATATATTAACACATTTTTTGAATAAATCTATACTTAATTTATCTTAACCTATATATATATGCTGCAATAAAATCCTGCGCAAGGGAAAAGCGTTTGTCCAAAGGCACTTCAATTTGCATTTAATCCAATAGCTTGTATATCTTCCCTGGAAGCTGTTCAACAAGCCCTTTCAGCTCAAGTACAATCACCAGTGAATTAATTGACTGTATTGGCATTTTGCACTTCAAAGCAAGCAAATCAATATGAAGCGGTTCATTTGCCAATGCTTCAAGGATGGCCTGCTCATCAGAATCAAGCCCGTTGAACCTCCTTGCGTTAGATTTTGAAGTATGCTGGCAGCTCTTTTTGTGTGCTTCATTATAACAACCTATTTCTTCAAGTATGTCATCTATGGAAGTTACTATTTTAGCACCTTCCTTTATTAAACGGTTTGTACCTCTGCTGTTAAGGCTGTTCATATTTCCCGGGACAGCAAACACATCCCTTCCCTGTTCAAGCGCTAAATCAGCGGTTATCAGAGAACCGCTCTTTTCACCTGCTTCAATAACTGCCACTCCCATTGAAAGACCGCTTATAATCCTGTTTCTGGCCGGGAAGTTTCCGGGAAACGGCTGGACACCCGGAGCATATTCAGACAGCACAGCGCCTGACATTATGATATCATTCATAAGTCTTTCGTTTTCAGGGGGATATACCACATCAAGGCCGCAGCCTAATACCGCTATTGTCCTTCCTCCAGCCTTTAAAGCTCCTCTATGGGCATAGGAATCCACCCCTCTTGCCATTCCGCTGACAACCGCAATACCTCTGGCCGAGAGCTCACAGGCAATTCTTTCGGCCATATCGAGACCATACCTGGTAGCCTTTCTTGAACCCACAACTGCTACCATGCTTTCATCAGGAACAAGCTTACCCTTTTTATATAATACAACAGGAGGGTCATAAATATTCTTCAGATACCATGGATAAGTTTCATCCTGTATGGTTATTACATCAATTCCGTTTTTATATATGTCTTCAAAATGCTTTTCCGCCGCCTTGCGGTATTTCATGTCCACAATACGCGCAACACACTCTTCTGATAAAAAGCCCAGCCTTCTTAATTCCTCTCCGCGTGCATACCAAATATTCTCAGGATTACCCAGGTGCTCCAAAAGCATTTTTCTCTTAACAGGTCCGATTTTTGGAATACTGCTGAGCCATATCCAGTATTTCAAATTTTTCGCCATACTCCCTCACATATCTTAATATTCAATTTCAGCCTGTTTTTGTCTGCTAATTATATCACAGCAAAACATTTTTTTACAACTATCATTATTAAAGCAATGTGTTTATTTTATGATAATGTCCATCTTGTTAAATATTTTGATAAAATGTCATTATGGAAAGCAAGGTATACTATCTTATGTCACAAGAACAGCTAAACAGATATACCTTTCATAGAGCGGAATACACTGTCATGCTTATCTTTATGTAATTTGAATTCTTGAAAAATAAAGCGTAAATTAATATTATAATATGATAATTTTGTTATTATATTGTATAATTTACATTAATGTTATATAATTACACTTGTCAATACAGTTGCTTAACTAATTTTTACGGAGGTAATTTATGAACATTTTTAGGAAAATAGTTATTTTCTCCCTAATGCTTTGCTTGATATTTGCATTTACAGCAAATAGTTATGCAAAAACTGACGAAAAAATGATTAATTTCGGTGTTTCGGATAAAATCCATACAAACGGAGAAGTTCAACCTTGTTTTGTTTCTCCAAACCCTCCAAGTCCTGGATATGTGGGATATTGTGCTGTAACTGCTGAACCATATTTAAATGTAAGAAGCGGACCAGGAACAAGCTATTCAGTAATTGGTACTGCTCTATATGGTGATTGGGTATACGTTGTTCAGGTCAGAACCGATGGCTGGACAAAAATTCAAAGCCCATTTGGTGGTTATGGATATGTCTCTACTGCATACCTATCAGTATTAAATTAAGTGTTGAGCTATAACCAATATTAAAAGCAACAAATTGGCACAACAGGGGCTATTGTTATTATAGCCCTTGTTGTTTAATACTCTGACAGTTAATAACTTTATTGCATCACCGCTGCTATTGCTGATGTATTCATATCGTCCTCTGAAGTAATAATCTTGTTATCAAAATACATTACTGCTTTAGCAGTACAAACAAAGTGAGCCGCAGTTACTGCATCAAGCTTTTTCATTATATTCTGCAAAGAAGAAAGTTTTATACCAGGTATGCTTTTATCAAAAGAATTTATTGCCAATAGGATTATTTTACCCTCGCTTGTTTGTCCAATTGCCGTACGGTTACTTACCCCCCATGAATCTTTATATTCGGACTTACTCGGTTCAACATCCATATTTAATGGCATGGCTGTATCTATTGCTTCTTTAACGTTTAAAACTTCAAGCTCACGAATTGAATAATCTCCAACCAATAATTTACCATCATTGGTTATTGCTGCAAATTTTTTCTTAATATCATTTTCCAGTGATGAATTGTAAGCCAACTTTCCATTATGTATTATTGCTGTTATGTTTGATTCCCTGTCTGGAGGTTTTAGTAAATCATTACCAATGTTTACTGCTGCTTTTACATTGAAATCTTTTGACAATTGAAATGTATTCTTTGATGGTTTGATACTGCTTCCATTTACAAAGCCAACTCTTCCAGGTTCCTTAATTATTAGTGCCTTTCCAACACATTCTTTGTCAACAATATCAATTATTTTTATATCATCATTAGCTTGGATTTTGCTTTGTGCAACCATTCTATCTTCTTCCTTAAGCATTTTTACATAACCGGCATTATCCTTATTGATAAATTTGGGTATAGAATTTGACAAAAGCACAACTCCAACAGCAAGAATTATGAAAATCGTCAAAAATGTAGCAGCAATACTTTTCTTCTTATATTTTAGTATTCCTGTTACCCTGCTTTTAATATTACTTTGGCCAAAGGCAGAAAACCCTCCGTTTAGAAGAGTATTTTGCCATGCAGCAAAGTTTATCAGAGTGAATGCATATTCAATTCTGATATCTTCTTTACTTATTGACATGACTTTTTCATCGCAAGCCATTTCGATATCTTTTATGTATTGCAGAAAACTTAACCAAACTAATGGATTGAACCAATGTATACATAATGCTAATATTGAGAGAGGTTTTACAATATAATCAAGTCTTTTTATATGCACGAGTTCATGGGCAAGTATGTACCTTAATGAAATATTATTTTTTTCATTGTTTTCCACAAGGAAAAGTGGCAACACTATCCTAGGACTAATTAATCCAAAAACAAATGGTGTATTCACCCTTTCGGAAACAAACACAGGTATTATCTTTCTAAATTTCAATTTAATGCACAATTCATCCACAATATTCAATTCCTTATACAATATTGCAGTTGAAATTAAATTCTTTGTTTTCAAATATGACATTAAATTAATCAAAATAAAAACAATTACTCCAAATATCCACAATAGTTGAATAATGGTTACGGTTAAAGAAAGGACGTGCCTTTCTGAATTAGAAAAAACTAATAGAGTCGAATTTTCAGTTGTACTATTGGTATTCTCAGGAATATTATTAAAGGATTGTGTTTGATTTGTTCCATTTGGACCATGAATAAAGTTCATTGTAGTAATAACTTCAGATTTACTGGTGCTATTATCTTGGTAAGTAGAAGGAATAATATTAAATATGCTGAAAATTGATGGAAAAGAAATCGGAACCAATAACCTTATAAGGACTATTAGCCATAAGGTATATCCATATATACTATTTAGCTTTTTGTAGAAAACTAATCTAAATAAAAATATGGCAACAATAACTATTGCGGATGAAAAGGTCATATTAACAACAGCAACAAAAACATTTTCCAGCATATCTACACCCCATCTCTAGACTGATCATCTATTATTCTTCGTAGTTCAGTGATTTCATCATTGGTTAATTTTTCTTTTTGTAGGAAGGTTGCAAAAAACAATTTTAATGAACCATCATAAACATTACCAATATGTTGCTCAGTTTTAGCGATCATTATTTGCTCCTTATTAACCAGAGGTGACACTACTGAGTTATCATTCGTTATTGCACCGCGCTCACATAATCGGCGAATAACTGTGTAAGTAGTAGATTTCTTCCATCCAAGCTCTTCATTGGCTATCCTTACAAGTTCTTGACTTTTTATGGATCCGTTTTTCCAAATTATATTCATAAATCTATACTCGGCATCGAATATTTTTATATTAGTCACAGGAAATTCCTCCATTTAATAGCTTAAATTTATAAACCCAGTTTAATCCATTAAACCTAATTTGTCAATACTTAATTTGTTGTGTTTATTTTATGATAATGTCATCTTGTTAAATATTTTGATAAAATGTCATTATGGAAAGTAAGGTATACTATCTTATGTCACAAGAACAGCTAAACAGATATACCTTTCATAGAGAAGTCGCTTGAAGGCATTATGACCATTAAGGAAGCATCAGAGCTTTTCGGCCTTAGTGCGTCTAAATAAAGGAGTGTAGGAAGACGGAGCCGCAGCGCTTATAGACCGTAAACCTGCACATGCGATTCATGATGGTCTATAACATTGTCACTTATAAATTCAGACAAGTACAAAAATACTATTTTTAAGCATTTGCAAGAAATTGTCAAAAGGCTTGAAATTATCAAAATAAGCTATGCGCCTCTTTATTAAATTATCAAATTTTTAGCCTTATTAGGTGCCATTTTTAAAAGTTATTGACACTATCATGTAATTAATTATTATCTTCTAAAATATTATTTTCTTAAGAGGTAATGAAGAAATTTGATTGGAGTATTAATTTATGGATTTGATTATTTTTATAATCTGCTCAATTCTTGTTATTTTTATTTACACCTCGAATTTCTCAAAGGTTTTTTATCTTAAGAAGCTTTCTCTTCCATTGCTTCTCATTTTTTTTATAATTCTGCTTATATTGTTTTCGGACACAGCAGTTGAGTCCGCCAGAAGCGGCTTGAACCTTTGGCTTAATATTGTATTTCCCTCCCTGTTTCCATTTTTTGTCGTTTCGGATATTCTGGGCTCTACAGGGTTCGTAAGGGCAATAGGTATACTTCTGGAGCCTGTAATGCGCCCTCTGTTCAATGTACCCGGCTGCGGTTCCTTTGCCCTTGCAATGGGCATAACCAGCGGGTATCCTGTCGGAGCGAGGATTACAGCCTCCCTCAAAGCAGAAAATCTGATTAAAAAATCTGAAGCGGAAAGGCTTCTGGCTTTCACCAACAACTCCGGACCCCTTTTTATTGCAGGAGCAGTAGCAACAGGGATGCTTCAGCGGCCTGACCTCGGCGTTTTTCTGCTTGCATCCCACATTCTCGCTTCAATAACCGTTGGAATACTATTCGGTTTATGCAGAAAACCAGACAACTCAAAGAATAATGTATCAGCATGGAATGCTTTAAAAAGATTCAAAAGCGAGCTTGCAAAAGCAGGAAAGACTTCTCTTTCAAGTCTTGGAAGTGTTTTGAGGAATGCAATAAATAATTCAATAATGACAATCCTTGCTATTGGAGGATTTATAATACTCTTTTCGGTAATTATAAATATGCTTTTAAAAACAGGCTTTATTGGCGCTGCTTCAAACCTTGCCGCACTTGTGTTTTCTCCTTTCGGTGCAAATAGTGATGTCTTCCCAGGTATTGTCAGCGGCTTCTTTGAGATCACCACAGGAGCAAGCATTGCATGCAAAACGGAAGCATTGCCCCTTGAAGCTCAACTCACGGCAGTGAGCTTAATTATCGGCTGGGGAGGACTTTCTGTGCATTTCCAGGTGTTGAGCATAGTAAGCAGCTCGGGTATAAGTATCAAGCCATATCTTTTGGGGAAGCTCCTTCATGGCATAATTTCGGCTATATATACTTATATAGGCATAAAAACAACCGGCCTGCTACATATGAGCAAACCGGCCTTCAGCCAGCTTGTTCCGGCTCAAGGCCCGGAATGGAAAATTATTTTTATTCAATCCATTCAATGTTTAATTGTGACTGCTTTTATTCTAGCTATATGTACATTTATTTCAATATTGATTATGGTTATTTCTCCACGCAGAAATTAATCGGATAATACCGCAAAAATAAATATTTTTGCCTATTTCAGTTCCTGCCTGTTAGCTTGTATTACCTCTATGGTTTCCTTTAGAATTTCTTCTACTTTATTCAGGACACTGTCTGCATACTCCCTTGTTCCAAGCCTTATCTCCCTTGCATTTTTCTGGGCATTTGATATTATCTCATTGGCTTGTTCATAAGCTTTTTTTGTGATTTCATGTTCATCCACAAGTGTGGATATACGGCTTTCGGCATCCTTAATTATATTGTTTGCTTCCTTTTGCGCTTCAAGGAGTATCCGCTGCCTTTCTTCCTTAACCCATTTTGCCTGCTTGATGTCATCAGGAAGCTTAAGCCTCATTTCCTTAATAATCTCAAGTATATCTTCCTTATCCACCATGCATTTCCCGGAAAATGGCACGCTCAGACCTCTTTCCACTACGTCTTCAAGAGTTTCAAGAATATTGAGTATTTCCATTATTTTACCTCCGCGGCTGCCGATAGTTTTTTAAGAATTGTTTCTTTAATACACTCGGGCACAAGCCCGTCAATTTTACCCCCATTCCTGGCAAGCTCTCTTACAGCGCTTGAGCTCAGGTAGGAATAGTTTATATTTGTCATCATAAACAGAGTTTCTATGTCTGGACTCAGATTCTTATTCAAGAGAGCCATTTGCAGTTCATATTCAAAATCAGAAACAGCCCTTAACCCCTTTATAATAGCAGTAGCTTCCTTCTGCTTCATGAAATCTACAAGCAGCCCTGAAAAACACTCAATTTCAACCTGGGGTTTGTCCGCGAGCGCAAGCTTTAAAAGCTCAACCCGCTCAGCAAGGGAAAAAACCGCATTTTTATTGCTGTTTATAAGTACCGCTACAATAACCTTGTCCCATAGCCTTGCCGCTCTCTCAATTATGTCCAGGTGCCCGTTTGTTACCGGGTCAAAGCTCCCCGGATATACGCATATCTTCAACTTTATGTACCATCCTTTAAAATGTGGTTGTTCAAGAGAAGGCATTCCCTGCTCATGAGGATTTCCCGTCACTCAGCGGGTGTGTCCCCTTTCCTTATAAAACGACAACACCGTATCCCCATATTTTTCTTCTCTTGCAAGCTTCAAGCCTCCGACGGATTTAGGGAGCATATCATCCCTGTGCCTCTCGGCTATTATAATTCCATCTTGTTTTATTATACCACAACTGTCTATGAAGTTTAATGTCTTTTGTATAAACTGTCTGTTATATGGGGGATCCATAAAAATTATATCAAATTTTCTGCCATTAAACCCCAGCTTTTGAACTGTGGCACAAACATCCCCTATCAATACCTCCGCTTTTTGGATAAGCTTTGTATGCTCAAGGTTGTGCCTTATTATGCCGGCACATTCCGAACTTATATCAATAAATACCGCAGAAGCTGCCCCCCTGCTCAGTGCCTCAATTCCAAGGCTTCCTGTTCCTGAAAACAAATCCAGAACCTCTGAGTCATATATATATTGCGCGATTATATTGAACAGGGATTCCTTGACCCGATCGGAAGTAGGTCTCGTAGCATTGCCTCCGGGAGTTTTGAGCTTGTGTCCTCTCGCTGTCCCTGATATAACCCTTAAAATACTTATTCCTCCAAAATAATTCTTTATTTCTAATTTTATATTATGATTTGTAATTGTCAACCATTTAATTCAGACTCAAATGCTTCAATTTATCTTTAAAATGTTGAAATATCAAATCTTTTAATTTTTTGTTCTCAGGCCTCTCCATCAAGGGGTCTTGCTCGAGAAGTTCCAGTGCAGCTTTTTGGGCCGTTTTAAGAATATCCATATCCTTATAGAGATTTGCTATCTTAAGCTCAGGTATGCCGTGCTGCCTGGTGCCGAAGAATTCTCCCGGGCCCCTTAATTCCAAATCCTTCTCTGATATGACAAATCCGTCATTTGTCTTTTCCATTACCTGCATCCGCTGTCTTGATATATCACTTTGAGACTCATTATATAATATACAATAAGACTGATGCTCTCCCCTTCCCACTCTGCCTCTCAACTGGTGAAGCTGCGCAAGCCCGAATCTTTCTGCATTTTCAATAACCATTAACGTTGAATTCGGAACATTTACTCCTACTTCAATTACAGTTGTGGAAACAAGAATATCTATTCTCCCTTCCACAAATTCCCTCATAACCTCTTCCTTTTCCTTGTGCTTCATCTTGCCATGGATCAATCCAACCTTAAGGTCCCGGAAATCTTTGGCGGCTATCCGCTTGGCTGTTTCCATTGCTGACTTTGCGTCAACCTCTTCCGAAGCCTCCACAAGAGGGCAGATAATATAAACCTGCCTGCCTTCCCCTACCTTCTTTCTTATGAAATTATTAACCCTGTCCCTCATGGAGCTTTCCGCTATATAAGTCTTTACTGGCTTTCTGCCGGGAGGAAGCTCATCTATGATTGATATATCGAGGTCGCCGTATAAAATAAGGGCAAGAGTCCTAGGTATAGGTGTAGCTGTCATTACAATCACATCAGGGTTATCTCCTTTTTTTGAAAGCTTAGCCCTTTGCCTTACTCCAAAGCGGTGCTGCTCGTCGGTAATAACAAGGCCAAGCTTCTCGAACTGCACATTGTCTTCAATTAACGCATGAGTGCCGATTACAGCATCAATACAGCCGTTCTTGATTTGCTGAAGGATGTGCTCCTTTTGCTTTTTGCTCTGACCGCCCGTCAGAAGTGCCGTCTTAATACCATATTGTTCCAGAAGAGGTGCAATAGATTTGAAATGCTGCTCGGCAAGAATTTCCGTCGGAACCATCAAAGTGCCCTGATAGCCGTTTTTCACCGCCTTAAATAGAGCAAGCACAGCCACTATGGTCTTTCCCGAACCAACGTCACCCTGCACAAGCCTGTTCATGACCTTGTTGCTTTCCATGTCCGCTTCTATTTCACCAAAGACCTTTTTCTGCGCCGATGTAAGCTTAAAGGGCAATTCCTCTATAAATTGGCGAACTTCATCCACCGGCTTGAATTTTATTCCTTCTTTTTCCTGTTGAAGGGAATTTTTAATGCTTAAAAGTCCCAGCTGCAAGATAAAAAGCTCTTCAAACGCAAGCCGGAATCTGGAATTGTTGAAATCCTCGACAGTGGCAGGGAAATGTATATTCGAAACGCAGTAATTTATCTCGCATAGTTTATAATTGGTTCTTATATGTATTGGAAGAGCATCCTCCAATTTGCCCGATACAAGAACAAGCGCATTGCTGACAGCCGCTCTGAAAATATTTTGCGACAATGCAGCCGTAGAAGGATACACCGGCACAATCCTGCAGGTATTCTTCATGCCGTCTTTATTAACCTTTTCAAAAACAGGGCTTTGGACTTCGAAGCTCCTGAACTTTCTGCTGATCTTCCCATAAAACACATAGCTTTCGCCTACCTTGAAGATATTCTTAAGATAGTGCTGGTTGAACCACGTGGCAATAATTGCGCCGGTCTCATCCTTTATAAGCAGCTTGTAAATTGAAAGACCTTTTCTGGGCCTGCTTTCGGTTACAGCAGTTGCTATTACGCCCTGAAAAGCGCAGCTTTCCCCGTCCGCAAGCTGTATTATTTTTTTTAGATTGCCGCGGTCTTCATAGTCTCTGGGATAGTATTTAATCAAATCATCAATTGTAAATATTCCCAATCTATTAAACAACCTTGCCCTGGCTTCTCCTACACCTTTCAAATATTGAATTGGCTTTCTCAGTATTTCCTTAATGCCTTCATTCATGAAAATTAACCCTTTAAATATGCTTCGATAATTTATTTTTGATTCTGCTGCAAAAACCCATTTTCGGAAACTTCGATGAAATCACTAACACCTTGTCTTGCAATTCCTGGCTCGCATCAATGTGACATCCTGTCACGTTATGCTCAAAATGCCATCCGTGGCATTTTGGCATCGGAATTACTGCAACTTCGGTGAGTGATTTATGCATCTTGCTTCAAGAAAAGCTGTTTTTGCAGTAGAATCATTTTTTATTGTATCAAAATCTGGCAAAGGTGAGCAATACTAAAAAATAACCGCCAGAAGGCAAAAAAAAACTTGCTAAGTCATGATTCTGTGTGTTAAAATAATTATTGCTTTGATTAAAAAGGTTATTTCTCCAGCTTAAAGGAGGTGTAGTTATAAATGGCAAAATGCGATGTATGCAGCAAGGATATGCTCTTTGGATTGAATGTAAGCCACTCCAACAGAAAAACAAACAGGTCATGGAAACCTAACGTCAGGAAGGTTAAGGTTGTTGAAAATGGAACAACCAAGTCAGTGCATGTTTGCACAAGATGTTTGCGTTCAAACAAGGTAACCCGTGCAGTTTAATTAATCATTGAAAACTAAGAGTTTTATAAAGAAAAAAATCTTTGAGGACAGTTCCATCAAAGATTTTTTCTTTTAAGTACACAAGCTATTTCATCCTAAGAACCTTTTTCAGAAAGCTTCCTAAGAACCTAGGCATTTTTACAACCATTATCTTCATTTCATTCCACCTCACAAAACAACAGGCTTGATACTAGTAGTATATTCAATTATTTTTTTTTGGTGATATATATCTTTTAAGATTGAATACACATATTACTATAGAACATTTTATGGAGGAATGACTTTGGTTATAATATATATAAGAAAATATAAGCTTAAAGCTGCAATTATTTTGCTTGTTTTTGTCCTCCTGATTACTTGTCTGTTCTTGTCGGGCCCAGCATTAAAAAACAACCTGAAATTAAATATCACAATAAACGACTGTCTTGAATTTTCGTATCCAATTTCATTTGAGGTAGACAACATATATGTCAATGAAGCATATTCTCACAATACAATACAGACAAACTCAAACATGAAAAAGCCGTCGCCTAAAAAATTCACAAGCTATAAAAGTCTGGAGGGCAAAATCAGCTTCAGCTATCCTTCTGCTTTTTCCATCAATCAGGAGGTATTCTCAGGCAGTGAAATTCTCTATCATATAGAGTTCAGGAACAAATCAGGCACAAACCATGGATTTGTTCAAATATGGAATCTGCCGTACAGCTTGAAAGATTTTTTGAAAAATTCGCAATCAACCTCAAGCTCTTCATATAAATACTTTAAATCCTCAGAGATAAGCATTAACGGCATTCCCGGGTTCTACTGGGATTATGTCGCTGCCACCGGCAATGACATAAAAATAAAGGGCCAAGAGGTATTTCTCAAAAAGGATTCCAGAATGTACAGAATAAGCTATTTTGTTCCGGAAAGCCGCTGGAATAAGGAACAGTCAGTTATATTCTGGCATATGGCAAATTCATTTAAAGTTTATTAGCCACCTTGGCGCAATTCCTTCCTGCTGCTTTTGCCTGATAAAGCGCATCATCGGCGCTGCTGATGAGATCAGCCTCAGTAAATGCGCATACAGGGAAGGAGGATATACCGAAGCTCACAGTTACCGAAGCTGTAATATATTCATCCTTTACTTGTGTATTGGCAATTTTCTTTCTTAATATTTCAACTTTTTCATAGGCTTCCTCCAGGTTGGTATATGGAAAAAGAATTATAAACTCCTCGCCCCCGAATCTTGCCAGTATATCTGTACTTCTAAGTGATGCCTTTACAGTGTTGGATATGCTCTGCAGCACTTTATCCCCAAAGAGATGCCCGAAGGTGTCATTAAATCTTTTGAAATGATCTATGTCAAATATAGCCAGGGATAGTTGATATTCACCCTTCTTTGCATTTTCCAGTTCGGTCTTTAATCTTTCCGTAAAGTACAACCGGTTATAGACCCCAGTCAAACCATCAATCGTAGCCATCTCCTGCATCTTCTGGTACAATTCCGCGTTCTCCATTGCTATGCCTACCTGCTGGCCGATAATGTCCAAAAGCCTTACATTATTGTCATCAAAGGCATTATTGTATTTGTGTTCTACAATGACAAGCCCGAACCTTCTGGTTTTTGTTGTGAGAGGCACGCATATTAAAGAATTTACCTCTCTTCCTGCAACAAAAGGGTAATCGTCAGGATCAACAAAATTATCTAAAATAGGCTTTGAATTGCACAAAGCGTTTAAAAGAATTTCACAATTTATGTTATCCTTTAAAATAATGAGTTCCGCCTGATCCTTTATATTGGTTGTATGTACCTTAAGCCTGTTCCTTTTTTCATCGTAAAGAACAATGGTAGTATTATTAACACCCAACACTCCCAGGATCACATCGTTTATAAACCTTAACAGCTCTTTAACATCAAGTATGGAGCTTATGGCCTGGCTGATCTGCTGCAGAGTATAGAATTCCGCAATACTAGCCGTAAGCTTGTTGTTGGTTTCCTCCAGCTTGATATTGGTTTCCTTGAGCTTTTCATATTGATATTTCGATTCCTCCTGCGCTACGGCCAGCAAATCATATTTTTCACTCAGCTCCTTCACCAGCTTTTGGTTTTCTTCCTCACTTTTCATATTGTCATTATAAATTTTTGAGCACAAAAAAATTAAAAAAACATATATTATATGAAATGAAGCCGTAAATGAAAATTGATGGAAAAAATTATTTGAATCAGATAATAAGAAATAGCCATTGTTTAAAAAGTAAAAATTGATAATATTAAATAAAAGCTTAATAGAAAAAAATGATATGTATAAAAACCAGCCGGGCTTCGCCCCCTTTGACAAAGTAACGGTTATTATCAACAGAAGCATATAAAAATAACCTAGCTCGCCAAGACCGAAAATAACAATGGCAATTATTAAAAAAACAACCTCTATTATTATTTTGACATAGTATAAAAACCCGTCGATGGATTGCTTTCTTTCTATGTGCTGCTTTATAAGCATGCCAAGCAAGGTTATAAACAAATATTGTGTAATTTTTATAAAATTATTGGGAATGACATTATACCCTGCATTGTATATGTCATGAGCTAAAATGAATATGTAACCTGTAATTACAAAAAACCAGCTTATCTTATTATGTATTTCTTCATATTTTTTACTGTTATTCAAAGACACCTTTCCACCCTTCAGAATACAAAGTATTCTCTTATTTATCCCAGTATATTTCTATTATGTCGCCATGATTAATTCTATCCGTAAAGCCCGCCTGCCTGCCGTTGAGCTTTAAAACAATATTGCCTCTGGGCTTTGACAGGTCAAAGCTGATATAATTGAATATGTCTATAAACATATACTCGTTTTTTTCCCTTTCTATCTCAATTGCCTTGCCGTTAACCACAACACTGAACTTATCGGGCAAAAGGCTGCTTATGCCTTGCACAAGCTTATCCTGCTCAATGCCTGAATCCATTGGGTCAGAAAATTCCTTAATTTCATTATCAACAGGCAGTTTGCTTTGAGCATCCTCTTGCTCCTTTAATTTATACTCAATTTCATCCCCGTCATTTAGTTCATAGTGCATACCTGCAGACTGACCGTTAACCAGCACAATATTATCTTCAAAATTCACTTTGACATCGGCAAGCAGGTCTTTTAAGGTAATAATCCGATTTACAAGCAAAACATCTCCATCCTTGATTTCTTCGTCTTGATATACCTCTTTTCCATTAATATAAACCATGGTTCCTATTTGAATTATATTTCCATTTAATTTTGCTTTTCCCGTTTTGTAGTCTTTTATAATTTCTGATAATCTTGCAGACGCATTCTCACCGTCTTCTGCGGGCTTAACCTCAATATTGTCTCCAACCTTGAGAATGGTTGTTAGACTGGCAGGCTTATCGTTAACATATATCTCTGCCGCCTTTCCATAACCGCCTTTAACTAACCTTGTCTCTCCATTTATCTCAAACCTTATGCTTTTACCCGACCTTCCAATCAAATGAGCGGCGTCATATCCTATAAGAACCAGCGCATCTGAAACAGAAAGCTTTCTTGAATTGAACAGCCTGATCTTTTTGCCGTTGATTGTTACAGCAAGAAAATCCTGTCCCTGCTGCATTTGTGCTGTAACCGCTATTCCTAAAGGAGTAATTGCCTCAGGTCCCGACAGCTTCTTTCCGCTGAATTTAATATTCTTAATGACTTCCCTTCCTCTTACAACCACCCTTTCCTTAGCAAGCTTCAGATACCCTGCAATAAGATCAGTAAGTCCTGGAACCTGGCTTCCGCCTCCAATAAGGAACACAGCATTTGGAGCCTTATGATTATACTCCAGAATCCTTTGTGAAATAGTCTCAGCCAGCATAACAACAGCAGGTCTTATGACCTCCAGAACCTCACTTGAGCTTACGGAACGCTTTACACCCAGAATATCAGTAAAGGATATTTCTTTGGTGCCGGATGTCAGGGAGACTTTGATTTTTTCGCTTGTGTTGAAATCCAGAAGATAGTGCTGAGCAATGCACTCCGTTATCTCATCTCCCGCAACAGGAGCCATGGCGTAGGCTACTACACTTCCGTCCCTCGTAATTGCAATATCGGATGTTCCCGCTCCTATATCAACAAGGGCCAGATTAAGCAATCTCAAATCTCTGGGTATGGTTACATTTATTGCGGCTATGGGTTCAAGGGTAAGGCTTGCAACCTCCAGGCCTATCCTAGACATTACGGTATACAGGCTGTCTACAACAACATGAGGCAAAAAGGTGGCAAGAATTTCCGCCCCGATAAATCTTCCTCTGTGGCCTGCAAGAGAGGAAATTACGAACCCATTGAGATAATAGTTTATAACACTGTAACCCACACAATAGTACTGGGTCTTTTCATTATGCATTATCTCCTGGTCCAGCTTGGCTTGAGCCATCTGAATGCCTTCCATTTCAAGCCTGCTGATCATCTGCTTGTCTATTTCCAATCCCTGTTCTATTTCACGCTCCACCTTGACTTCACAAGTCCTCAGAACTCTTCCCGCTGCGGCAATAGCAACCTTGGTCAGCTTGAACCCGAGCTTTTTTTCAAGCCTGTCCCTGACTTCTCCCGCCAGCTTGGCTACTTGCGCTATATCATGTATCTGACCGTCCATCATAGCCCTGTTTTTATGCTCAAGGGTTTCTGCCGCAAGAACCTTGAATTTGTCATTCTCCTGTGTCCCTGCAATCCCGACAACAGTCCTCGTTCCTATATCTAGCGCAAAAATTATTTCTTCGCTGGCTGGTGAAGCCATGACAGCTTGAGCTTCTTCCGTATGCTTTTCGAGTTCGATTACCTTTTTAGCTTTTGTCTTTGGGGTCCTTTTTGCATGATTTGAACCCGCTGGCGATAAAGGCATATATACACCTCGTTGGTTAAGCGTGTTGTGGTAAATTGTCAACTTCGTTATTATTCGACATTAATTTCTAAATTCCTTCTTTCACACCATTTTCTTATTTCACATTTGTGGCATTCAGGCTTTCTGGCTTTGCAAACAGCTCTTCCGTGATATACAAGTCTGTGACAAAAGCTGCTCCATTTTTCTTTGGGAATCAGCTTCATCAAATCCAATTCTATTTTTGCGGGATCAGTGCTTGATGAAAGGCCTATTCTGTTTGCAAGCCTTTTTGCATGAGTGTCCACCACTACCCCCGGCACTCCGAAAATATCCCCCAGCACCAGATTGGCTGTTTTTCTTCCCACTCCGGGCAGCTTCAACAAATCCTCAAGGCTATTTGGTATTTGACCATTAAATTCATCTATTATCATTTTGCAGCAGTTTTTTATATTTTTTGCCTTGTTATGGTAAAATCCCGTTGGTTTTATATCCTCTTCAAGCTCTTTTGAATCAGCATTGGCAAAATCCTCAGCTGTTTTGTATTTTTTATATAGACTTTGGGTGACAATATTTACTCTGGCATCCGTGCATTGAGCGGCAAGCTGTGTTGCAACAAGGAGTTCCAGCGCGCTCTTGTATTCAAGAGAGCACTTGGCATCAGGGTAAAGCCTCTCAAGAGCATCTATTATATTCATAACTCGTTCATTCATA
The DNA here is from genome assembly GCA_026417615.1 of Clostridia bacterium. Classification (GTDB taxonomy): domain Bacteria; phylum Bacillota; class Clostridia; order Acetivibrionales; family JAFADI01; genus SKW22. Next base: position 28,481 of record JAOACY010000095.1, read on the forward strand.
TTCATTCTTTCACCTTCTTTTTAAAGAGGGGGCGTTCCGTGCGCAAAGGTTTTTGCCCCTCCTTGTCATTTTGCGTCTTTTGTTTTCGAAATTGCAAGCCTGTATAGCCTAATATATTTCTCTGCAGGCTTCCTCCAGGAGTAATCCAGAGTAAGCGCTTTCCTCACCAGTGCCTCCCACTCGTCGGACTTATCAGTGTACAGGCGCAAAGCTCTGTCCAGCGTTTTTAAGAATTCCTCCGAGGTGTACTCCGTAAACACAAAACCATTGCCGTTCTTTTTATCTTTATCATAATCAATCACCGTATCAGCAAGACCGCCTGTCGCCCTTACAACCGGTATCGTTCCATACCTTAAGCTTATGAGCTGCCCCAAGCCGCAGGGTTCAAACCTTGATGGCATCAAAAAAATATCTGCTGCGGCATAAATTTTCTGGGCCAGAGCAGCATTGAATTCAATAAACACCTTCATCTTTTCAGGATACTTGCTTTCAAATTCCTTAAACCTGGATTCGTAGTATGGATCTCCAATTCCCAGGAGGACAAGCTGCACATCCTTTTTCATTATTTCATCCATAACATCTAAAACAAGCTCCAAGCCCTTTTGTGCAGTCAACCTGTGTACAATGCCTATCAGAGGCATATCGCCTTCAGGCAGTCCTGATTCTTTTTGCAGCGAGTATTTGTTAAGCTTTTTGTCCTTGAATGTCTCACTGCTGTAATTTTTGTATATCCTTGGATCCTGCGCCGGGTTGAACTCCTCATAGCTTATACCGTTTACAATTCCGTAAAGATCCCTGCTTCTTATATTCAAAAGGCCTTCAAGCTTTTCTCCAAACTTTTGGGTTTTGATTTCTTCGGCATAGGTTTCGCTAACCGCATTTATTATATCCGCATATACAAGTCCAGCCTTTATGAAGTTAAACATACCGTAAAACTCTACTTTTTCCGGAACGAAAATCTCATCTCCAAGGTTTAGAAGCCTTATAACATCCTTGGAATAGTGCCCCTGGTATTCAAGGTTGTGAATCGTAAAAACAGTTGATATTTTGCTGTAGAACGGTTGATCCTTGTAGCCCTCTTTCAAAAGAAGGCAGACTGGTCCTGTGTGCCAATCGTTGCAATGTATCACATCCGGCCAAAAATCAATCCTTGGCAGCATTTCAAGAGCAGCCTTGCATAAAAATATAAACCTGTCCGCATCATCCATATAACAGTATATCCCATCCCTGTCATAATAGTGGTAGCTGTCTATGAAATAAACCGGGAGGCTTTTCCTGTCATTTTCTAACTTAAAGGCAATTTCACCCTGCCTTACAATGCAGGTTTCCCTTCTGTCTCCCATCTGAACAGCAAAATCAGCTGCGTATTTCATTTCCGCATCAATTGACTTGTATCTGGGCATTGCAATTCTAACATCATTACCCATTCCAGCAAGCGCCTGAGGCAGAGAACCTGCCACATCCGCAAGTCCTCCCGTCTTTGCAAAAGGTGAAACTTCTGCCGAAATAAACAATATTCTTAAACTGTTTTCTGCCTGCATATTTTTTCCCCCAATACTTTTTTTATTATCCGATGCTATTAAAATGCCTTTGAGCAATCACTTTTCTCACCATGTAATGATTTTTGCGACAAACATAGCAAAAAGTCATTTGGTTATAAATTAACATAATCAAATGTCTACTTCAACAGTATAATATGCCATTTTGTAATAATACCACTAATTAAGTCATAATTAACAAGATCCAGACTTAAACCAATCAATAATAATATATATAAAAAAACTGGGGTTGTTGCCTTTTTCAAAGCAACAACCCCAGTTATATAGCTTAAAGCATTATCCTTTGTCCTCGGTCAACTGCACCTGAAGCTTAAGAGTCGTACCGTCGCGGTATATTTCAACCTCAACAGTATCACCGGGTTTACGCTTGTTTTTAGCTTCATTGAGTTCATTCAAATTCTTGACAAGCTTTCCGTCAAACTTTGTTATGATATCCCCGGCTTTGATTTCAGCCTTGTATGCGCCACTTAAGGGAGATACGTCTGCAACCAGCACACCCACAGGCACATTGTACCGCTGAGCCACAGCTTCGTTGAATCTGGGATCTGCAGATATGCCAAGGAAGGGTCTTCCTCTTACATATTTATACTCAATAAGGTTGTCGGTAATCTCCTTCGCCTTGTTGATGGGTATGGCAAAGCCTAATCCTTCAAAGCCCGAGCCTCCCATCTTTGCAGTATTTACACCTATAACCTGCCCTTTTGAATTCAAGAGAGCTCCGCCGCTGTTACCTGGATTTATTGCTGCGTCTGTCTGGATAAGCTTCATTTCCTTATCGTCAGCTATGGGAATGGTTCTGTTGAGGCCACTTATTACACCCACCGTTACAGAACCCATGTATTCAAGCCCCGCAGGATTACCTATGGCAACTGCAAGCTCTCCGACCTTTAATTCGTCAGAGTTTCCGAATTCCACCGCAGGCAAGCCTTCAGCATCTATTTTTATAACTGCCAGGTCCGTCCTCTGGTCTCCGCCGACATACTGTGCAACATAAGGCTTATCCTTGTGGTTCGGAAGAAAAACCTCAATCTTTGATCCGTTTACAGGCTTTCCACTCCTGTTAAGCGCCGCTTCAACAACATGGTAGTTGGTCATGATATAGCCATTGGTTCTAATAATTATTCCGGAGCCTTCTGATTTGCCGTCCTGCTCATCAAAGAAGAAGCTTTGAGTCTTAAATGTAGTCCTTATACCCACAATTGAAGGACTGACTTTTTCTGCTATTGCAGTCACAGGTGAATCGGACTTGACTATTTCGACTTTTCTATACATATCCGGAGAGCTTGTATTGGTGCCTGTCTCCTTATTCACAGTCTCGCCTGATATAAGGCTGCTTAAGTACCCTTTAACCGAAGGCTGCAAGGCAGGTGCGGCAAACTGGAAAAACGCCGCAACAACGCCTCCTCCAAGAATTGAGCTTACCAATGCTACAATCACAAGCTGCATCAAAGACACTGTGGATTTTTTATTGGGCTTTTTATAGCTTTCCGTATAGAAGGAAGCCGATTTTAATGAATCCCATCCGGATCCATGGCTGCTGCTTTGATTGTTGCCATTTTCGTTATTAAAACCATAATCGTTCATAACTCATTCTCCTTTCTAAGATATAGAATTGATTGTACCGCAAAAATTGATTTTACAGTAAAATCATGTTTTTATTGTTGTCATCTGTCTTATGATTCTATTGTAAATGACAATTTTGAAATAAATATGAACGAACTGTTAAAACTATTGTTCGTTTTCCATATTTTTTTGCAAGGTGAATGTAAACTTGGTTCCTTTTCCAATCTCGCTTTCTACCCATATGCTTTGCTTGTGTTCGTTAATTATATTTTTCACTATGGCAAGTCCAAGCCCGGTTCCAGTCTTATCTCTGCTTCTTGATTTATCCGATTTGTGAAATCTCTCCCATATCAGGTCTATTTCCTCGCTCTCAATTCCTATGCCGTTATCCTCAACCGATACAAATACTCTGTCTTTTCCGGAAGAAGTCTTAATTTTTATTATGCCCTTTTCCGGCGTAAACTTTATGGCATTATGAAGAATATTTATAATTACTCTTTCAATAGCGTCCGAATCGGCAAGCACCTTAAGCTCCTGCCTTTCAAAATCAGCCTCAACCTGAAGGCCTTTGCCGGTGATTATGCTTTCCAGCTTTATAATGCATCGCCTTATAAGCTCATTAATATTAAAGCTTTTAAATTGAAAATTCATTTCTCCGGCTTCCATCCTGGCAAGGTCAAGGAGGTCGTTGACAAGCCTGCTGAGCCTGTTTGTTTCATCTCTGACGATTCCCAGGTAATAGCTGTGCCTTTCCGAAGGAATAGTTCCGTCAAGTATTCCCTCAATAAAACCTCTTATTGAAGTCATTGGTGTTCGCAGCTCGTGGGATACATTGGCAATAAAGCCTCTTCGCATGTCCTCAAGATTCTGCAGGGCTGCAACCATATGGTTGAAGCTGGCTACAAGCTCACCTATCTCATCCTGTGAGTTTATGTTAAGCCTCTTTTGGAATTCTCCTCCCGCAATTACCCTTGCAGCATTATTAATTTCCTTTAAAGGTTTTGTAAGCCTTTTTGAAAACAAGTAAACCAGAAGAATGGAAATCAGTACGGAAACACCGACTGACAGCATGAAAAATCTGAAAACAGACGTCCTTAATCTGTTAACCTCTGGAATAGGCGTGTGCAGGTATATTGCCCCTATTACCTTATCGTTGTATTTGAAGGGTTTTTGTATTGTAAGCCAGGCCACCCGGGTGTCTTTGAAAAAACCGAAAAAATCGCCTATTTTTTGATATGTCCTGCCTCCAAGCATAACATCGTTGTACTGCCTTACATCATTCAGCTTAAGATTGCCCTCTTGATTCCTCAGTGTTTCCATCAGGGTTCTTGTTTCGGGAGTTGACGGCCTGTACACAACAATATACCCTTTGCTGTCGACAACCCAAATGAATGAGTTGGTATTTGCGCTGTATGACTCAAGAATGTATTCAAAAAGCCTGGTGACCAGAGCATTGTCCTGATTCTCCACATAAGTGGACAGATAGCGGCTTATATTCTCACCGCTCCGTTCCAGGACAGCAACCTTTTCCTTTGTAACAAAATTTGACAGAAAATAATACAGCATTACTCCGGTTAAAGAAAAGCCTATAAGCAGCAGGGATATGAATACTGCTATGAGCTTGCTGAAAATTGACTTGAACATCATTTCACCTCAAACTTATAGCCTACTCCCCACACCGTTTTCAACTGCCACACCTGATTGTCAATATCTATCTTTTCCCTTAATCTTTTGATATGTACATCAACCGTACGTGAGTCACCATAGAAGTCAAAGCCCCAAACTTGCTCCAGCAGCTGCTCCCTGGTAAAAACCTTGTTCGGATTTGATGCCAGGAAGAATAACAGTTCAAGCTCTTTTGGCGGAACTTCAATGGCCTTCCCCCCCACCTTCAGAGTATAATCGGTTCTGTTTATCACCAGATTCGGATATACTACCTCCTGAACATCCATTTCCTTATGCTCATATCTTCTTAATACAGCCTTAACCCTTGCAATCAGCTCCTTTGGATCAAAAGGCTTTACCACGTAGTCGTCGGCACCCATTTCAAGTCCGAGCACCTTGTCGAAGGTTTCTCCCTTTGCGGTAAGCATGATTATGGGTATATTGCTTACTTTCCTAACCTCCCTGCAAACCTGCAAACCATCGACACCCGGAAGCATAATATCCAGTATTATTATATTTGGCGCGAAATCCTTAAAGACGGATATGGCTTTAAGACCATTATGGACAGCCATGACCTCGTAGCCTTCCTTTTCCATATACAGCCTTACCAGTTCACATATATTCACATCATCATCGATGACCAGCACCTTTAATTTATTGCTCATATTAAATCTCTCTAATTTATAATTTCAGTTCTTAAAGTAAAATTATTCAGCACCAAATTGCTTATCTTGACTTCTTCAAGGAGCTTTTTCTGATCAGCCTTAATCTGGCATACCTCTTCCAAAAGCTTATCCTGTTTATCTGAAATCATTTTGAGCATTTCTCTGATCTCCAAGAGAACCGAAGAATAATCTTCCGTCATTTCCATACCTCCAAAAAAATATTACAAATATTCTATCATAATTTATCACTCCCTGTCCATTGCCTGTCTTAAGGAATTTACAAACTCTCCCACATTTTTTACTGCCTCAGCGGGGCAGCTGCTGCTTCCCACAAGCTTGACAATGGCGCTGCCTACAATCAGCCCGTCGCAATAACCGGGTGTTTGACACTTCCATAATTTACTAGTAACTCAAAGCCGTATAATCACGGCTTTTTTTGAAACTTTTTTTAAAATTACCATTGCGCCAACTCTCGCTATATGCTATAATATATGGGATAGGAGGTTATTTTATGAAGCTTACTATTTCCAAATCAAAGAACGCCACATTC
>JAOACY010000080.1 GCA_026417615.1 Clostridia bacterium
TTAGAGTCATTAGGCTATGAGGTAAAACTGGTGCAGAAAGCATCATAATTTGTTATAGAACTGAATTTTAGTTTAAAAAAACCCGTAGATGGGCTCAGGGGTTAGTTTGTGCCTTTTTGAGGGTAAAGTTTCAGAATAGAACACATCTTACGTCACGTTGTTGTAAAAATGCTCCTGAACATCATGGCGTGGTTTATAATGATTACTTAAGGATCGGGCATGGACTTTATAAGCTAATAAAGAGAGTTGCGGATTAACCAATGGATATTTGCACTGCTTGAATTTGATTGAAGCATTTGTCATTTTGTGGTATGATTTAATTGATTATAAATGTCTATAAATGACTATTAAAGGGGGGATAGCTATGTTAAGCATTTTACGTCAAGAATACTGCTGCACAGATATAAACCAAGTGGCTTACTATGGCTATTCCTTTATGGGTGAAAGTTTTAAAGATTATATAGTTTGTAAAGTGAAACCTAAACTTGCCGACGAAGATTGGACGCAAGAGTTAGTAGATACAGCTGTTGAGGTTACTGGTTTTTCAGCAGATAATTTTGCAGGAATTTTTGAGAATGCGGCTAACTATAGCAGTTGGCGAATAGGAGAAGCCGTTGCGGAAGCAGTTCTTGAAGATAGTGGAAAGGCACGGTTTTATTATGATTCCTGCCGAGATTTAAAGAACCCGAATGCACATAATACAGGAGCAGATATTGTTGGCTTTTGCGATATTAACGATGAGACATTATTTTTGTTTGGTGAGGTAAAGACTTCTAATAGTCCTACTTCCCCGCCAACCGTATTGTATGGCAGAACAGGCATGATTGAGCAATTGACAGATTTACAAATCAGAGAAGACAAAAGAAATAATTTGATTAAATGGATAACCAGCAAAACAAAAGTATTGTCAGAGGCATTTAAAACAGATTTAGGAAAGGCTTTGTGTGCATATACTAAATCGAAGAGAGAAAAAGTACAATTGGTTGGTGTTTTAGTCCGAGACACAACCCCTAATGAACTTGATTTGAAAAACAGAGCAAAGGCACTTGAGGAAACTGCTTCACCCCTAATGGGAGTGTGGCTATTTGCGTTGTATACAGGTGTCCCTATGGAAAAAGATGCGTGGAAAACTATTATGAATGGAGGTGCAGCCCATGACAGTTAATAAGCCTTCGCATTGGATATTAGACAATATCTCAAATGAAGATTATGCAAAGGCTTTTGAGATTGTCGATACCCGTTTGGTTGCATTCTCTTTAGATAGAACCATGACTCTAAATGTTGCTGCTTCTAATGAGGAGAATGAATTTATTAAGAGTATAGCGGACTTTATTGAACTTGCTGTAATTGATCTTATGGCAAAGAAAGAGGAACTAAACGAAGCTGAAAAATCTCAAGTATGTGAAATGTATCAACACCTATTTCATTTGCTTCGTGTTCTTCCTATTCCAACTAAAGAAATTGAGAAAATTAAATATGTCTACAGATTAGTGGCTTTTTCATATCTTGGGCAGAAGTGGGAGTCAGGCAGGAGATATATTAAAGAGAACAAGGACGATATTGTTGTCAATATTGCTCATGCTGACACATGGGATATAAGAATGTTTAAGCAGACGTACTCCGCTTTTGTTCATCTGGTCAGGAAAAATTCCTGGGATGATTTATCAAGTGCTTGCTCTATAATAACTGAATTAAGAAAGGAACAAAAAGCATTTGAAAAAAGTTATATAGATAACCTTGATCAAGATAATAAGCTTGGCGGAGCTTATGAACTAATAGGATTGTACCATTATGCCAAAGCAATTGATATCGTGACAACATATATGCTTAATGGGAGTGGGAGCTTGAGCGGAACACGAGACCAAGTGAATTTCCATTTTGATAAGGCTGTTGAAGCTTCAGAAAAATGCTCAAACATTGAAATGAGTTTATTAATGCAGTTGCTTAAAAATACGCTCACTCAAATGCTTTCAAACTCTGTTTGGTGTGTTACTGAAAGAATAAATTCAAGAGTAACAAAATTTGTAAATGCAATTACACGATCACCAAAGCCAGTTTTTGAGCTTTTATATCCTCAAAGGGCTGCTGTGTTAGAACAAGGATTGCTAAATCCTGCTCATAAGGCTGTTGTCGTAGATATGCCGACATCGAGCGGAAAGACTTTAATTGCAGAATTTAGAATACTTCAGGCATTGAATCAATTTGCAGAGGACGGAGGCTGGGTGGCATATGTTGCACCAACTCGTGCTTTAGTAAACCAGGTTACTGCAAGACTTCGTAAGGATTTTACACCGATCGGAATAAAAGTGGAAAAAATGAGTGGTGCAATTGAAATAGACTCTTTTGAGGAAACTATTATATTGGATAAAACAAACAAGTTTGATTTGCTTGTAACTACGCCTGAAAAGCTTAATCTCTTAATAAGGGATGGAATCGAGGAGAAAATACAAAGAAAACTTGTTCTTGCTGTTATTGACGAAGCTCATAACATATCGGATAAAACAAGAGGGTTAGCATTAGAACTATTGATGGCTAATATAAAGAATGACTGTGATAAAGCGAACTTCCTGCTTCTTACTCCTTTTGTTCCGAATAGGAATGATATTGCCCGTTGGTTGGATCAGGATAGTCCAAAATCGATAAGTATTTCGCTAACCTGGAAACCAAATGACAGGGTAATTGGTGCAATATACCCTGAAGGAAGTGGAAGGAGCTGGAATGCAGTCTTTGAGACGCTTTTGACCAGTAATGAAAGAATTCAGTTAGAAAAGAAGATTGCAATTTCAAAAGAAGCTCCTTTAGACATAACAAGAAGTAGTCTAACAAAAGGCCTTATATGCGTTGCTACTGCTAAAATATTTTCTGATAGAAGAGGTATATTATTAGTTTGCCAATCACCGACCGATTGCTGGACGGTTGCAGATAAATTATTCGATGAAACCGTAGATAATCCAACAGATGAAGATGTTGATTTAGTGAAAAACTATATCGCTTCAGAACTTGGAAGTGATTTTAAACTAATTCGTTTACTTGATAGAGGTATTGGAGTTCACCATTCAGGATTGCCTGATGATATTAGGTATTTAATGGAATGGTTGATGGAAAAGGAAAAATTAAGATGCCTTGTTGCTACAACAACTATTGCACAAGGGATTAACTTTCCTGTTTCTGCCGTTTTAATGACTTCGTATAATCAGCGGAATAAAGGATATACAGAGAAGATGTCAACGAGGGATTTTTGGAATCTTGTTGGCAGGTCTGGGAGAACAGAACAATCTTCTTTGGGCATTGTAGGTGTTGTTGTAGGGGCAAAGGAGAATATAAAGGGTAAAGAGCTGTCCGCTTTAAAACAATATGTTAAGGAAAATACGGAGGAGCTTGTATCAAATCTTGTGGAAATGATAGAAAGTGCCGTTCAATTTGGGAGAGAGCTTGATCTATCGGGCTTGTCTTATAAGCCTGAATGGTCACAGTTTCTGCAGTATATAACTCATATGTTTAACCAATGCTCTGAAATGGGTGAATTTAATACCAAAGCGGAGTTGTTCCTACGGCGGACATATGGCTATTCACACTGTAGCCGTGAGAAACAGGTTGTTGTACTGGAAGCTGTTAAGAAGTATGGTCAAAAACTAAATGAGAATAAAGGTCTTGCAAAGCTATCCGATTCAACAGGTTTTTCGTTTGAAACTATAAAAGCTACGATAGGCAAGGCTAATTCACTTGGGATTAATAATGCAGTATGGAACGGCTCAAAGCTGTTCTCGGCTAACAGCTCTTTGAAAGACTTAATGGGAATAATGTTAAGCATTCCAGAAATCCGCAACAATTTAGAGGATATAGGACCAGGTGGCCGTGTTGTAACTGGTGATACCCTTGCAAATATAACGGTTGATTGGGTGTCTGGACATGACATAGAATCAATTGCTACGAAATATTTTGGTGGAAATTCGGAAAAAGCCTTAACGGATTGTTGTAGAGCTATTTTCAGTAAATTACTCAATACTGCTACTTGGGGATTAGCGTCTTTGCAGAAAGTCCCTTCAATTGGAGCTGACTTTGATAAATTACCACCAGAAGAACAGTTGAGACTGAAAAATTTGCCAGCAATGATATACTATGGTGTTAATACGGATGAAGCTATCCTTATGAGAATTAATAATGTACCGAGAAGTATTGCAGCAAGCTTGGGGAATAAATTAAAAGCAGCATCAAATAACATATATAAGGTTTCTCCTTCGCAGGCACAAAAGTGGCTAAATGAATTACCAGAAAGTGAATGGAATTCAGCTGTCGTAACTCAAAAAGCAGTTAACGGTGGAGATTATAAAAGGATATGGAAGATTCTTAACGGAGAAGCGTAATAACCTTATATACTATATAAGGTTCATATCCCTTATTCCTTTAACCTGTATATATGTCCTCCCCCAATAAACTCGTGTCACTGAAAATAAACTTGTGTCAAAAAAATAAAGTTGTATCATAGAATCATGGTCAGAGGGAAAGAAAAGACTCCTTCGGGCTATGATTTTTTGTTACCGTGATTAGGAAAAAGGATTAAGTAAAAAGGATAGAAGGTTTGAAAATAAAGGCTTTGATGACTTGAGAGAAAGAAAAAGAGAGAAGAAAACAGCTCCCCCTCCCCCCTATTCCCTTGCACCATAAAACTCCTGGCATGACATAACTTTATTTTGTTTTTTGCTCAAAATTTTTTGCCAAAATGATTTGAGGAGCATGGAAAAAGGGGTAGATGTAAAATGAAGGGAAAATAACAGATAATAACAAACATTGATTTTGTGCGGGTTGCAGGGCGATTCGTGACACGACTTTATTTTGTTTTTGATACGAGTTTATTTGGGGGATATAGATGCTTTGGGACAAATTGTACCAAAGCATTTTTTTTTGTTATAACTAATTTCAGACATTATTAAATATATTAAGTACATTATTAAGAAAATTAAATTAAATATTAAAATTATTAATTTACAATATTGACTTTGGACATTGAAAGGCATATTATAAGTGTGAATAGAATTAATAAAATTAATTATATCATTTAATATTTTAACAAATCATATAATTAAATTAAAATGAAGAGGTGATTTTATGGCGGCGGAAGTATTGGGCAAATGCCCAGTATGTGGAGGAAATATGGAAGTAACAAGGCTGAGCTGCTGTTCCTGCGATACTAAAATAGAAGGACGCTTTCAGCTTTGCAGGTTCTGCAGACTTACACCGGAGCAAAAGAGCTTTATAGAGGTTTTCATTAAGTGCAGGGGAAATATTAAGGAAGTTGAAAAAGAACTGGGGGTATCCTACCCGACGGTTAAGAACAAGCTTGAGGACGTGGCCGCAGCTCTCGGTTACAAGGAGGATACAACTCAAACGGCTTCTGGAAAACGAATGGATGTGCTTGAAAGGCTCAACAACGGAGAAATAAGTGTTGAGGAAGCGCTGGGCTTATTAAAGGAATAGATTACAATAAGAGGAGGGATTATTATGTCATTGAGCGAAGAAAAAAAGATGATTCTTAAAATGCTGGAGGAAGGGAAAATAAACGGGGATGAGGCCATTAAGCTTCTGGAGGCTCTTGAAAGCGGAACCAGGCAGAACGGTGCCGAAAACACAGCCAAGCAGCAAAAAGCTTATGACTACCACGAAGAAATATTTAAGCTGAGAGAAAAAATCGGCGACTGGCGAAAGGAATTTAAGAACAGCTACAGCCATAAGGATTTTGACCGAATGGTGGACGACTTTGTGGCAAAGGCTGAAAAGGTTGGGAAAAATGTTGCTGCTACGACCTTTGGGATAGTTGACAAAATGGTTGATTTTGTTGCCAGCTTCGTCGATACCAATGCTTTTAATATGTTCGGAAGCTACAAGGTTATCGACAGGAGCTTTGAAGCCGAAGCAGCCGAAGGTATGGAGCTATTTGTTGAAGGGTTGAACGGAAGCATTGTTGTTAAGAAGCATTTGGATAAAAAAATCATTGTCAGGTCAAGGGTCAGAAGCCCCTTGGATAATGCGGATGAAATCCTTGAATTCAGAGAGGGTGAAAACACGGCCGCTCTTAGCATTAATAAGGCCATAAGCAACATAAGTGTTTCTCACGAAGTGCTTCTTCCAGCAATAAAGCTTAAGAATATCAGGCTGGAAACCACAAATGGAAGAATATACGTTGAAGACTCAATGTCAGAAGTGTTTAATGCTGTTACAAAGAACAGCCATATTGAGCTTATGGGTGTAAACAGCGACAAAATATCGGTAAATACCAAGAATGCAAGGATACAGATAAGCTATGTAATCGGCAGGGATATCGAAATCAACACAAATAATTCAATTATTGATGTTAAGCATGTTAAAGCCCAAAGCATAAAGGCTATAACTACAAACGGAAGAATTTCCGTGGAAAATGTTCAGAGCTTCGGCGCAGGGCCTGAAATCGCAATGGAGCTTAAGACCACAAACAGCGGAATAAGAGTAAACATGAATGACATGGACAGCAGGGGCTACAAGGTCAGGGCCAGAACAACCAATGGAGGGATAAATCTCCTGATTCCTGAAATGAGCTACAGCAACACTTCCACACAGGGTGCCGGCTCGAATTTTGTAGATGCTGAAAGCAGCGGATACGAAGGGTATGCGGAAAAGGTGTCAATCAATGCAGAAACCAACAATGGATATATTGAAATAGTGAAATAGTTTGAATTTTTTAAAGAGCGGCATACATTTTGTTTGCCGCCTTTTCATGCGTTTGTAATTTTTGTTTTAGGATATATACCTGTGGATTATTGGAGAGAATTGTGGTATATTATTGTACCGTAGCCATATTTTCAGATGCAAGAGGTGCGAAATGTTTGACAAGCTGCAGGTGGCAGAAGACAGGTATGAGGAAATTAATCATAAATTGAGCGACCCTGCTGTAATTTCCAATCAGGAGGAGTATAAAAAACTCATGAAAGAGTTTTCCGAGCTGGGGGAGATTGTGGCAAAATACAGGGAATTTAAAAAGGTCAACCAGGATATCAATGAAGCAAGGGAACTTCTTGAAGACAAGCTTGATAAGGATTTCCGCGAAATGGTCCAGATGGAATTTGACGAAGCGCGGGAAAAGCTTGAGCAGATCAAGAAGGAGCTAAAGATACTTCTCGTTCCGAAAGATCCTAATGACGATAAGAATGTTATTATGGAAATACGGGGGGGAGCAGGCGGGGAGGAGGCTGCGCTGTTTGTCGGGGTGCTTTTCAGGATGTATACTCGATATGCGGAGAGGAAACGGTGGAAGGTTGAGATACTTGATTCCAACCCAACGGAAATAGGCGGATTCAAGGAAGTGGTATTTTCAATTGACGGAAAGGGAGCTTACAGCAAGCTGAAATTCGAAAGCGGAGTCCACAGGGTTCAGAGGGTGCCTTCGACCGAAGCCAGCGGAAGGATTCACACCTCAACGGTTACAGTTGCGGTATTGCCTGAGGTGGAGGAGGTTGATGTGGATATAAATCCTGCTGATTTGCAAATAGACACCTATAGGGCTTCAGGTGCAGGCGGTCAGCATATTAACAAGACAGAATCTGCTATAAGGATAACTCACTTGCCTTCTGGAATAGTAGTAAACTGCCAGGATGAAAGATCTCAGCACAAAAATAAAGACAAGGCGATGAAAATATTAAGATCAAAGCTTTATGAAATAGCCCAGGAACAGCAGAATTCGGAGGTAGCCCAAACAAGAAAGAGCCAGGTGGGCACAGGGGACAGAAGCGAGAGGATTAGAACTTATAATTATCCTCAAGGGAGAATAACAGATCACCGGATAGGCTTGACACTCTATAAAATCGAAGAAATACTGGAAGGGGATCTGGATGAATTGATTGATGCGCTTATCACCACGGATCAGTCAGAGAAGCTTGGCGCAGGCACTGAGGAAGAAGAGTAGAGGAATAGCAAATACGGAGCGGTATGCTTAAATAAAAATAGACATAAATGATTTACAAAGCAGGAATTTTTGCATATCTGGCGAATTTATCTTATGAGGTGGGTATAATGATTATTGACACCACAATGACAATCGCTTATAAATGCAGCTCCTGCGGCACTTTTGATTATTTTGGCTTTTCATTGTTCAAGCTTTTCAATAAAAAACAGCAATTTGTTACCTGCAGATGCAAGAATTCCGGATTTTCCCTTGGCGAAGCGGGGGGTGGCAGGCTGAAGGCTGTCATGCCTTGCTTGGCATGTGGCGGTGAGCACAGGTTTATACTGGACTGTAAAGAAATCCTGACAAAGGGTGTAATTACAATTTTTTGTCCAAACACAGGTATACATCTGTGCTTTATTGGCAATGATATCTTGGTAAGGAGAAAGATAGACGCCCTTGAAAAAGAACTGGACGAGATGATTGACACCCTGGGTTATGACAACTATTTTAAAAATACAAGGGTTATGTTTGACTCCTTGAACCGTATACATGATATAGCCGAACAAGGGAACCTTATCTGTGAATGTGGTAGTGAGGATATTGAATTAATTTTGTTTTCCGATAAAATCAAGCTCAAATGCAGCAGATGCCCTGGGAGCAGTATAATACAAGCTGCCTCAAACGAGGACTTGAAAAAAATATTGAGAACTAAGCAGATATTCCTGAGAGGACTCCAGAATACTATATAACGTGTAAAACGTGTAAATATTCAAGGTTGACAATGGCATATTCTGATGCTATAATTTTCTAGGGTAGTATTCATCAATCCTCATCCATCTTCAAACTTTCTTTAACTAAATGAAGGTTTTGATAAATTCCGTTGAATGGATTCCCAAAACATAGCTATTAATTATTTTTTATTTTCATATAAGGTGGTGCAGTATGGAGGGAATTAACCTACAGGGCAAAACGCTTGAGGACTTGCGTTATATTGCAAAAATGATGGGGCTTAAGAACATCTCCAGATTAAAAAAAGAAGAACTCATAGAAAAAATCGTTGAAGAAGGCAAGGAATCCTTAAAAAACGAGGAAGAAACAAAAGAGCAGGCTATAAGCGTTGTACCTGAGGTGGAAAACCAGTCTGAAGCCATTGCTGGAGAAAAACATGAGCAGCAAAAGGAGCCGGTCATCCTTAGGAAGTCTAAAAGGGGAAGGCCCAGCAAGGCTTCTCAGATTCAAAAGGCAGAGGAATCAGAGGCTTCAACCGCTGAAAAGGTTGAGGATAAAAAAGAAGAAAATGTTGAAAAGCAGGATGAATCCGAAAAGCCTGCCATTCCTCAAAAAGCGGAAAGACACAGAAGGCTGGATGCTACAGCCAGGAGAGCGATTAAACATGAGGCTGTAAAAAATGAAGCAGACAGGACGAAAACATCAAAACCTGAAGATGCTGAAGCCAACTCAGAAAAAGCAGAATCAAAAGAAGAACCTCAAAAGAGAGAACAAGAAATTCCAAGGGCTGCAGAGCAAAGACGGGAAAACGAGCCGCCTCCTGCCTTGGTACCTGCAAATCAAAACTTCGAAAAGATTGAGAGCGATGACCCTGTGGAGGGAGTTCTTGAAGTGCTTCCCGACGGGTATGGCTTCCTAAGAAGCGACAACTACCTTTCAGGCCCCAAGGACATATACGTGTCCCCATCACAAATAAGAAGGCTCGGGCTTAAGACCGGCGACAAAATAAGGGGTAAGGGAAGGATACCTAAGGAAGGAGAGAAGTTTCAGGCGCTTCTGTATGTGCAGACAGTAAATGGAGATCCGCCGGAGGTGGCTTCAAAGAGGATACCTTTTGAATATCTTACACCTATTTATCCTGACCAAAGGATAACACTTGAGACAAACTCAAGAGAATTGTCAACCAGATTGATTGATCTGATTGCTCCTATCGGAAAAGGTCAGAGGGGAATGATAGTTTCTCCTCCGAAAGCCGGTAAGACCATTCTTTTGAAAAAAATAGCCAACAGCATTACAACCAATTACCCTGAAATTGAGCTGATTGTACTTCTTATTGATGAAAGACCGGAGGAAGTAACCGATATGCAGCGTTCTATCAAGGGCGAGGTTATCTACTCAACTTTTGACGAGGTGCCCGAGCATCACATAAAGGTAGCTGAAATGGTGCTGGAGAGAGCTCAAAGGCTTGTTGAGCATAAGAAGGACGTTGTGATTCTTCTTGACAGCATAACAAGGCTTGCCCGTGCTTACAACCTTACCATTCCTCCAACAGGAAGAACGCTTTCAGGCGGTTTGGATCCAGGAGCCTTGCATAAGCCAAAGAGGTTCTTCGGGGCGGCAAGAAATATTGAATTTGGAGGAAGTCTGACCATAATGGCGACTGCTCTGATAGAAACGGGAAGCCGTATGGATGATGTAATTTTCGAAGAATTCAAGGGAACAGGCAATATGGAGCTTCACCTTGACAGGAAGCTTTCCGAAAGACGTATATTCCCTGCTTTGGATATTAATAAATCCGGCACTAGAAGGGAAGAGCTTCTGCTTACACAGAAGGAACTTGAGAGTGTGTGGGCTATAAGGAAGGCTATGAGCAACATGGGAACTGCGGAAGTGACGGAAATGATTTTGAACAGGTTTATGCAGACAAAGAACAATAAAGAATTTGTTGAAAGCATAAATGTGTCTTTCCTTGAGAAAGACAGGCTGTAGCATGCAACCCATTTTACCTTGAAAATAATGCTTGCATAAGGAAATGTTTTGTGTTAAAATACTTTTTGTCTCTAAAAATGTAAATTTGATTAATAGGTTTTAACATATATAAGTTATTGAAAGAAGGTGAAGTAATGAAAGAAGGAATTCATCCCAAATACAATGAAGCAGTAGTTAAGTGTGCATGTGGCGAGACCTTTAAGACAGGCTCAACAAAGACTTCCCTGCACGTGGAAATATGCTCAAAGTGCCATCCTTTCTTCACAGGCAAACAGAAGCTTGTTGACGTGGGCGGACGTGTAGAGAAGTTTAAAAAGAAATTTGGTATTGAAGGCTAATACCGATATGGTTTGAAATGTACAACCAAACATGATAAACTTAAGCTGAAGGAAAACACCTTCAGCTTTAAATTTTTTGCGTCCGATAAATTTCTTAGGAGGTTAGCATGAAAAAAACCAGCATAGGAGGTCAGGCTCTTATCGAGGGCGTTATGATGAGAGGTCCCGAGAGCATTGCAATAGCTGTAAGAAAGCCTGATGGTGAGATTGTGATTGATAAGAAGGATATAGATCCGTCTAAAAATAATAAATTCAAGAAGGTGCCCGTAGTAAGAGGGGTTGTTGAGTTCTTCAGAATGATGGTTATTGGCGTCAAGGCTTTGATGTTCTCTGCAGAGTTTGTTGACCTGGAGGAAGATAAGAAAGAATCCAAGTTTGACAGTTTCCTCAAAAGGATTTTTGGCGACAGGCTGCTGGACGCAATTATATATTTTTCCGTGATTTTGTCAATCGCCTTCAGCGTGGGACTTTTTATACTTGTTCCGAACTTTTTGGCGGCTCTCCTGCCTTTTGACAAAAAAACCTTCAGCGGGGTTGTTTATTATAACCTGTTTGAGGGTGTAATAAAGCTTTTGATATTTTTCCTTTATCTGGCGCTGACCTCCATGCTGAAGGATATCAAAAGGGTATGGCAGTATCACGGAGCGGAGCACAAGACAATACACTGCTATGAAAGCGAGGAAGAGCTTACGGTTGAAAACGTGAGGAAGCATACCACAAAGCACCCCCGCTGCGGAACATCCTTCCTCTTTATTGTAATTATGATAAGCATTGTTGTGTTTGCATTTACAGGCTGGCACAATATACTGATCAACACCCTCATTAGATTGCTGCTTGTGCCGCTGGTTGCAGGGCTGTCCTATGAGGTTCTCAAGTTTGCGGGAAGGCATAGCGAGCATCCCGTCATCAAAGTGTTGAATGCTCCTGGCATAGGTTTTCAGTATTTTACAACAAGAGAACCCGACGACGATCAGATCGAGGTAGCAATTCAAGCTTTTAAAAATGTTCTTGTTGAAGACAAGGAAGCCGATAAATGGTAAAAGGGCAGGAAGTATAATTTTTATGACTGTTGGTGAACTGCTTAAAAAAGCAACCTCTATCTTCAAAGAGGGAAATAATGTGAAAACCCCGGCGCGTGAAGCTGGGGTTATACTTTCGCATTTAATAAAGTGCGATAAAATTTTTATTTATACCAATGCTGATTTAAACATTGACGAGGTCAAGGCAAAAGAGTATATTGAAACCGTTTTCCTAAGGGCAAAAGGCTTTCCGCTTCAGTACATCACTGGCCATCAGGAATTTATGTCTCTGGACTTTTTTGTGAATCCTGACGTACTTATTCCAAGACAAGATACAGAAATACTTGTTGAGACTGTGCTTGAGCAAATAAAGGGATTGCATAAAACGCATATACATATTCTTGATATTGGCACAGGCTCAGGCTGTATAGGGGTTAGTCTTGCCTATTACCTGCCACTATCCAGAGTCGCCGCTATTGATATTTCAAAGAAGGCTTTGGAGGTAGGACGCATTAATGCTGAACGCATGGGTGTGCACAGCCGCGTGACATTTCTGGAAAGCAATCTTTTTGAAAGGCTTGAAAAGGGGAAGCTTTTTGATGTTATAGTATCCAATCCTCCTTATATTCCCAGCAGCCATATCTCAGGTCTTCAGATTGAGGTAAGAGAGTATGAGCCTTTAAATGCCCTGGATGGAGGTGAAGACGGCTTGGAATTCTACAGGTCAATTATTAAAGACGCCGGAAGGTTTCTGAATCCAAGAGGAATACTTGCTGTTGAAGTTGGTTACAATCAGGCTGGGGACGTAGCTGAGCTTATGTCGTTGGAATTTACTGACATAACCATTGTCAAGGATTTGTCAAAAATTGACAGGGTTGTGTCTGGAAGGCTCAAATAAAAAATCTCTCAAGTAATTTTTGAATAAATGTATGTGAATTGACATACATTTTTAGTGCAAAATTTAATAGGTTTTTTGTCCCTGGGGGTGGGCGGAGATGAGAAGGGTTATTCCTTTTTTGGCCATATCAGCTTTGGCGGGATATATAGTTTTCTTCGCACTAGTTTATGCGTTATTCAATAAAACTCCTATTACACAAGATAAAATAGCATTCAGTCACATGGAGGACGAGTATGCCGATAGATGTTTGCAGTATGAGAAGGCTCTGCTGTCTTTCGTCTATAGAGCTTTTCTCAAGGAAAACGGCGAAATACACACAAATACAATATTTACATCAGGAGACGGCGGAGATACCCTGTCCGAATCTATCGGCCTGCTTATGGAATATAGTGTCTTAAAACGGGACAAAGCCTTGTTTGATAAGGAATTTGGCTTTTTAAAGGCAAGGATGCTTCACGAAAGCAAGCTTGTGAAATGGAAGGCAGGAAGCGTTGAGATTAATTGCAATGCTGCAATAGATGATCTGAGGATAGTCAGAGCCCTGCTTGACGCATATAACCTGTGGGATGAGAAGGAGTATTTTGATACTGCCGGTTTTATCCAGCACTCAATTTACAGCAAGCAGGTAGATAACGGATATCTCATGGAGTTCTATGACTGGAAGCTTGGTTTGGCAAGGAAATCAATTCCGCTGTGTTATCTGGATCTCTATACGCTGGACAGGAGCAGCATATTTAATGAGGGCTGGGGCGAGGTTGTAAACAAAGGGCTGGACATAATAAAGAATGGTAGGATTAATGGCACTTCTCCCATCTTCTATAAATACTACGATTATACTACAGGAAAATATTCTATGGATGAGGAATATGCCAAAGAAAAAGGGGTCTGCCTTGTTGAGACGCTTTACACGGTAATACACCTTGCGGAGGTCAACGAAGACACCGGCTATTTTACACAATGGGTTAAGGGTGAAATCGGAAACGGAAGGCTGGCTGCCTGGTACAACCCCTATACACTAAAGCCCTCAAAGGAAATGGAAAATCCGGCGGTTTATGCGCTGGCTGCGGTATATGCCAAAAAGGTGGGAGAAACCGAGCTGTATAAAGCAATTATCGATAAGATGACAAGCTTCATGGTGCTGGATAAAAACTCTGAAAGCTTTGGGGGGCTTGGAGACAACATTACACAAGCCTTTTACTCATTTGACAACCTGACAGCCCTTTGGGCTCTGGCATGCAGGTAAACGCAGCTAATTCATTTCAAGAAGAACCATGGTTATATCGTCAGGAATGGACGTAGTGTCATTTATTCCTGCAAAGCGGCATGCGCTGTCCAAAATATGGCTCAACGTTCCGCTTGGCTCGGAGTAATCACTAAGAAGTATTTCCAAAAGTCTTTCTTCGCCGTACTGAATGTTTAATTGGTTTTTCATTTCAATTATTCCGTCTGTGTACAAGAATAGACGATCGCCTTTTGACAAACGGCTGCTCCGATCCTCGTACACCGGTTCTTCCAGCCAGTTGCTGATAGGAATACCGGGCACCCTCAACAGCTCAAACCTGTCTTTGCCGAAAATTATGGGGCTTACATTATGCCCTGCATTGGAGAAAAGCACCTCTTGGGTTTCAAGGTTTATTACTGCGTAGAATACGGTAATATAAAAATCAGGATCAAAGCTGCTGGAGTTAAATTCCCTATATAGCTCTTTCAGCGCCTTTGCGGGGGACAGAGTTTTTTTGTTTATGGAAGACCTTAAAAAAACAGTGAGCATGGAAGCGGGAACTCCATGACCTGACACATCGGCAATATAGACTCCAAGATGGCTGCTGTCAATCATATATATATCCAGGAAGTCTCCTCCCAAAGCTTCGCATGGCTTGTAAATGAAAGAGAATTTTATTTTATCCTCCTGCAGCTTCTTGGGAAGAAGGCTGCACTGTAGTTTTTTTGCCATGTTCAAGTCATCAAGGAGGGCTGAGTTCTTTTTCATCAATTGGTTCTGCAAATAACGGGTTTGGGTTATGTTGCGGAGCACCTCTACAACAGCAATCACATTATCATTTTCGTTTCTTATGGGAGAGCTCATTACGGAAAAAATCTGGCCATTGATGATTTCCTCTTTTTCATGGGGGGTTCCTTCAAATACAGTCTTACGGGAAATGCAATTCTCACATGGCGAGGTTCGTCCTATGGCACTATAGCATTTCTGACCGGTTGGGTTTTGCCCAAGCCCTTCTGCCATGGCCTTGTTAACGAAAAGCACATTATCATCCCTGTCAAGCACCCTTACCCAGTCGAACATGCCGTTAATTATGCTTTCAATGAACTTATAATCCAGCTTAATGCTTTGAGAATCGTTCCCGGACATATAGCTTTGATCCTTTCAAACTGTATTCTGTTTTTATAATAACAGATGATGTGCTGCATATCAACCGGGCATTTTTATATATATAGTCATAAATCAAGCATGTGCGGCAATAATATTATTATAAGTATTTTGAAAAGGTATTGATAGAATGCTGTTAAAACACTACCCAAAGCAGGAATATATAAACGCCGAGAGCCCTTCGGCACTCAAGAATCTAACTGATGCTTTGTATCTCATGCTTTACAGGGGAGCAAGGGCAGGCAGTAAAAATATTGTTTTTGTCTGCATAGGAACTGACCGCTCAACGGGTGACAGCCTTGGCCCTCTGATAGGCTATAAAATAAACAGCCTTAAGTATAGGAATGTATATATATACGGTACCTTGGAAAATCCGGTGCATGCAAAAAATTTAAGTGAGGTATTGTCCGATATCTACAGAAAGCATGAGAACCCATTTATTGTAGCGATTGACGCATGCCTGGGGAGGATTGACCATGTAGGGTACATAACAGTAGGTGAGGGTCCCATAAAACCGGGATCGGGGGTAAATAAGGATCTTGTGCCCGTTGGAGATATGCATATCACAGGCATTGTTAATTTCGGGGGGTTCATGGATTTCCTCATCCTTCAGAATACAAGGCTTAGTGTTGTGATGAAAATGGCAGACACTATTTCCATGTCCATCAGGTATGTGCTTTGGAAGATAAGCGAGGATAAATCGCTTGCAATTAATATGTAATTATGATTCTGCCGCAAGAACCCATTTTCTGAAACTTCGATGAAATCACTAACGACTTGTCTTGCAATTCTTCGCACGCATCAATGTGACGTCGTGTCACATGATGCTCAAAATGCCCTCCTTGGCATTTTGGCTTCAGAATTGCTGCAACATCGTCGAGTGATTTATTCATCTTGTTCCAAGAAAAGCTGTTTTTGCGGGAGAATCAATTATGAATTTACAGTAAAAACAAATATTGAATTTACTGCAAGAACAGCTGTTTTTTTATTATAAAAAAAATATTGTTACACAATGGGAGCAAGTGGTAATATAAATATGGTAAGAATCTTAATAATTAATTTGGGAGATGATGAGTATGGAAAAATACGTTTGCACAGCTTGCGGATATGTATATGATCCGGAAAAGGGAGACCCGGACAGCGGAATAGCTCCGGGAACTGCTTTTGAAGATATCCCGGAGGATTGGGCATGCCCCCTCTGCGGTGTTTCAAAGGATATGTTTGAAAAGGCCCAGTAAAAAATCAACCCTGTATTTGATGCCGAGCATCACTTACAGGGTTCAATTATTTGGTCATTGTACTTGTAGCAATTCAAGAAGACACTTGTCAATCCATTTTGTAAAGCCTCTTTCAAACAGTACAAGCACTTCGTCTTCCAGACAGGTAAGCACTATTGCACTTGTGTCATTTAATTTAACCCGTTCTCCGACATTGAACATAGCAATCACTCCAATCCTTTGGACGCCATCAAATCCTTTGATATGTATATCGAGCATTTGTCGCAAAAACTTAACAGAATTCTATTTGGCAAAGCATATTGAAAGGTTCGAATATTTAGGTTATAATGTCTTTACAATAGTTTAAAGTCATCGGAAGCTGTCCTTCCATAGTTGACGTATTTTATCTACATTAAGTGAAGCCTGATAAATAATAAATTTAAGGGGAGAAAAGAATGAAGGCAGAAGTGAAAGAAATCAATGGTGTGAAAATCGTCAGGATGGTCGGACAGGTAAGAATATCTACACAAAATGATTTCAAAGATGCTCTGGACGAAATTGTCAAAGACAGCCAGGGACGCCCGGTTGTTTTAAATATGGACGGCATCGCATATATGAATAGTACCGGACTGGGTATTATTATTGACACCTACAAGAAAATCAAGGATTCAAACGGCAGACTTATTCTTTGCAATCTGCTTCCTGATATTATGAACCTTTTTGAGGTTACAAGGCTTAACAGGTTTATTGAGATCTGTGCAACGGAAAGTGAGGCAATCAGCAAGGCGTCATAAACACCGGTTGCACAAAAGCCTCATTGTGATGTATAATATACTTAGAGGAATAGTTGTTTCGGAACGAAGACGTTCTCAGACAAGGCTTGTACCAGCTTTGCTTGAGTGCGTTTTTATTTTTTGCCAGCATAGTAATTCTAATGCGTTATTTGGAAATATTATTTTAAGAAGGAGTGTTGAATATGGCCAGATATACAAGGGAAGACATACTTAGGATTGCAAGTGAACAGGATGTAAAATTTATCCGCCTGCAGTTTACTGATATTTTCGGAACACTAAAGAATGTAGCCATTACAGTCGAACAGCTTGAAAAAGCGCTGGAAAACAGGTGCATGTTTGACGGTTCTTCAATTGAAGGGTTTGTAAGGATTGAAGAGTCGGATATGTACTTAAGGCCTGATCCCGGAACATTTGTAATATTCCCATGGAGGCCTCAGACAGGCAAGGTGGCCAGGCTGATATGCGATGTATACAATCCGGATGGCACACCTTTTGAAGGCGACCCGAGATATGTGCTCAAAAGGGCCTTAAAGAAGGCAAATGACATGGGATATGATGCTTTCAATGTCGGGCCTGAATGTGAATTCTTCCTGTTTCTGACAGACAATGAGGGAAATCCCACAACTATAACTCATGATAACGCAGGATATTTTGACCTTGGTCCCGTGGATCTTGGGGAAAATGCAAGAAGAGACATGTGTCTTGCCCTTGAGGAAATGGGCTTTGAGATAGAAGCATCCCATCACGAGGTGGCTCCGGGCCAGCATGAGATTGACTTCAAATATTCCGACGCCTTGACAACTGCTGATGCTATACTTACCTTCAAGCTGGTAGTAAAAACTATTGCGCAAAGGCATGGCCTGCACGCAACCTTCATGCCAAAGCCGATTTTTGGAATCAATGGCTCGGGCATGCACACAAACGCGTCATTGTTCAGAGACGGTAAAAACGCCTTTTATGATGAAGCCGGTCCTTTGAATTTAAGCCAGGATGCCTACTGGTTTATTGGGGGAATCATGAAGCATATGCGCTCTATTTCTGCTATAACCAATCCCATTGTAAACTCATACAAGAGGCTTGTGCCGGGATATGAGGCTCCCGTGTATATAGCCTGGTCTGCAAGGAACAGAAGTCCGCTTATAAGAGTGCCTGCTGCAAGAGGAGAGGCAACAAGGCTTGAATTAAGGAGCCCCGATCCGTCGTGTAATCCGTACCTGGCTCTGGCGGCCATTCTTGATGCAGGACTGGATGGAATAAAGAACAAAATCCAGCCCCCGGCATCAACAGACAAGAATATTTTCCAGATGTCTGATGAAGAGAGAAAGCAGATGGGAATAGAATCCCTTCCCTTAAGCCTCAAGGAAGCTATTGACGAACTAAAGAACAGCGAGCTGGCCAAAGAGGTTTTGGGAACACACATTTTTGAAAAATATATTGAGGCCAAGGAAAGGGAATGGATGGATTATTGGACGAAAGTCAGCAAGTGGGAAATTGACCAGTATCTTACCAAGTATTGATAACCTAAGGTTTTGAGGTGTTAAGATGGAAGCAGCAAGAATTCTTGTGGCGATGAACAACGACACATCAATTTGCAAGCTTAAGCAAATACTGGCAGAGAGCGGCTTTACCGTTGTAGATTATGCGAAAGACGGCCATGAGTGTTTGAGGAAAATGCGTTCGCTCAGACCGGAACTCACTGTGCTGGAATATGATTTGCCCTTAATGAGCGGGTATGATGTAGCCAAGATTGCCATAGAAGATAAAATATGTGATATAGTTCTTATTTCCTCTGAGGTTCAGAAAAGCTTGACCGACGAGATAAAGAGGGAATGCGGCTTTGTGTCTATGACAAAGCCTTTGAACAAGGTTAGCCTCGTCAATACTGTAGAGATTATGATAAAAAACAGGCGCAAAATAATGCAGCTGGAGAGGGAAATTCAGGAGCTGAAGGATACTCTGGACACAAGGAAGGAAGTGGAGAAGGCCAAGGGCTTGCTTATGAAGAGCCTCAATCTTTCTGAAGCAGAGGCTTTCAAACGTATACAGAAGCAAAGCATGGACAAGGGAATTCCTATGAAAGAGATAGCAAAGGCTATTATTTTGGCATATGATATATAAGGTAAGTGGACACACCGCTGCTGGCGAGGGTCATGCTTTCTGCGGGATGTCCCCTTTTGACAGGTGCAAGGGAGGGTAGTGTATGGGAAAGCCGTTGATTGGGGTTACGCCTTGGTATGACTACAGTAAGAATATTACTTATATCAAGCCGGGGTACTGCGAGGGAATAATTGAGGCAGGCGGTATGCCTGTTCTATTGCCATTGACAGCCAATGAAGATATTTTAACCTGTTTAATGGATGAAATAGACGGTTTGCTCTTATCCGGCGGACCTGATGTAGACGCGAGGTTGTATGGGGAGCAAAACCTGCCCTTTAACGGGGAGATATCACCACACCGGGACAAGATGGAAATGTTTCTGGCAAAAAAGGCTATTTTGGATAACAAACCGCTGCTTGGAATTTGCAGGGGTATGCAGGTTATGAATGCTGCCATGGGAGGAACCTTGTTTCAGGATATATATTCACAGTCGAAATCAAATTCATTGGTCAAGCATTCACAGGATGCGCCGAAATGGTATCCAACACATGATATTCATATTGAGAAGGACTCAAGGGTGGCAGCGTCGTTCGGGAAGCATTATGCGGGCGTGAATTCCTTCCACCATCAGGCTGTAAAGGATGTTGCAGAGGGCTTTAAGGTCACAGCTATGAGTGTTGACGGTATAATTGAAGCTGTGGAGTACGAAGACCATATTTTTGCTGTAGGTGTTCAGTGGCACCCGGAGCTTATGTGGCAGGAGAACGGGATTTATCTCAAGCTTTTTATTGATTTTGTTTGCAGCTGCGTCAAGTAATCACATTTTTCTCTTTGTATGCCATGGGTGTGTGTGGTAAAATTCTAATTATTACAATCTCAATACTTGGAGGTTTAAATGAATTTTACTGATATTTCATCCAGAATGCATGGTTTTTTCGGGGATTTGTATTTGCCCGTATTATTTGCAGCCAAAATAATAGGCATTTTAATAATTTCCATTTCGGTGGTTAAGCTTGGAAGCGTGCTTATCAGAAAGATGTTTGAAAAGCAGAAGAGCTTCAAGTACCTTGAGACCAAAAGGCTGGACACCATGTCCACCTTGCTTGTCAGCGTGTTCAGATATGGAGTTTACGTGATTGCTGCAGTTATTATCCTCTCTGATGTTTTTGATCTTAAGTCTGTTCTTGCTGCGGCAGGAATAGGCGGAATAGCCCTTGGATTTGGGGCCCAAAGCCTTATCAGAGACGTGATTTCCGGGTTCTTTATTATTCTGGAGGATCAGTATGTGGTTGGTGACCTTATAACAATCGACGGCCTTACCGGAACTGTAGAGGAAATGGAGCTCAGAATCACAAGATTGAGAAATATGAACGGCGATTTGTATATAATACCAAACGGGGAGATTAAGAAGGTCATAAACCATACCAGGGGAAATAAAGCGGTTATTGTGGATATACCGGTTGCATACAGCGCAGATGTGAATATGGTTTTCCAGCTGGCAGAAAGGGTGTGTGCAGATATGGATGGCAAATATGACAAAATTGTAGAGCAGCCAAAGGTTTTGGGCATAACTGAGCTTGGCAAGGAAAGCATGAACCTGAGGATATTTGCCAAAACGCTGCCAAATGAGCAATGGGAAATCGAAAGAATAATACGCCTGAAAATCAAGGAAGAGTTTGAAAAGAATAATGTTGAGTTTTTTGAAAAGAATAAAATAATCAAATATGAAGGCGGCAGTGCCACAGGAGGCTGCAATGGCTGACAGGTTTGCTATCGGAGATATTGTTGAGCTGAGGAAGGAGCACCCATGCGGAAGCAAGCAGTGGGAGATAACAAGAACAGGGGCGGATTTCAGGATAAAGTGCCTTGGGTGCAGTCATCAGGTTATGCTGCCACGTCCTAAGTTTGAGAAAAGTGTAAAAAAGATTGTCAAGTCCAATCTGGTTTAATGGCCCGGAGAAGTCTGAATGATTTCCCGGGCTTTTATTTGATTCTGCTGCAAGAAAAGCTGTTCCCGCAGCACAATCTTGTTTTGAAGCTGTATTAATTAAAGGAGTTTTTGAAATAATAAAACTAAACTTTTTTGAAAAGGATGATAGCATGCTAAGGGAAAGAAGCAGAGGTTATTTGTTCAGCACCTTTTTAACTTCACTTATTACTTCGGTTACAGTAGGAGCGGTTATACTTATTGTTATTGCATCAGGATTAGTAACCAGAAACGCACCTAATCCTCAGACTCCGCAGGGAAATACCGGAGGCATCTCTCCGAATGCCCCATTGCCTCAACAGATAGCAGCAGAGGCTCCGGCGGACGGACCTGTGGCAGCGGCAGTAGCAAAATCCGCCAGCCCGGGTGTGGTGGGAATTTCTGTATTAAGGGTTGACAGCAATTCGATTCTTGACAGGAACACTGCTCAGAAATGGGGAGTAGGCTCGGGAGTCATAGTGACTGAAAACGGATATATACTTACCAACCATCATGTAGCAGGAGGCAAAAGCAAGAGGATCGTAGTGTCTTTGGAGGATGGAAGAAATGTTGACGGAGTAACACAATGGTCCGACCCGGTGCTTGACCTTGCTGTTGTAAAGGTTAATCTTACGGGTCTTACAGCAATACCCTTGGGAGATGCTAAAGCTCTGCAGGTGGGAGAAACTGCTATAGCAATAGGCAATCCTCTGGGGCTTCAGTTTCAGAGGACTGTTACTTCCGGAATTGTAAGTGCGTTGAACAGGACGATAAAAATAGATACGGATCAGGGGTCAAACTATATGGAAGACCTTATACAGACTGATGCCAGCATTAACCCCGGCAACAGCGGAGGGCCTCTTCTAAACTCAAGGGGGCAGGTGGTGGGTATAAATACGATCAAGGTGTCAAGCGCTGAGGGCATAGGCTTTGCAATACCTATAAATGTTGCTGTTCCAATAATAAAGCAGTATATGAACAATGGAGATTTTACGGAACCATATCTTGGAGTCTTCGCATATGATAAAGAGGTTATTCCATATTTGGATGGAAACCTGAAGCTAGACAAGGGCATTTATGTGGTGAATGTAGACGAGAAGGGGCCCGCCTATAAGAACGGGATCAAGCTGGGCTGCATAATAACACAGGTTGACGGCAAGGATGTAAATACCATGATGGATTTGAGAACCTATATTTATTCAAAAAGGCCCGGAGATACAATAAATGTAACCCGCATTCAAAAGGGAAAGGTTGCGCCGGAGGTAATAGGCATAAGGCTTTCCGCCAAGGAAAAAGACGGGCTGATTACCAGATAGCTGTATAAAGCAGGCGGCTGCTTGGCAATACTTCCTGTATATCG
Source organism: Clostridia bacterium (assembly GCA_026417615.1). Lineage (GTDB taxonomy): Bacteria > Bacillota > Clostridia > Acetivibrionales > JAFADI01 > SKW22. The sequence goes on from JAOACY010000080.1 coordinate 22,709, forward strand.
CAGATGGAGGGTTTAGTATGTCAACAGCTAAAAAAACACATGAAAATAATGATTTTGAGACTACTATAAGGGAGTATCTCAAGCAGGCAAGAGAAAAGCTTGATAAAGAGCTGCTTGGTACCAGGGAGGCTATCAGGCTGATAGCCGGAGATAAGACAAAGGAGTTCATCAGGACCATGGATAAAGGGCTTGACAAGAAAGAGAGGGATTTCCTGAGTGCATTGATAATTGCCAGTATGTATCAGTCTTTTTGTTACGGCTACGGTATTGGGAAAATAGAGGGGACAACCAATAATAAGGTGTTCTTGTAATCTTTTTTACGGTTTTATAGCTTTTAGGTATTTAGTTATTGACAGTGAATGAAAGCGTTGATAAAATTATTT
>JAOACY010000085.1 GCA_026417615.1 Clostridia bacterium
CTCCTTTTTGTGATTTTCAGATTTATGATGTCCAGAACTTATAGAAAAAATTAATACATATTTTTCTTTTTTTAATTTGTCAGCCGGAATGATATAATTATGTAAAAATCTTTTTAAGGACTGGTAGTTTTGAATAAAACAAAAATTCCTTGGATAATGACGTTGGCTTTTATAATAGTTGTGACTTTTTATTCAGTACCTCTGCAGAAAGTGATTCAAATAATCAATTACGAATTTTCGCCTAAAAAAGGTTTTCATATTAAGCTTGCTAAAATAAACGAGCCAATTACAGCTCTATGCGCCGAACCTTCAAACAAGCTGCATCTTCTGGTCTCCGTCTGGAACGGGAGCGGAAAGCCTGTACCGTTTGCCAATGTGTCAATGAAGGACTCCAAGGCTGCGGGAAGCTTTTCTAAGGCAGCCTTCAGAACTGACGTCAACGGCGAATGCATTGTGACTTACACTCCTTCTTCCGAGTTGAATGCCAAATTGCTTGGCGCAGAGGGAATTGATACTGAATTGACCGCTTCAATTTCGGGCACTGATATTAAATCCTCAACCGCTTTGAAGCTGATACGCGTTCCTGTTGTTCTCGTACATGGCTACCAGGAATCCTCGGAGGTTTACGGCAATATGAAAGAATACCTTTCCAGCAGGGGTTTTGAAAGCTATGCGATGGACTATAAATCTACCGAGGGGATTTTGTCGTCCTCAAGGGAGCTCGCCCTTTTTATCGACCGGCAGAAAAGCAATCTCATTTCCAGGGGAATAAAGGCTTCAAGGCTGGATATAATTACGCACAGCATGGGTGGCCTTGTTGCAAGGTTATACACAAGCAGCCTGGACTATATCACCAGAAATGATGTAAGAAAGCTCATATTTGTATCAGTCCCCCACAAGGGCTCTCCCTGGGCTTCCATAGGCTCAACCTACTTCAACGACCAGGGCATCCGGGACTTGATTCCCGATAACCCTTTATTGTCTTCCATATTGCCCTCGGGACTGAACAAAGGCTTGAACAGCACTCTGGAAATCGGCAATATTGTTGTGGAATTCGACGAGGTTGTAAGCCCCGAAAGCTCAAGCCTCAAAGAATGGGGGATAGGAACTGAAGCCTTCAACGTGGGCGAAAGCAATTTTTCAATGGAAAAGCTGTTGAACGGAAACTTCATGGATGCGCCGAACCATAAAAGCATCCTCAGCAACAAAAAAGCCTTTGAGTGCATTGAAAATATGCTCAATTCAAAGCTTCCCACCCCTGAAGCAAGAAATTGACAGCAAGATATCCACATGGATGTGGATATCTTTATAATTCACAATCTCCTGAAACCCTTTATTTTATTGGTGTTTACCGGTTTATTATTATGTACACTGAACAAATTGTTGATTTCCTGTGGATAATTTTCTTTTTTGTCCACAGGACGTTATTACAACCTGACGGCTTGAAGTCATGCATGAAACAAAATAAATTGGCTAAGCGTTATGGCATTGCTGCTTAACATGATTCACACATCGCAGCTTTTACACAAACCTCATGCTGATGTCAAAAGCCTTTACAGAATGGGTCAGGCTTCCCACGGAAATTATATCAACCCCTGTTTCAGCTACGTCATATATGTTTTCCAGGCTCACATTTCCGGAAGCCTCAACCAAGGCCCTGCCCCCGATAAGGCGTACAGCCTCCCTCATCGTCCCTAAATCCATGTTATCCAGCATGATGATGTCTGCTCCGGCCTCTAAAGCCTCCTTTACCATCTCGATAGTTTCCGTCTCAATCTCTATTTTTATAGTATGAGGAATGTTGTGTCTTATAATGTCAATGGCTTTTTTTACTCCGCCCGCTGCCTTAATATGATTATCCTTAATCAGCACACCGTCTGAAAGCGAAAACCTGTGGTTATGCCCGCCGCCCGCTTTAACGGCATATTTTTCAAGAAGCCTCAGTCCCGGAGTCGTCTTTCTCGTATCAACCACCCTCACCGGCAATCCTTTTAAAGCGTCACAGTACTGTCTGGTTGCAGTTGCAATCCCTGAAAGCCGCTGCAGGAAATTAAGAGCAGTTCTTTCACCCTTCAGCAGGGTTCTTGTATTTCCATCAATTTCTGCTATTACTGCGCCCTTTTCTACAGCACCTCCATCCTCAGCCTTGCTTTTAAACACAATTTTCTCGTCAAGCACCTCAAATACCCTTCTTGCCACACACATACCCGCAACAACCCCAGCCTGCTTTGCTATAAGCACTGCACTTGACTTTTCGTCAATGCCGATAAGATTGTCAGTCGTTATATCGCCTAATGACATGTCCTCTTTAAGACATGCCTTTATGAGATCATCAATATAAATATTGTCCATCTAAGTTCCACCCCATGCCTTCAAGCTTTTTTCCTCACTATGTTCCTTTTCCAGTTCACATCATCCATATGGCAGAAATCTGTTCTGTAATGCGCCCCTCTGCTCTCCTCCCGTTCCAAAGCCGATTCCACTACCAGCCTTGACAGCAGAAGTATGTTCTGAAGCTCAAAATCCTTAGAATCCTTGCATTTTGCATTGCAAACATTCCGATGCATTTTCTCAAGCTCGTCCCTTGCATAGGAAAGGCCTGACCTGTCCCTTAAAATGCCTGCATACCTTGTCATGATTTCTTGTATTTTACGTCTTAAACCCGCTGCATTAATTTGAGAGAATTCCCTGTCAGTAATGTAGAACCCCTCAAAGCATACCTCTTCCTTTACTCTGTTTTGAAGCGCCTCAGAGATTTCCTTTCCGGTTTTATGCCCGAAAACAAGTCCCTCCAGCAAAGAATTGCTTGCCAGCCTGTTTGCTCCGTGAATTCCGTTGCACGCTGCCTCACCGCATGCATAGAACCATTTTATGTTTGTTCTTCCGAAAACGTCGGCCTTTATACCGCCCATGCAATAATGCTCCGCAGGCGCTACGGGGATAAAAGCCTTTGAAATGTCGATTCCGTAGCTTAAACAGGTCCTGAATATGTTTGGAAACCTGTTCTCCAGAAAATCCCTGTCCTTAAAGGTAATATCAAGATAGACATGCTCTGAGCCTGTTTTTCTCATCTCTTCAAAAATAGCTCTGGAAACAATATCTCTCGGAGCCAGCTCCTTCAGCTCATGATACAGGGGCATGAAGCGCTCCCCTCTGCAATTTCTCAGCACTGCTCCCTCACCGCGTACTGCCTCGGAAATAAGGAAGCTCTTGTTTTCCTTATGGTACAGCACAGTTGGGTGAAACTGAACAAACTCCAGATCCATTAATTCAGCACCTGCCCTGTAGGCAAGGCACAGCCCGTCGCCCGTCGCCACCTCCGGATTTGTCGTGTTGGAATAGATCTGCCCGAAGCCTCCTGTAGCGCATACAACTGCCTTTGAAAGAAAAATCCTGTACTCTCCCTTTTCTTCATCAAAAGCCAGAATACCCTTGCACTCATCATTCCATGTCAGTAAATCAACCGCAAACATCCTCTCAAGTATCCTGACATTACTTCTTTCCTTTACTACAGAAGTCAGCTTGTCGCATACCTCCTTGCCCGTTGTATCCCCGGCGTGAATTATTCGCCTCTTGCTATGGGCAGCCTCCTTTGACAGCGACAGCTCGAGGGAGCTCTCTCTGTCAAAGTTAACCCCGTACTTGCACAGGCTTTCAATATTCTGAACAGCTTCATTTACCAAAACCCATACGCTTTTCTCATCGCACATTCCGGCGCCCGCATATATCGTATCCTTGAAGTGAAGCTCCGGGGAGTCTTCCTTGTCAAGCGACACCGCAATGCCCCCCTGAGCCAGGACTGAATTGCTTATGTCGATGCTTTCTTTAGTAAGTATTGCAACACTATACATAGGTTCAATCTCGAGGGCCGTGTACACACCGGCTATTCCGCTGCCTATAATTAATACATCATAATGCTCTTTTTCAATGTCCTTTGCGTTAAAATCTGCTAAATACCTGTGAATGTCCAATAGCTTACCTTCTTTCAATGTTCTTCTTAACATTAAATTGTTATTTCAAGCATTCTGTCTAAAGCTCTTCTTGCCTTCAGCCTTACTTCTTCATCTACCTCTATCTGATTCTTCATTTCATAAAGAGCATCATATATACTTTTCAGCGAGGTTTTTTTCATGTTGGGACAAATCAAACCCGGGGACAAAAGATAGAACTCCTTGTCCGGGTTGTCCTTTTTGAGATGGTGCATTACTCCCATCTCTGTTCCGATGATAAACTTCCTGTGTTCCGATGCTGACGCATAGTCTGTGATTTGCTTCGTGCTTCCCACAAAGTCAGCCAGCTCCACAACCTCCTTGCGGCACTCGGGATGAACCAGAAGAACAGCGTCAGGATGCAGCTCCTTTATTCTTTGTGCTTCAGCGGCCTTAATCCTGTGGTGTGTCACGCAGAAGCCTTCCCAGAGTATAATATTCTTTTCGGGAGCCATTTTGGCTGCATAGCTTCCAAGATTCATGTCAGGCACAAAGACAATATCCTTTTCCTTTATTGATTTTACTATCTTGATTGCATTGGAAGATGTACAGCATATATCACTTTCAGCCTTAACCTCAGCGGATGAATTTATATAGCATACAACTGCCGCTTGCGGATGCTGTTCCTTCATTTTCCTTAGGTCCTCAGCCGTAATCATGTCCGCCATAGGACACCCCGCCTGCAGCTCAGGCAGCAGCACAATTTTCTCCGGAGACAGTATTTTTGCGCTCTCAGCCATAAAATGAACTCCGCAGAACACAATAACCTCGTAGTCCGTCCTTGCGCAATACTGGCTTAAAGCAAGCGAATCGCCAACAACATCGGCGATTTCCTGTACATCATCTATCTGATAGCTGTGTGCGACTATAACAGCATTTTTCTGTCTCTTTAATTCCTGAATTTTTTCAACAAGCTCACCTTTATTCATTATAAGCTTTTTCCCACCTTGGCTTTTTATTTATTACTCGCAATTTAAGCGAGACTTGAAATCATTTTAATACTATTATGTTAAATTGTAAACAAGCAAATTATCCAGACAGCTTGTCCAGCTTGCCGCTTAAAATATCAAACAGCCTGTATGCTGGTGGCGTAATGATAAAGGCCCCCAGCAATAGTCCAAAGGACGCAGACAGCACAAAAAGAGTATTTCCACAGTAGTTCAGCAAAGAAGCCCCAATCAACCACACAAATACATACAAAGCAGAAAGAGCTTTGAATCTTCTTTTTTCCTCCGCGCTGGTTATTGGACGGTTCGGACTATCCTTGGGAGACCATTTCAGCATAGAAGCCATGGCAAGAATAAAGCTTGTCAGTATAAGTATTGTCGTACCAGTATTATTCCAATACATATAAGTGTATTGCGCCACACACCCTGCTATTAAAAAAAGGCAAATGGATACGGCTATGCATTTGCCGTAGGTATCCATGTGGTATCCGCCGGCTATTGCCCTCAATAAGGCAAAGACCGCGACAACTGTCAGCGTTGCCCAAAGAGCGCCGCTCAGCGAGGAGAGTGCAATAAGGATGGCACTCTTAATTACAGCACCGTAAACCACCTGAAAGCCAAAGTAGTACATGCGCCGTTTTTCATGGTCCTCGCCCAAATTATCCGCAAGATATCGGGCTGATGAGAAGGATAGCCTCTGGATAAGCTTCATTCCAAACTCTCCTCTTAAGTTCCGGTTTGCCTGCAGCTTATTTTGCCTTTGAAAGCTTCATATTTATCGCAATGCCCAAGCCGAGCAGCGCCCAGAACAAAGGCGCCACGGATACAATGCTGTCATTGAACACCCCTGCTGCAAGATAGCCCGCTACCCCTGCAAAAGCAGCCGAGCCGATTGTATTTAACAAGCCTTCTTGCGTATCTTTTCTAAAGTAAAGCTTAAAGCACGAAACAAAATACATTCCTATTAAAACAAGGAAGGCCAAAAGCGAGATTACCCCCGTGTTTATGCCCATCTGAAGATATATGTTATGGGGCTTATCAACCAATATGTTCTGATTTCCCAAACCAAGTATTTTACCGACAAAATCATTTTGCGGGAAGTATATTGCATAAGTGTCAGGTCCCTTGCCGATAAATAATGTGTCCAGAAGCAATGGAATTGACCTCGACCATATGAACAATCTGCCTGAAGCTACAGCTTCCTTGCCTTTGATATCTATCTTTCTGATTTCTGTGGGAGCTACAAACGCCCCGTCCTTGTTTATAAAGACAATGCCCTTTTCTGTAAGGCCGAACCTTACAATTGTGCCTCCCTTGTTCATCTGAAGCATATATGCCTCTGCAATGTAAGTAAATTTGAAATCGCTGTACTTTTCATCCTGAAATGAATATACTATCTTATCGTTCTCTTTTGTCTGAGCAAAGGCCATCTGCTCGTTGTTTTCATTCAAAAAACTAAGCTTGCTGTCCTTAAGGCTGATCTTCAGTGAGCCTGCGTCCGTAACAACCTTTGCATCACCATTTTCAAGCACGATGTCCCTGATGGGTGCGGTATTTCTTGTCTCTCCAACTGACTTGTTAATATCCTCGGCTATGCTTTTTCCGGTGCTATATATAACACCGCCGGACACGCTGTTCATAATTATAAGCATAATTATGCATCCGGCAGCAAAGCAAGAAAATTTTATCCATTCCCTTAAGATTGATCTTCGTATAATTGCAATTGCAATCAATAAAGATACAACTGCACCGATTATGCCTGCCCTGGAACGGCAGCCTACCAATAAAACAAACATGAGAAGACTGAATAAGCCTGATGAAACCTTTGACAGCATTGACCTCGTATGAGCAAAAATTATCAATGACAATGGGACCATCATTGCTGCATAGCTGCCGACATTATTCGTATTAAACATTGTGGCATATATTGTGTACTTTCCGAAAGTGAAGTTAACATCAAGTGTTCTATACTGAGCAGGAAGCATCAGCTTCTTTCCTATTTCCGACTTGAACCAGTCAAAGCCGAAAAACTGAAAAGCTCCTATTATTCCAATCAAAACAGCAGATGCTATGAATGTATTTATAATTGCCTTTACATCCTTTTCATTGTCAACTAGATTAATCATACCAAACACAATAAAGCAATAACAAAGGAGCACAAGCATTCCTTCGTACCTGCTGGCAAAACCCCAGACAGCAACGTCCTTATGCTCAGCCAGCAGCGTTGAAAGCAGTACAAAAAAAGCATAAATGCCCAAGGGGATATACATGCTTGTTTTTTTAAGCTTCAAAGTGTCATCCAGCTTCATGCCAATCATTACAAGTGCAAGAGCGCCGGTTCCAACCATCAGCCATATTGCCTTGTAGTATGAAAAAAAATCGGTGTCAAATTTGCTGTCAATCCACAGCTTTGATACTATGCCGCTTAAGGGTTGCGCCCTCAAATAGACGATAAGCGGTACAATTCCTATAATAAAGAGCAGAGGTATCAGTAGCAGCCTGTTGTCTTTCACCTGTTTGTTTTTCAAGTTTTCTCCCCCTAACAATGCTATGTTCATGTATATCTGACGTTTTAATATTATCAATAGTTATTATTTTTTTCAACTCCTAATTCAGGAATCGAGTAGGAGGTGAATGATTATTTCACTCACCGACCTCTCACACCACCGTACGTACCGTTCGGTATACGGCGGTTCAGATTGGAATTAATGTACTGATAAGTACCTTTCGGTTATTGTCGGAAATCCTTGTTTCT
>JAOACY010000071.1 GCA_026417615.1 Clostridia bacterium
TTCATTATTTAGCCATCATTTCCTCAACTTTTTTATTATACATCCCCATAAGCTCATAAGCAGTGTTTTCATCAAGAAGGCCGTTCATGCTCGGAGTCTCGAAGAATCTCCTCGGAAGCTTTACCTTCATCTGGTCAAAACCAAGCATTTTCTTAACTCTGATCTTGGTTTTATAAATCCTTTCAGCTATTGCTGTCAGGTCCTCATCCGTGAGGCTATACCCGATAGAATTTAATGCTGCAAGAATCGTCTTCCTGTCATATACCTTTCTTGCAAAGAGGCATATCGTAAGAGAATTAAGGAGGCACCTTTCTTTTTCTTCCGCAAACAAAGCCTCAACAAGCTTTTCCTTGTCAAATTCCTTCATGGACTGGTCTATAGAGTACCCTCCATTGCAAAGATGTGAATGCCTTGCGCCAACAGCCGCTCCAATGATTGCACCATAACCTGTATGGTACCCAGGCATCTCATTTTTTGCCAGAGTCATTGCAAAATCCTTGCCTCCATAGATGTCTGAAGCTTTGTCCGCACCGTCCGCAAGGGCGCTGTAGAAATCATTCTTCCTGCGTGCAATATAGCCTATTGCTTTATAATAGTTGTCAGTGTTTCCGAAGGCCAGGGGCACAAGCGTCTGCTCCTCCGTAACAAGCTTCTTCATGAAGGCTTCCGTTGCCCATCCAAGGACAACTCCAGTAGACATGGCATCCAGGCCCTCTTCCTCAACAATTTCTATAAGCTTGAGAATCTCGTCTGAAGTCTTGATTCCAATAAAGCTTCCCAGGGCAAATATAAGCTCATAATCATAGCCTACGCTTACCGCTTCGTACTCATGCCCCTTGTCGAATTCTCTCCTGAACTGCCCTATGTGTATGCATCCGACCGGACAGCCTGTGCAAGCCATCTTCCTTACCAGATTTTTGCGTGCAAAGGTCTCACCCGAAATATTCTCACCATACTCGAAAACACTCTGCCTAAGGTTCTTGGTCGGAAGGGCTCCTGCTGCGTTTAAAGGCTCTACGTTTATCGGAGTTCCGGCATCATGGTATTTGGACATTATTTCAGTGTCTGTAACCCTTTTGTAAATCTCCTGATATACCTTGAAGTATTCCTTGAAGTTCTTAACAGGCAGATCCCTGTCACCCACAACTGTAATAGCTTTAAGGTTCTTGCTTCCGAAAACCGCCCCAAGGCCCAGTCTTCCAAAATGCCTGTAGGTATCTACGCAAACGCTTGAATACTTAACAAGGTTTTCACCGGCCGGCCCTATTCTTATTATGCTTCTCTTTCCTCCTCCGGGTTCTCTTTCTCTTATAACTCTTCCCACTTCATCGGCGGACATTCCCCAGAAGGCCCTTGCGTCCTTAAATTCCACATTGTTTCTGTTAATGGTTATGTAGGAAGGTTTTTTTGCTTTACCGAGAATTACAACAGCGTCATAGCCCGCCAGAAGCAATGTGAGGGCCAGCCTTCCTCCTGCGTGGCTTTCGCCAAGCTCACCCGTAAGAGGAGAGCGGAACATGGCAACGGTTTTCGTAACAACAGGGAAAACAGTTGACGCTGCTCCTATCGCAAAAATTATGGGTTGCTGTTCATCCAAAGGATCCAATTCAGGCTTTACATTCTCTTCCAGAAGCTTTGATGCGACACCAACTCCTCCAAGGTACTCGCTAAGGTCCTTCCTGTTTTCCACCCTTATTTTGTTGTTTGCAAGATCTACATACAGGACTCTAATATAGTTTTCATAAATCATTTGAAACTTCCTCCATTCTCAAGCACTCATGAGGACAGAATTTTGCACATACCCCGCAGTGCTTGCAGATTATAGGCTGGTTTTCATGTTCATCAAAGTGTGCTGCGCTTACTATGCATGCATGTGCACATTTCTTGCATCCAATGCACCTGTCAGACTTGAATATTACTCCTCCCCCAGGCCTTTTTTCAAGGGCTCCCGAGGGACATGCCTCTGCGCAAGCTCTTTCATCCCTGCAGGCAAGACAGACTACCGAAACAAACTTCCCCTGCATTCCTCCGCTGGTTCTAACCCTGATTGCACTTTTGGACAGAGAGTGGTTCTGGTGGTTGACCCCCGAGCAAACAAGCATGCAGGTAAAGCACCCTATGCATTTATTCATGCCGTCAGCTCTCAATACTTTTGGCATATTTATCCCTCCGAAAAAACATAATTTCCTTTGTTGTTTTACCAGTACTTTGTTAATTTAATAACAATATTACACCTTATATTATACTGGCAGGTCATGTACTTGTAAATATGCAAACTGAAATATCTGTAAAAAAGTACAGGGATACAAAAGGCTAAAAAAATTATTCCAATTCAATGATAGAAAAATAATTAAGAAAAGCCGTCTTAATACACCAGCACATTATTCAAGCTCCTTTAGCCATATTCCTGCTTCAGCATCACTAGGCATTCTCCAGTCTCCTCGAGGAGAAAGGCTTATGGTACCCACCTTCGGCCCGTCGGGTATGCATGAGCGTTTGAACTGCTGGCTGAAAAACCTCTTATAGAACACCTTCAACCACTTGCTTATAGTACCTTTGTCATAGGTTCCTTCAAATGCCTGCTCCGCCATAAACAGGATTTTTTTCGGGGGTGCGCCGTATCTTATCATATGGTACAGAAAAAAATCATGCAGCTCATAAGGCCCCACAATATCCTCGGTCTTCTGATTGATGCAGCCCTTTTCATCGGGAGGCAGCAATTCCGGTGTTATGGGGGTGTCAAGTATCCTGTACAGAACATTTTTAGTTTCAGGCTCTGCCACATTATCCCCAACCCACTTAACAAGAAAGCTTACAAGTGTTTTGGGAATACTGCAGTTAACTGCATACATGGACATGTGATCTCCATTGTATGTGCACCAGCCGAGAGCAAGCTCTGACAAATCACCTGTCCCAATAACCAGCCCGCCGCACTTGTTGGCCACATCCATAAGCACCTGGGTGCGTTCTCTGGCTTGAACATTCTCATAGGTTACATCGTGCACCTTCGGGTCATGTCCTATGTCTTCAAAATGCTGCAGACACGAAGTCTTTATATCAATCTCCCTGATGGTTACGGACATGGATTTCATCAGCTCCATAGCATTTCTGTACGTCATGCCGGTGGTTCCGAAGCCCGGCATGGTGATTGCTATAATATTTCCCCTTGGTATATGGAGCATGTCAAAAGCCTTAACGGTCACAAGCAATGCCAAGGTGGAGTCAAGTCCTCCCGAAATGCCTATTACAGCATGCTTAAGTCCTGTGTGCCTGATTCTTTTTGCAAGCCCTGAGGTCTGAATGGCAAATATCTCGCGGCATCTCTTATCTCTGAACCCCATATCAGACGGAACAAAAGGCCTGGATTCCACATGCCTTGTCAGCTTCTTAAGGGATATCTCCTTCATGCAGAAATTGACCTTTCTGAAGCTTTTCATATAATTTGTTTCCATAAAGCTTGTGTTTTTCAGTCTATCTCCGGCCAGCCTGTCAATATCTACTTCAGTGACAAGAAGCTGTTCCTCGCTGCCGAATCTTTCCGATTCAGCCAGCAGGGCACCGTATTCCGCTATCAGGGAATGACCTCCGAAAACAACGTCAGTAGTTGATTCTCCAGGCCCAGCGGAAGCATAAACATATGCTGCTATGCACCTTGCTGACTGCTGCTTTACAAGCTCTCTCCTGTATTCATGCTTGCCGATTATATCATTGCTGGCGGAAAGGTTGAAAATCATATACGCTCCTGCCAGTGCCTGATATGAGCTTGGGGGTATGGGCACCCACAGATCCTCGCATATTTCAATTCCAAAGGCTGTTTTGCCGCCTTCAGCCTCGAATATCAAATCTGTTCCAAAAGGCACACTCTGCCCGCAAAGAGTCACATTGCTGCTTAATGCTCTGGTGCCAGGAGAAAACCACCTTTCCTCGTAGAACTCACCATAACCGGGAATAAATGTCTTTGGAACTACTCCAAGAATTTTTCCCGCCTGAATTGCAGCGGCACAGTTGAAAAGCTGATTGTCCCGCATCGCCGGAATGCCGACAACAGCTACAACTGATGTGTCCTTGACTTCTTCCAGAAGCTTGCCAAGCTGCTTCTCAGCCTCCTGCAAAAGCGTCCTCTGATGAAACAAATCCCCGCAGGTGTATGCTGTTATGGACAGCTCGGGGAAGACTACAAACTGGACATCGTTTTTATCTGCTTTTTTTATAAGGTT
>JAOACY010000116.1 GCA_026417615.1 Clostridia bacterium
ATCATGTTGCTTGTAAGTATTGACGCAAAAAATATTACTATTGGGTTTATTGCAGGGCTGTCTGCCATACTGGGCACCTCCGGGGCTTATTTTTTATGCTTTTTTACTCTCACGTGCATTAATCCTGTTTGCTGCAATCCAAATCATTACTCCGATTATGAAGAAGGCTGCAGGGGGCATGACCATTATAGTCCAGGTTTCAAAACCTACGAAGTTGACGTTTATTCCGAAGATGGTTCCAAAACCAAGCAGCTCGCGGATAAAGGCAACTGCCATTAAAACAATGGCATATCCGACACCTGCAAAGAAGCCGTCAAGCATGGATATAAAGGGCGGGTTTTTTTGTGCGAAGGCTTCCGCCCTGCCCATTATAATACAGTTGGTTATTATAAGGCCGACATATGGCCCCAAGGCCTTGCTGATATCGGGGAAATTGGCTTTGATAAATATATCGACGAAGATTACATATGCAGCTATTATAAGGGTATGGACAATCATCCTGATGCGGTGAGGTATGTAATTTCTGAGAGCGGAAATGGTAAGGCTTGACAAAGCAGTTACAAAGATAAGACCAATACCCATAACCAGCGTATTCTTCATAAGGTTTGTCACAGCAAGGCTTGAGCATATGCCCAGGATTTGCCTCACAACCTGGTTTTCCTTCCATAAATTCCTGTATATCACCGTTTTTAAAGCTTCAGTCATTATTTCACCTCCAGCCTTGAAAGGTCACTCTCAATAACATTGTTAAGAATCTGAAGTACGGATTTTGAGGTGCTCGTTGCACCTGTGATGGCATCCACATCTCCCTCGCTGCCTGCCTTATATACCAGAGGCTTGCCCTTGTCTATGGAAAGACCTCGGAATTGCTCTTTAAACCATTTTTCATCAATTCTTCCTCCCAGGCCGGGAGTTTCGCTGTGAGAGGTAAAGTCCACTCCAACTATTTTCGCAAAATCTGAGGATACCGCAAGATAACCGCTTATAGAGCCCCATAGGCCTGAACCGGTAAAAGGTACTGCATAAGCCTCAATTGTATTGTCCTCATTTCGCTTTACATATATTTCTGTTCCATTGACCTTGACCATTTCAATGGCTTTCCCTAATGAACCGTCCTTTGATTCTATTCCAAATGCTGAAAGTATAGATTTGTTTCGAGACAGTTCAGCATTTTTCTTAATAACCGGAAGGTAATATGCGTTGGAGGCGGCTAAAAACAGAGTAAAGACTCCACTGACAATAAACATAAATACTATGGTATAGATATGCTCCTTTTTCATGCAGCCACCTTCCTTTTTGCTTCAAAATCCTTCACATGCTTGTCGATAAGAGGGGCAAAGGTGTTCCCGATAAGAATTGCGAACATTATGCCCTCGGCAAACAGTGAAAAAGACCTGATAACCATAGCTACAGTACCAATCAGAGCACCGTATATGACTTTTGAGGTTTCGTTGGACGGGGCGGATACAGGGTCTGTAGCCATATACACCACTGCAAAAAGAAAGCCGCCCGATAATACGGAAAACAGGGGATCGTGCTTGACAATGCCGGAGAAATAAAGTATTGAATTCAATATTATGAGGCTTGCGGAGCAGGACAGCATTATTTTCCAGGAAGCTGTCTTGGTGTATACAAGGTAAGCCGCTGAAAGAAGAATAAGCAAGGCGCTGGTCTCACCTAGAGAGCCTGAAATGTTTCCCAGGAAAAGCTCAAGATACCCGGCCGCTTCGCCGGTTTTTTTCAAAGCGATCATGGGAGTGGCAGAAGTGACTGCATCCATGCCTGCAAAATATCTGAGAAAACCACCGGGGAAACCCGAAAAGGGCTTAGTCCATGAGATTGTCATATGAGATGGAAACGATATATATATAAAGCATCTTCCGACAAGGGCGGGATTAAATATATTTTTCCCAAACCCTCCGAAGACTCCCTTGCCGAAAAAAACCCCGAATACTATCCCAATGACTGCTACCCAATAGGGCGTTGCCGGAGGAAGGGTAAGTGTGAAAAGGAAGCAGGTAACAAGAACGGCTTCAGACACTTTGGCATTCTTGCCGTTTGCATATCTCATGATTGCATATTCACAAGCTGCACCTGCGATGGTTAC
>JAOACY010000056.1 GCA_026417615.1 Clostridia bacterium
CCTTCGCTGTCAACAAATTCAGCAGGAACGCCCGAAGCCCCGGAAGGCTTGTATTTTTCAAGCAAGCCTTTTTCTTTGAGCACAAGAGTCTGCACAAATTCACCATTCCAGAATACGTCTGCCTGAGGCTTTGATTTTTCGGCAATAAGGCGGTTAACCAAGCCTACAGTTTTCGTAGCTTCTACATCGTATACCGGCAGCACCCTGATGCCCGTCTCGCTTTCAAAGGCCTTGAGGACAGGCTCGGAAAAAACCTGATCGACTGAAGTATAGATAACCACCTGGTTTTTATTTGAATCAATTGAGCAGCCTAAGGTTGCCGTAAGCAATATAAGAATTGCTGCCAGGAATAAATTTTTGCTTTTGAATTTCATAATAACCTCCATCTGCACAAATCTTTGTTTACTTTGTCTTAACTGTCAATTTTGAGTTTTGAAATATATTTAACTGCTTTATTTTTAAGAAAATTATACATAATTACTAAGGTATTATCAATTTAAAAATAATTTTGTAAATTTATTATAAATCAATGTATTGTGTTTGTATTTGATGTATAATTATTAATTAAAGAAACGCTCATTGATTTTTATGTAATAGTATTCTTACATTTGGGGGGCGATAAACTTGGTCAACCAGCATCTCGAGAATGCTTATATCAGCCTTTGCAATAGCTTTCAGCAGGGCATTATTAACGAGCAGCAGTTCAGCCAGGAAATTGAAAAGCTAAAATTTCAGGATTCAGAAGGCAGATACTGGTGCATATCTGAATTGGGAATTTGGCATTGGTGGGACGGACAAAAATGGGTTGAGCATGAAAAAATAAGCTTTCCCTCGTCTCTGCCGGTTAACGGCGGCGAAGCTGCACCTGCAAACAGTGAAAAGCTTCCCGAAAGCTTTCTTGAGTTACTCAAATATATACTGAAGAAGGTTCCGGGAGTTATTATGAAAAGACTTCCTTCCATGATTCTTACTGCTCTTGTCGGACTTGCAATACATACATATATGATGGTATTCATTAACGAAGGCTTCAACCTGTCCAACAATTGGGTCTCCGCTTTTTTAAACACAAGAGGTCAGCGTATAGGGCCTGCAATACTGTGGACAGCAATAGGTATTGTTTTCCCGTTTATTTTCGATAAAATCCGTTCCGGCCAGCTGATTCCGGCAATAATGCGCCTCATTCAAATACCGGGGACCTTGAAAGCAACTTATGATAAAAGCGGAAAGGAAGGTCTTCCTCTTGTGCTTATTGGAGCAGGCAGCGCGTGTATAATCGGAAGCAGGCTTGGCTGGCCCACAAACCTGATTTTGGGCACAGCGCTTTTATCGGGTCTTGGCAATATGGGAAGAAGCATTCTCATGCTGCTAATTACTACTGCCTGGACAGATATTAAGAAGTGGCTGGGCGACCGCATAAAGAACACGGGCAAAATTGACATGAAGGCCTTTACTCTAGTAATGTCAGGAGCATCAATGGCATTTATTGTTGCAGCAATATTGCCCTTTAAATTATTTATAGGTCTTGCGCTTCTAGCAGCGGGAATTTTCCTTAAATACAACAACAAGCAGATTAAAACCGCCGTATTTTTCCTTGTGTCTTTCTCAGCGTACTTCTTCCTTATACGAAAGGTATATGCCGATGACGGCGGCTGGAAGGAGGCTGGCGGCAGCTGGGGACGCTGGATCAGAAGCCAGGGTGCCATCACCGCTGTGCTTAACGGACTTATTCCAGGCCTGTCTCTCGTAGCCGGAACCGCAATAAGCAGCATTATAAGAGATTTGCTTGGCAGCCTTGGTCTTGAAAACCTGCTGCCTCCTGAAGGAGAATTTCCGGAGGGAGACATTCCGCCTGAGGATCAGATGCCTCCGGATCCCGAACACAGATACTGGATTGAAATGACCTCCGGCGGAGGTACTCTGAAAACTGATGGCAGCACATCAATGTGGATTTACGCAAAGGTTTGCTCGGACAATCCCGATGCGGATACAGGAACTCTTACAACCGGTATAGGCTTCAGCTTCGGCGGAGAATATGGGAAGCTCCTAAAGCGTATTGACAACGGTTATGTCGATGGCTACAAGTGTATTTGCATAACTGCATCAGCCCCGTTAAATCTTCTGTCAGATCAGACCTCAGGGTCAGCTGTTGTGAATGCAGGAGCAGCCAGCCCCAACGGTTTTATAAGCGCATCAGAAACTGTGGCTCTTGAGCTTATGGGTCAGAATGCCCGTCTTGAGCATACAACCATGCCCGAAGGTGTAAGGGAGCTGAATGTTGGCGACAGCGAACCGCTATGGCTATATGCACGTGTTGTTTCAACAGATTCCGAGGGTAATGTAAAAATAATGGAGGAAGCCAGTGACAGCATAAGCTTTTCAAAAGCATCCGGCGGCGACTGGTTTGAATTGTATGAAACAGCCTTTGTTGAAGGCGGGTGGAAAGCCGTGCCTGTAAAAGCGTTAAATCCTTACGGAGATTCCATTGAGGCTGCAAAGGCTCAGCCGCCGGCATCGGTTACTGTGTCTGTCCGCGCGGCCGTTGCAGACTCTTTCCTTTCGGATTCAATAACCTTTACCATAAACGCAAAATCCGAGATTGAGGTTGACAAGAACAGGGTAAGCCTACTTTCAAAAAGCGGAGCCAGCGAAACGGTGTCAATAAGCATACTGAATCCGGGCAGCGGAAGCTGGAGCCTTGAAGTGCAGCCGGACTCTTGGGCGGAAAAAATCTGCAGGTTCGAGCTGTCTCCCTCTGAAGGCAACGCATGCTGGAAGCTTGAAATAACAGAAAACGATACGATGGAAAAATCAAAGAATGTCAAGTCCAACTATGACGGGGGTGAGCTAAGGCTCAGAGCTTTATGTGAAGAAAAGCAAGCCGAAGCAACCATCCGTGTGCTTGTTATGCGTGAAGGGCTGTATGTGGACTCGTCGGGTGCGGAAGAGGATGGCAGCTTTGTCCTTAAGGCGGACGGGCAGGATACGCGAAGTCTGATTTTTTACATGTACACCTGGGATGAGGAAGCCAAAAAGCTTGTTGCCAATCAGGCAGCCTCGTCGGAGCTCCTCCTGCAGTATAAGGAAACCGAGGATATACTTATACAGAATGCCTCAAGCGTAACGGAGCTTGATCTCAAGTATGAAAAGCCCTACATGGACACAGGCTCTGTCTACAAAGCAAGTACTGTAAGGCCATTCCCTGCAAAAGGAGAATATATACCTGTTGGACTCATTATGTCCGGAACAAGTCCAAAAGGAGACAGCTATACTGTCGAATTTACTATAAAAGTGAAAACTCCCGATACAGGAGTGGGAAGCTCAGTCTGGGAAAAGGAGCTTGAAGAAATATCAAAGGTTATTGACAAGCTGGTTCCCCAAAGTCACAGGCCGAAATTCTACGAGCTTGTTCACAGCAAGAAGAATGACCTATCCGCAGAAGGACTTTATGTGTTCCGAAAGGAAATTATCAAGCTGGCTTGTGAACTGAATGAAACCCTTGCTCAGGGATATCTGAACGATGCCGCATGGTATGACAAGGCTGTCTGGTGGTGTGAAAAACTCGAAATCATGGGTGAGATAGCTATATCTGCTCTGGAGCAGGTGTTCCTTGGCCCTCTTGCAGGAGTTGCATCCGGGCTTGTAAGGCAGAAGCTTATGTCCGCCTATAATGCATATGTTGAAGGTAAAACCATGGAGCAGTGGTTTAATGATGAGATAAATGGTTTTACCGGTATGGTTGTAGACATGGGACTTGGCTTTGTCACCGATCCGTCAGTGCTTGAGCAGGCTATAGGCAAATCGCCAAAAGCTCAGGCTGCAGCCTGGGTAATATATGTAGGCTACAATTTCCTGAACGGACTATATAAGGGCATGTCAGTGTGGGATGCTGCGAAGCATACTGCACAGATGTTTACGCAAAGACAGGCTGTACAGTTCCTTGCGGGAAAAATGCAGCAGACAAAATGCGTGTACGATCAGCAGAAAGCGCTTAAGGAGCTTGAAAATATGCGCAGCCGTGACATAGACGGAGACCATTCGCTTCCTCCCGGAGTTGCAGAAAAGATAATGCGTGATCCGGAATTCGTGAGGTCTATCAAAAACCACGGCAGCGAAGAGCTCAAGGCCGCCTTTGAAAACAGCATGAGGAAGGATGTATATGCTCCTCATGACCAGGCACTTGTGGGGTGGATCAAGGATAATGTTCCTGGAATGGGCGGGGATGTCGAAGTCAAGGTTCATGATTTCCGTACGCCCAGAATGGACGGTGACACCCAGAACGTCAATGTAAATGCCGACAGGGACTACAGGGTAATGTACAAGGATCCCGAAACAGGCCAGTGGAAAGAGCTCCGCAAGGATGTGTGGGAGCATAAATCATATGAGGAGTTTGCAAAGCATTCGGGCTTCAGCGAGAGCAATGCGGCATCAAAGCTTGGCATTGACGAAAAGTCCTGGGAGAAAATGTCGCATGAGCAAAAGGTTGAGGCATGGGCCCGCTCCTTCCGCCAGACTGCCACAGACGCATCCCACATTGTTTCCTCAAGGGACTTCTCCGACCAGGTGATAAACCCCGAAACAGGCAAGCCCTTTACCAAGCTGGACGCAAATGGCAACGAGGTTCCCGCCAGCAATATAGAGCTGGTCAAGGCTGGTAAAAGCAAGCTCCTCGATCC
Source organism: Clostridia bacterium (assembly GCA_026417615.1). Classification (GTDB taxonomy): domain Bacteria; phylum Bacillota; class Clostridia; order Acetivibrionales; family JAFADI01; genus SKW22. The sequence goes on from JAOACY010000056.1 coordinate 4,674, forward strand.
TAAGGGTATGGGTGAAATGTACGAGAGGAAGGTCTTTGACGAATGGAAGCTGAACGGCAGCAAATCCGAGGGTGTAGAACAGATAAAGAAGGGCTTCAAGGAACTGGAGGCTGTCCGCGAAGGTTATAAAAAGCAGGGTATTGATATTGACGCAAGCCCGGAGTACCAGAAGCTTAAGAACCAGTTTGAAAATATAAGCACCGACCTGTCAGGAAAGCACCAGGTAGGAAACCTCAGCGAGCGGGATATGAATAAGGCTCTTGCTCATATAGCAAACGAGTTCAAAAAATTTCCGCCATTAGGCAAGTAATGACAGAATATAAATTGTTATGAAGAAGGAGGAATAAACCATGAGCAACAACTTCAACCAGATACCCCAACCAATATCCCCAATTCAGAGCAGTCAAGGAGGGCAAGGCTTCCAGGCTCCTCCTCCGCCGCGTCCGCCCCAGCCTGCGCACTACGCAAACGCGCAGCCGGCTCCAGCTCCGTCTCCTGCAGCAAACCCAGTTCCCGGCCCGTCAGTGAACACATTTCCTCAGCAGGGCTTTGCCGCACAACCACAAGCTTATCCGCAACAGGGCTTTCAAGCTGCTCCGCCTCAACCCACTCAGCAGCCTCAGCCGCAGGCATTCAGTCAAACGCAGCAGCCACCGCAGGGCTTTGCTCAGCCGCAGCAGCGTCCTCAGGCATATACTCAGCCTTCTCAGGGATTTGCTCAACCGCAGGGATTTTCACAGCCTCAGGGATATGCTCCTCATGTTCAACAGCAGCAATATGTCCAGCCTCAGGCTCAATTTCAACAGACGCAGGGTCAGCAAGCTTACCGTCCTCAGCAATACAGCCAGCCTCAGACGCCAAGCTACAGTCCGGTTGCTGCTCAGGGGTTATCAGCACCTTTGACAATGGGCAATTATATTGGAATGTTCTTGCTTCTGGCAATACCTCTGGTTAATATAATCCTTCTTTTTGTATGGAGCTTCGGAGGAAATGTGAACCTTAACAAGAAAAACTTCGCAAGGGCTTCTCTGCTCTTATTTGTAATAGTATTCGCAATATATCTTATAGTAGGAGCATCAATTCTCGGAGCACTGTTCAAAAGCATGAGATATTAATGGATACAGGGGTGTGCCTTAAAACCCTTTAAGTATAATTTTTTTAGTGTAAAAATTTTTTAAAATGTAGTATATGATATTACCGCAAAAACAGCTTTTCTTGGAACAAGATGCAAAAATCACTCATCTAAGTTTCAGAAAATGGGTTTTTGCGGTAGAATCAGTATATTTATTTCAACATATTATATATATTGAAAACCGGAGGAATTAAAATGGCCAGAAAAAATAAGGAAAGACGCAGTGCCAACATCTGCCTGGCTATTGCCTTGCTGGGTCTGGCAGCAATAGTTATTCCGCTTGTGCTTGAAATGGATATGATGAACGGCGGTTATGCCAGTATTGTAATTGGCGCTTTTGTCGGCCTGACCGGATTTCTCGTATTCCTGATGTTTTACTCACGAGCCAAAGTATTTGAAAATATGCTTACAGGCAGCAATCTTCTTGCCCATTGGCATTACTCAAATGATTTCTGGCAAAAGGAAATGAAAGAGGAAATTGTGGACACTGGAATTGCAAAGATTGCCGGAGCTGTGCTTGGAGGAATTTTTGCACTAATAGGAATTGTAGTATTTTTTGCTGATACAGATGAAAATGGTACGTTTCTATTGATTATGCTGGGCGTGGGGATTTTCTTCACCCTTGTGGGCTTTGTAGCGGCAGCCGCCAACAAAAAAAGGCTTCAGGAGGCTTTGCCTGAGGCGTTAATAGCTCGTGAAGGAATTTATTACAAGGGTGATTTGTACACATGGAATCAAAGAGTATTGTCTCATCTTGAATGTGTTGCTCAAGACCCGACAAACCCTTCCAATATCCTTTTCGTAATGAGGCAGCTGAGCGGTAGGCCAGTACATTACCATCAGCATTTTATAAGCATCCCTGTGCCTCCCGGAGAAGAGGGTACTGCGAACAATATTGTACATTTTTTCAACATGCCAATGTCCCAGGAAATGTATAACCGAATAATTAATAGAACTGACGATGATTGCGATGACAACGTGAATGAATAAAAGCTAAAACAAAATAAGAAAGGGGAATGTTTATGCAATTCGAAATTCAAGGAGGTACTCTGCCTGTAGTAATATGCAGCCTGCAGCAGGGTGAAAGCATGTTTACCGAATCAGGCGGCATGGGATGGATGAGCCCAAACATCCAGATGAGCACAAATATGGAAGGAGGACTCTTCGGAGGCCTGGCAAGGAAGTTTTCCGGCGAATCCATGTTCATGACAACTTACACCTGCACCGCAGGCATGGGCACAATTGCGTTCCCGTCTTCCTTTCCCGGAAGCATTCTGGCTTTTGACCTTGCGCCGGGACAGAGCCTCATCTGCCAAAAAAATTCTTTCCTTTGCGCAGAGCGCAGCGTACAGCTTGAAGTCTATCTTAGGAAAAACATCGGAGTGGGCTTTTTCGGCGGTGAAGGCTTCATCATGCAAAAGGTTACAGGTCCCGGGAAGGTATTCCTGGAAATAGACGGCAGCGCTATACAGCATACTCTGCAGCCAGGAGAGGTTCTAAAGGTTGACCCGGGGCATGTTGCGGTTACCACTCCTGAAGTCAGGACAGAAATAACAATGGTTAAAGGCTTTAAGAACGTGTTCTTCGGGGGTGAGGGGCTTTTTCTCACAGACCTTACAGGCCCGGGCCAGGTATGGCTGCAAACAATGCCGGCGCAAAATGTGGCAAAAAGCATTATTCCATTTTTACCTCAAAGCAAAAGCAACAGCTGACAGCTAAAATTTGAAGATGTGACATGGGGACGGTTCCTTGACACATTTAATATGTGTCAAGGAACCGTCCCCATGTTAAATAGGGTTTCTTTGGTTGCGGGGGCGGGATTTGAACCTCGCGACCTTCGGGTTATGAGCCCGACGAGCTACCGTACTGCTCCACCCCGCGATAAATAAAGCAATGGTGCCGGAGACCGGAATCGAACCGGTACGGCTTTTAGGGCCGCAGGATTTTAAGTCCTGTGCGTCTGCCAGTTCCGCCACTCCGGCACGTTTTTGTGCCGATCTCGTCAGCGACTTTACTATTATAATATACTCATATGATAGTGTCAATATTTAAATTCTTCCAAAATTAAATCTTTATGAACTGAGTAGACTTTCTATATCCTCCGCCGCCTCTTTTTGATTCAAAATTCTTTTTGAGGTCGTGCATCTTTTCATCGCTGTCCTTCATAAACTTCGAGAGTCTTTCCTCAAAGCTCATGCTGTCGTTGTTGCTTTTATTCCAGTCAATATCAGCAGGCCTGCTGGATTTAACCGCCGGTTTCGGTTCTAAAGCCTTTTTTATGGAAAGGCTTATTTTGCCATTTGCGTCCACTGAAATAACCTTTACTTTTACTATCTGATTATCCTTTAGATGTGCATTGATATCCTTAACATAATGCTCTGCTATCTCAGAAATGTGTACTAGACCTGTCTTACCACCTGGCAGTTGAACAAATGCTCCAAAATTGGTAATACCGGAAACCCTTCCTTCAACTATATTTCCCACCTCAACCAGCATAAAAAGAAGAAATCCTCCTGAATTAATTTTCGAAGTAATTCGATTATATAGCATATCATATATTTCTGTCAAGCTAGATATAACAGGGATTTTAGGTTCCGTAAACAATTAAGTCATTTGTCCATATCGACAAAAACCTTTTCTCCTTTCTTCACCATGCCGAGCTTCTCACGGGCAACCTTCTCCGCATACTCATCGGTCTTTACCGCTTCCTTTTGCTTCTTTAGCTGGCTGTTCTGCTTCAATTCTTCCTGGATTTTAGCCTCTATCTCTTTTATCTGGGCGCTTTTTTGCAGAATGACCTTCTGCTGATCTATCAAAGTAAAGCCAAAGTAAATAAGCAATCCAATTATGACCAGCAATCCAACCTTTGATTTTTTTCTTTTGTTCATTTTAATCTGGCTCCCTTGCATATATAAATCGTACTCTTTAATCAATATTAAATATTCGCTGCCAGATTAAAAAAATCCTTCCTCCAAGCACATATTAAATCAATTCATATCTTCTTTCTGACATTTCTTAAAATCCGGCTCCAGGTCTTCATGCTGTCCATTCTCCTTCTACCGAAGCTTTTGACACTTCTAGCCATTTTTTCGCCCTTTTTCATGAGAAAAAACAGAGGTGGCCTTAATATGAAGTATATTAACCTGAAGGGATAGGTAATAATTAGAAATATAGTCCTTGCTATTTTCACCGCAATACCGATGATAACCAAAGAGGCATTGACTATTAATGCGCTGAAAAGCACAACATACACAGTCACGCCCAGCACAGACCCAATAAAAATGAAACCCCTCAGTTCGCCGTCATTGCTGTAATAGACAACGCAAAACATTATCAGCGCCACTAAAACCCAATATAAAAAGTCCTCAATATATATAACAACAATATTTGACTTTATGGCTCTGCGTTTTATGCGGAACAAGTCATATATAAACGCAATAAGCATTCCGCCAATTAATGCGCACAAAAAAATATAGGCTTGACTGCTAACCGTAATCTGCAAAAAATATCACTGACCCTCTACTTAAACATTTTGCCCAAAAAACCAAACCCCTTTGACTTCGAACTTTCCCTGTCGTCATACTCGCAGCTGTTGATTTCACCCTCTACTATCAGCTCTGAGTTGTCGAGGTTGAGCTTATTTATATGCAGGTCCTCTCCTCTTACCACCAGCATGCCAAGTTCTGTCTCAACTATAATACATTCGTCGTTGAAGCTTTCCACGTCCACAACACCTGACACATTCAGCTTTTCTCTGTTTTCCAGTATAATGTTCTGAGCCTTGGGCTTGGAGATTTTCTTTTCCTCTGCCATCCTTACCCCTCCTAATAATTTACTTATTCAATAGATATGCATGTACAAATAAAAAAATGCTTAACAATTGTTAAGCATTCAACTTCTGATTACGTACATTTCTTTTGAGTCGTTCTTTGAAACGTGTTCTGCAATTGATGTTACTTCAACCTTAGTAAGGTTGTTTCCAAATTGAATCTCTACTATATCGCCTACCTTTACTTCCGAACCGGGCTTTGCAGTCTTTCCGTTAATTTTCACCCGTTCATTTTCGCAGGCCTCATTTGCCAATGTGCGCCGCTTAATAAGCCTTGACACCTTTAAGTATTTATCTATCCTCATATTACCCACCTATACCATATCAGAACAACAAAGCAATAATAATTGAAGAAGGCTACCAGTTCCTTTATTTGCCGGGATATCCAAATAGCCTGCCTTCAGTGCTTTTTGATTTTATTTGTTCACCAAATCCTTCAAAGCCTTGCCTACTTTAAAAACAGGTGCTTTTGAAGCCGGTATAGTGATTTCACTATTTGTCTGAGGGTTTCTGCCCTTCCTGGCTGCTCTTTCCCTCACTTCAAAGGATCCAAACCCAACCAGCTGTACCTTGTCGCCTTTCGACAACGCTTCCTGAACGCTATCAATAAAAGCGTTCAAGGCCTTCTCGGCATCTTTTTTTGACAGCTCGCTTTTTTCCGCCATGCTTGATACTAAATCTGACTTATTCATCGTTCAACCTCCAATTATTTTTTTAGTGCTTTTGCTTTGTCCCAGAGCTCATCCATCTCCTCCAGGCTCATATCCTCAAGCTTTTTCCCTTGCCTTGCACTTTCCTCTTCAATATACTGAAACCTTCTTATGAACTTGTTTGTAGTGCCGGTAAGAGCCAGCTCAGGCTGAACCTTCAAGAACCTTGACAGGTTAACTACACTGAATAACACGTCGCCTATCTCCTCTGTTATTCTTTCCACATTTTTACTCCTATATACATCTTCCAGCTCATTTATTTCCTCTTTTACCTTGTCCAACACCGCCTCGGCATTATCCCAGTCAAATCCCACCTGGGATGCTTTCTGCTGAACCTTGTAGCTTCGCATTAAAGCCGGAAGATTGGATGGTACGTCTTTTAGAATTTCAGTCTGGTTCTTTGCCCCCTTCTCTTTCTTTTTGATTGCTTCCCAATTGTCAACCACTTCATCCGGCGTATCAGCCTTATCCTCTCCAAACACATGTGTGTGCCGTTGAATCATCTTACGGCTTATACCAGAAATCACATCATTGATATTAAACCTGCCTTCTTCCTCTGCAATCCGGGCGTGGAACAAAATCTGAAGCAGCAGGTCTCCCAGTTCTTCGCACAGCTTGCTTTTATCCTTGAGGTCAATAGCCTCCAGCACCTCGTAGGTCTCTTCTATAAGATACTTTTTCAAGCTTTCATGGCTCTGTTCCCTATCCCATGGACAGCCCTTCTCGCTCCTTAACAAGGCCATTATGTCAACCAATTCGCCAAAGTCATATTTATCCTTTAACATCTATATCCTCCAAAATTAACAGTACTCCAGCCCCAAAAGGAATTCTTCTTTTCAATGCTCTTGAAATTACACCGCAAGATACTTTTTTCAAATTGCCGTAATACTATTAAAACAACCAAATAACATTATACGAAATAATTATAATGTTACAAATGACCAATTTCAATACAAAAAATAACAGGTATATTAATACCTGCTATTTTAGTTTCAAAAACTTTTAATGAAAGACATATAAAATGAGAAAAAAATAACAGCCTACTGCTCCATCTGCTTTCCAAGGAAACCTGCTGCTGACTGCGCCAATTTTGCCTCAGTTTCCCCCATACGGGTGTTGGGATCTGTAGAAAGCAGTATTACTGCGCCTATGGGGTCACCTTCTGAAATTATGGGGGTGACAACCTGTGAGGTATACTTTCTGTCAGGGCCTTCGTCCGCAATAATTGGTATTGCCTTATCTTCTTGTGATTTTACTACTAGGGTTGCTTTTTCTTCAATTATTCTCTCAAGATCCGTGCTTAAGCTCTTCTCAAGGAACTCTCTTTTGGATGCGCCAGATACTGCTATAATAGCATCCCTGTCTGCTATACAGGTAATGTGCCCGCTGGTCTTGTGGAGTGATTCTGCGTACTGGGCCGCAAAATCTCCAAGCTCTCCTATGGGGGAGTACTTCTTCAATATTACTTCGCCTTCTTTATCGGTAAATATTTCTAGAGGATCTCCTTCTCTGATTCTCAAAGTCCTGCGAATTTCCTTGGGAATTACAACTCTTCCTAAATCGTCTATGCGTCTAACTATTCCGGTTGCTTTCAACTTCCATTACCTCCTTGCGTAGATTAATTTTTAGTACAATTCTAGTATTAATTTATTATTGGAGTTTTATACATTACAGGTTAATTGTGATAGAACAAAAAGGACATGTAAGCCAGGCAATTGCCAGCCTCACATGTCCTTTCAGTCTTTAGAAAAATTACATAATATTTATGGAGTTGAACACCGCTTCATTTTTTATGACATTATATTTTACATCCTTTTTCCAATCTTCCAGCTTTTTTGTATATGCCTTGCTTTGCAATGAGTTTTTTATCTGGTCTTTAACCTTGTCAAAGGTCGTATCCTCAAACTTCTCAAATTTCATGACATGATAGCCGTAGGAGGTCTTTACTATATCCATGTCTCCGGCTTTTCTGTTTTTGTCGAAGGACCATTCTTCAAATTCCTTAACCATCTTGCCTTTGGTGAATGTATATTCTCCGCCTTTATCCTTGGAGCCCGGATCCTCTGAATATGTCTTTGCCAATTCAGCAAAATCCTGTCCTTCTTTTGCCTTTTGGAGGACATCCTCAGCTTTTTTCTTAGCTTCCAGCTGCTTGTGCTCCGGCAGCGGATTCCTGCTTGCGTCAACAGTAGATATCAAAATGTGTTTTACAGTTGCGCTGCCGAAATCCCTTTTGTTTTCCTCGAAGTATTTATTCATTTCATCATCTGTAGTTTCAATAGTTTTTCTTTCTTCCTCAATAAACTTGTTTATAAGAATAAAATCCTTAAATATAGACTTATATTCTTCCAAATTTATACCATACATATTTTTCAGTTGTTCGTCCGCCTTCGCTCTCCCGCCATAAGCCTGAATCGTCTGATCCACAGTTTGGTTTACATTGTTTTCATCATCCTTGGTCAGGGATATTTTCTTTTCCTTTGCCTGGATTAACTGAATTTTGAATTCCTTTGCGCTATCGAGCGCGTCATTCTTGACTGCTTCCTCCTTGCCCTTCCAGAAGCTTTTCTTTGACTCCTCGCCGTCAAGTCCGGCTTCATTTTCCATATTCCTTTTTGCTATGGAAAGGAAAAACCGATACTCAGCCTTAGTAACTTTTTCTCCCGCTACCGTAGCTACGTAATTGTTTGCTGTGTTGTAGTATATAGCTCCCGCAGTTGCAAAAACAGCTATAATAACAATAGCAGCTATAATGTAAACCAATTTTTTTTTCAACTTAATCTCTCCCTGTATATTAGATATGATTCTACTTCAAAAACCCATTTTCAGGAACATCGATGATGTGATTTTTTCATCTGGTTTCAAAAAAATCTGTTTTTGAAGTAGAATCAGATATATATATATTATAATTGATGGTTAGCTTTCCTGCAAATTTTTAATGTCCTGTAACATAATCTTAATATTCGCCAGCAGTTCGTTTTTACTTATATCCGTTGTCTTATATGTAATATACGGTTCATTATTGGCAGTAAACAGCAGCTTTCTTTTATATTTGTCCATAAGCATGCCCAGCGCCTTGATATTGACATCCTTGTTGCTCCTGTACCTTAGTATTACAGCATCCCCTTTTTGCTGTATGCCTGTAAAGCCAAGCTTCCTTGCTATAGCTTTGATGCATGCTATCTGAATGAGATTGTCAACCGGCTTCGGAATCTCTCCAAACCTGTCCGCCAGTTCATCCTGTATATCAATTGCATCATTTTCATCCTGTATTGACGCAATCTTTTTATACATTTCAATCTTCTGGCTTTCTGAGCTTATATAGCTGTCATCGATGTAAGCGCTCACATTCAAATCAATTGATATTTCCGTCTCTTCCCTTGCTGTCTCTTCGCCCTTCAGCTCTCTTACGGCTTCTTCAAGCAGCTTGCAGTACATCTCATATCCTACGGTCTCCATCTGACCGTGCTGCTCAGGCCCTAAAAGATTGCCCGCCCCTCTTATCTCAAGGTCTCTCATGGCTATCTTAAAGCCAGACCCGAATTCTGTAAACTCCCTTATGGCATTCAGTCTTTTTTCGGCTGCTTCTGAAAGCACCTTGTCTTTTTTATAAGTGACATAGGCATAAGCAACTCTATTGGATCTCCCAACTCGTCCGCGCAGCTGGTAAAGCTGGGACAATCCCATTTTATCGGCATCCTCCACTATTATTGTGTTTACATTGGGCATATCAAGTCCTGATTCAATAATCGTGGTGCAAACAAGGACATCATACTCTCCATTGATAAAGCCTGCCATGATATTCTCCAGCTCCCTTTCCTCCATCTGTCCATGTGCGACTGCCAAGCGGGCTTCAGGCACCAGCTCTTGTATTTCCGAGGCCTTTATATGTATAGAACGTACACGGTTGAAAAGGTAGAATACCTGACCTTTCCTTGCCAGCTCCCTTATTATTGCATCCTTAATGACATCAGGGTTATGCTCCATGACGTAGGTCTGTACAGGATAACGTTCTTCCGGCGGATCCTCAAGTACACTTATGTCTTTTATTCCTACCAAGGACATGTGAAGCGTTCTTGGAATAGGTGTAGCTGTAAGCGTAAGAACATCAACGTTGGGACTTATCTTCTTTATTTTCTCCTTGTGGGCTACTCCGAACCTCTGCTCCTCATCCACCACGAGAAGTCCAAGATTCTTAAATTGTATATCCTTCTGAAGCAGCCGGTGAGTACCTATAAGAACATCCACCACTCCTGACTTTACATCCTTTAGCACTTTCTTCTGCTCGGCAGGAGTTCTGAACCTGCTTATTACCTCTACCGTCACCGGGAATTCCTTCATCCTCTGCTTGAAGTTATTGTAATGCTGCTGCGCAAGTATTGTTGTGGGAACAAGATATGCCACCTGCTTGCCGTCCATTACAGCCTTGAATACCGCCCTGATTGCCACCTCCGTCTTTCCGTAGCCCACATCACCGCAGAGCAGCCTGTCCATAACCCTGTCAGATTCCATGTCAGCTTTAATTTCCTCAATACACTTGAGCTGGTCTTCCGTCTCATCATACGGAAAAGCCTCCTCAAACTGCTTCTGCCAAACTGTGTCCTTTGAATAGGCATGCCCTTTCTCAGCCTGTCTTTTGGCATAAAGCTTTATCAATTCATCTGCAAGCTCCTTAAGCGATTCTTTTACCCTGCTCTTAGCCTTGGCCCATTCGCTTCCTCCCAGCTTGTTCAGTCTGGGTGACTTTCCCTCCGTACCTATGTATTTCTGCAGAAGATCCATCTGGTTTGTAGGTATGTACAGATTGTCCCCTCCCAGATAGACAATCTTAAGGTAATCCCTTTTCACCCCATCCACGGAAAGCTGCTGGATGCCCACATATTGTCCTATCCCATGAGCCTGATGAACCACATAATCGCCGATTGTCAAGTCCGTAAAAGCCTTGATTTTGTTCTTGTTCTTGACTTTTGAGACCTTCCTGTGCTTCCTGTCCTGCCCGAAAGCTTCCCTGTCGCTGACAATAACAAATCCTGCGGCCGGATACTCAAATCCCTTGTTGAGACTGCCTCTGGCAATTACTATTTGACCCGGCTGGATTTCAAAATCACAGGTTTCAGTATAAACGGCTTCAATGCCTTCTGATTTCAGGGATTCTGAAAACCTTTCTCCTCGTCCCCTGGTTCCGGATAATATAATTATCCTGTTCCTGTTTTTCTTCCATCTGCTCAAATCTTCAATCAGGAGCTCAGTATGTCCCTGATATGAGCCAGTTGACTTACAGGTTATGCTAAAGCTTTGCCCTCCGTGCAAAAGGGCACTTTCTGCGGGAAATGTATGCAAATGGACTGTCCTTCTGTCACTTAAAGCCGATAGTATATCATTGAAGTCAAAAAAAAGTTCAAAGGTTTTCGGCAGTATTGAGCCCTTTTCAAGCAAAGTCCTGCACTGCTCCTGGTGTTCAAGGCTTATATTTTCAATCCTTTGTTGCATTCTTGGAAGCTCATCCAAAAAAATGAGAGTATCCTGACTAAGATAATCCAGCAAGCTGGCTGATGGATTAATAATATAGGGAATCAGCCTGTCTATTCCCGGGAAATAATAATTTGTCCGCAGCCTGTCAATATCCTGCTCTATTTTTGATTTTATTTTTTGTTTGTTTTCAGCATTTTTCACGCCAAGCCTGTTTGTATATTCTTCCAGGTCCCTGATGATATGGCTTATGATTCCGTCCCTTTGAATGCTTGAGTAAAGCGCTTCTCTCGCCGGAAGAATTCTTGCGGCTTCGAGGTTTCCGGACGACCGCTGGGTTGTCACATCAAATTGCCTAATGGAATCAACTTCATCGTCAAACAGTTCTATTCTGACGGCAGAATCACTGTCCACCGAAAAGATGTCTATTATTCCTCCCCTTACGGCAAACTGTCCCTTGCCTTCAACACCCGCAACTCTTTCATAGCCCATTGACACCATTTGTGTGTTTAAAGCCTCAAGATTTACTTTTTGTCCCATTTTAAAGGAAACAAAATATTGGTTGAAAATTTCTTTCGGGATAAGTTTGTGTGCAACAGCCTCGATGGAAGTAACAACAAAACTGTAGTCTCCCCTGCTGATCCTGTCTATTGCTTGAATTCTCTGGAAAACAGAGTCATAGCTCTTTGCCTCGACATCATGCAGCATTATCTCTTTTGAGGGAAAAAACACCGCTTTATCTCCCAGGAAAAAAACAAAGTCTTCATAGAGTCTTCTTGCAGCCATTTCATTAAAGGCTATATATATTCCTTTTTGATTTAGAGTGCTGTTTATGGCATGACAAATGTGAACCTTCTGGGAATCAGAAGGCCCTGTTATAGTGATTGGAGCGCTGGTTTTCCTTAAGGATTCCAGGATCCTTGCAAACTCATCTGCCTCAAGCAGCGGATCTATTAAAAAATTCATATTATACTTCTGTCCAACCCCGATACTTTTTATTTATTAAACTTATTCATAGCGGCTTCAATGCCTGAAGTAACTATTGTCGCTGCAGCTTCTGCCGCTTGAATTATACTTTGATCTATGACTTTTCGGTCCTCCGTGTTGAACTTGCTAAGGACGTAGTCCGCAAGCTCCCACCCGTCAGGCGCTTTTCCGATGCCTATGCGCACCCTGGGGAAATCCTCTGACTGCAATTGGTATAGTATTGACCTCATGCCATTATGAGTGCCTGAGCTTCCCTTTGCGCGCACCCGTATTTTTCCCGGCTGAAGGTCAATATCATCATACACTATTATAATGTTTCCAAGGGGAATTTTATACCATTCCCTCATGTCTCTGATGCTTTCTCCGCTTAAATTCATGAAGGTCTGCGGCTTTGCCAGAATTATCCTTCTGCCCTGAATGCTTCCTTCCCCATAAAGTGCTTTGTGCTTTAATTTTGATACTTTTATATTATATTTTCCGGCAAGGAGGTCAATTGTATCAAATCCCACATTATGCCTGGTATTGTCATATCTGCTTCCAGGATTCCCCAGGCCTGCAATTATAAAAAGCTCTTCCATCCATCTACCTCCAGCAAAAAACTCTGTCTGGTTTTTTTGCTCTATTTTTGATGCATTTTTTCCTGCTGAGTAAAAAGCGTGCTGATGGATATATCTCCATATATCCTCTCAATAGCTTCTGCAAATATTTCCGCTACCGAAAGCACCTTTATCTTGTCCAGCCTCTTCTCTTCAGGAAGAGCAATGGTGTTCAAGGTGACCAGTTCCTTCATCTCTGATTTTGCAATTCTTTCAATGGCTGGTCCAGACAAAACGGCATGGGTGCAGCAGGCATAAACCTCGGCAGCACCGATCTCTTTAAGAGCGTTAACAGCGTTTACAATTGTTCCGCCTGTATCTATCAGGTCATCAACAAGAATTACGCGTTTGTCTCTTACATCGCCTATTATGTTCATAACCTCGCACACGTTGGCCTTAGGCCTTCTTTTATCAATAATTGCAAGAGGCACCTCCAGTCCTTCTGCAAACTTTCTGCTCCTTGTAACGCTGCCGACATCGGGGGACACAACAACAACATCGCTCATATCTTCAAATCTGTTCCTGAAATATTGAGAGAGCTGGTTTACTCCTATCAGGTGGTCAAGCGGGATATCAAAAAAACCCTGCAGCTGCGTTGCATGCAAGTCCATGGTTAAAACCCTGTCCGCTCCGGCAACTGTAATAAGATTTGCAACAAGCTTTGCAGATATCGGATCCCTGGCTCTTGCTTTCCTGTCCTGCCTTGCATATCCGAAATATGGCATGACGGCAGTGATTCTTCCTGCAGATGCCCTTTTAAGCGCGTCAATCATTACCAGGAGCTCAATCAGATTGTCATTTACTGGAGAACTGGTAGATTGTATTATAAATACATCCGAACCTCTTACAACCTCCCCTATGTGGACCTGTGTCTCTCCGTCACTGAACTTGCCCACAGTTGCCAGTCCAAGGGGAAGTCCCATTTTTGAAGCTATTTCTTCTGCCAGTTCTCTGTGTGAATTACCGGCAAAAATTTTGATATCCTTACCGTGTAGGTTCATTATTCCGTTCCTTTCAGCGTATTTTTATTGTAAGTTTCTTCAACTGCCCTGGCAACATTTGCTGCAACATTTTTATCAAAGGCGAAAGGAACAATGCATTCTTCGCTAAGCTTTTCCAAAGGCACAGTATTTGCTATTGCGTATGCTGCGGCAAGCTTCATTTCCGTCGTTATTTCCCTGGCCCGGACATTAAGCGCTCCCCTGAAGATACCGGGAAAGGCGAGCACATTGTTTATCTGGTTAGGGTAGTCGCTGCGTCCCGTTCCCACAACCCTGGCCCCTGCTTCCTTTGCCTTGTCAGGGAAAATCTCAGGAACCGGATTTGCCATTGCAAATACGATTCCGTCCGGCGCCATGGACTTGACCATTTCACCTGTTACGCAATCCGGTGCCGACACGCCTATAAACACGTCGGCTCCCTTCAAAACATCCTCAAGAGAACCCCTTTCGAGGTTGGGATTTGTTTTCATTGAAAGCTCCCTGTGGGAGTGGGAGAGACTTTCATCCTCCCTGCAGATTGCTCCGAACTTATCGCACATGATTACATTCCTTGCCCCTGCGTCCATCAAAAGAGTCCCTATGGCTGTGCCAGCCGCTCCGGCTCCATTAATTACAATCTTTACCCTTGAAATTTCTTTGTTTACTATCTTAAGAGCGTTGGTAAGCGCGGCAAGCACCACTATTGCCGTACCATGCTGATCATCGTGAAATACCGGAATATCCAGTTGTTTCTTCAGCTCGCTTTCTATTTCAAAGCAGCGCGGAGCTGCGATATCCTCAAGATTTATTCCTCCAAGTGAAGGTGCCAGAAGCTTCACAGTTCTTACAATTTCAGCTGTGTCCTTGGTATCAAGGCAAATGGGAATGGCGTCAACATCAGCAAACAGCTTGAACAATGCACATTTGCCTTCCATTACCGGCAGCGCCGCCATGGGGCCGATGTCACCCAAACCCAAAACAGCGGTTCCGTCCGTTACAACAGCAATTGTATTGCACTTGGATGTATACCTATATACATCCTCGGGATTTTTGTGTATCCTCCTGCAAGGCTCGGCCACACCCGGCGTATAAACTAGGCTCAGTTCCTCCTTTGAGGTTATGCTTACCTTGCTCACCACTTCCAGCTTACCCTTGTATTTCTCGTGCAAAAGGCACGACTTCTCATATACGTCCACTGCTGCATTTCCTCCTATTACTCCTGCTGCGTAAACAATGTACTGATTGAAATATCTCCATAAATTCTTTCTATCGCCTCAGCAAAGATCCCTGCCACTGACAGGGAGGTTATCTTATCAAGCTTCTTCTCCTCTGTAAGAGGTATGGTGTTTAGCATTACCAGCTCCTTTATCTTTGAATCCCTTATCCTCTCAATAGCCGGTCCCGAAAGGACTCCATGGGTGCAGCAGGCGTAAACCTCCTTTGCTCCTATCTCAGCCAGAGCTTTTGCAGCATTAACAATTGTTCCTCCTGTGTCTATAAGGTCATCTACGAGAATAACCTTTTTATCCTTGACATCTCCTATTATATTCATAATCTCGCACACGTTTGCTTTCGGCCTTCTCTTGTCGATAATGGCCAGGGGAACCTCAAGCCTTTCAGCAAACTTTCTGGATCTGGTTACACTGCCTACATCAGGTGATACAACAACCACATCGTCCATGCCGTCAAATTTGTTTCTGAAGTATTCCGCCAAATGGTTTACACCAAAAAGGTGATCAAGCGGTATGTCAAAGAAGCCCTGAAGCTGAGGCGTATGCAAGTCCATAGTTAAAACCCTGTCCGCTCCGGCAACTGTAATAAGATTTGCAACAAGCTTTGCAGATATCGGGTCCCTCGCCCTTGCTTTCCTGTCTTGCCTTGCATATCCGAAATATGGCATGACAGCCGTAATTCTTCCTGCGGACGCCCTCTTTAACGCATCAATCATTATCAGCAGCTCAATCAGATTGTCATTTACCGGTGCACAGGTCGACTGTATGATGAAAACATCTGAACCTCTTACCACCTCTCCAATATGAATCTGGGTTTCACCGTCACTGAACTTCCCAACGGTTGCCGCTCCAAGGGGAAGACCTATTCTTTCAGCGATTTCTTCCGCCAGCTTTCTATTGGAATTCCCCGCAAAAATCTTTATATCCTTGCCGTGTAGATTCATTTTTCTTCCCTCTTCATGCCTTTCTTATTTACCCAATCCTCTTTTATGATTTGCCTGCTTCTTGCAATAGCCAGTGAATTTTCAGGCACCTCTTCTGTTATTGTCGAACCTGCTGCTATATAAGAATTATTATTTATTACTACCGGAGAAACAAGGTTGGAATTACATCCAACAAAGGCATTATCGCCTATAATGGTTTTATGCTTTTTCTTGCCGTCATAATTTACAACCACCGTACCGCAGCCTAAGTTTACATTTCTTCCCACTTCAGCGTCACCCACATAGGAAAGATGAGGAATTTTAGTTTTATCCCCAATAACTGATTTCTTGATTTCCACGAAATCCCCCACTTTTACCTTTCTTCCCAGGCTGCTTCCCGGTCTTAAATAGGCAAAGGGACCGATTTTTGAATCATCGCCTACGGTACTCTCAACTATGACTGAATTTTGAATCTCAACACAGTTTCCGATTTTTGAATCGGTTATCCTCGTATTGGGTCCTATTATGCATTCCTCTCCGATTTCAGTATCTCCTTCAATAATTGCACCCGGATATATTATTGTGTCAGTTCCAATCCTGACACCTGCGTCAATATAAGTTGCTTTAGGATCGATAATGGTTACGCCTTCCTGCATGCACCTGTTTAATACCCTCATTCTTAAAAGCTCAGAAGCTAGTGAAAGCTGTACTCTGTCATTAATGCCCATTATCTCGCTCTCATTATCGGCAATAACCGCTCCAACCTTTAACCCTTTCTTTATCAGTATCTCCAAAGTATCAGTCAGGTAGTACTCCCCTTGGTCATTATCGTTTTTTAATTCCTTTAGCGAATCCAGAAGCTCTTTGACATTGAAGCAATATATCCCGGAATTTATTTCACATATAGCTTTTTCTTCATCGCTCGCATCTCGCTGTTCAACAATTTTTTCTACGTTGCCTTCTTCATCTCTTATAATCCTTCCATAGCCTGAGGGATCCTTCAGAATGGCTGTAATAACCGTAGCAGAGTTGTTGCTTTCCTTGTGCAGCTTAATCGTCCTTGATAGAGTTTCCCCTGTAATAAGCGGTGTGTCGCCACAGAGCACAACAACAATTCCCTCCATGTCCTTAAGGTATTCCTCCGCTTGCATTACTGCGTGCCCTGTTCCAAGCTGTTTTTCCTGCGTAACGTAGCGCACCTTGTCTCCCATGCATTCTATAACCTGTTCAGCCTTGTGTCCTACTACGAGAACAGCTTGCTTGATTCCTGCTTCTTCGACCGCATTATAAACCCATTGTATCAGTGGCTTGCCACATGCTTTATGAACAACCTTTGAGGTTTTTGACTTCATCCTTTTTCCTTCTCCTGCTGCCAATATAACAGCCATAAGGTGTTTCATCCTTTTATGCCTCCAATCTTTTTTCCAGAATATATTTTCTCACTTTTGAATAACATTTTCAATAATAAAACATGACAAAAAAATAAAAGACACTTATTTGAATTATTTCCAAACAAGTGTCTTTGCTTTCATTTGTATTATTCAGCTGAAGAAGAAGTAGACTCGTATCTTTCAAGTATAATCTTCTGGATTTTTTCTCTTGTGGCTGCATTAATCGGATGCGCAATATCTCTAAATTCGCCGTCAGGAGTCTTCCTGCTGGGCATAGCAATAAACAAACCGTTTTGGCTTTCGATAACCTTAATATCATGAACAACGAATTCATTGTCAAAGGTTACTGATACAACAGCCTTCATCTTGCCTTCAGCCTCAATCTTCCTTATGCGAACATCGGTAATTTCCATCGTTGCTACCACCTTCCGTAATATTATGTATATTTGTATATTCGCCGTAAATTTATTTTTTCCTTCTAAAATATCTAAATTGTATAAAGAAATAAATAATTTTTCAAATAATATTATGATTCTGCCGCAAAAACCCATTTTCTGAAACTTCGTCGAGTGATTTATTCATCTTGTTCCAAGAAAAGCTGATTTGCGCTAAAATCATATTATATGATTTTCAATAAATGAAAATCCTATTCAGCATAATGACGCGCTTGGCTTTATATTGACTATGCCCTCTTCTTCGTTCACACTGTTTAAAGTCAAAATGGAAAAATGCTCATCAACGAGTTTTTTAGCAGGCGCTGCAGTTTCAATCAGCACTCCTATGCCTGCCACCTCGCTGTCAAATTCTTTTGCAAGGTCAACTATGCCTTTGGCAGTGCCTCCTGCTCTCATAAAATCATCTATAAAGAGTATTCTTGAGCTTCTTTTTAAGGCTTTCAGTGACAAAACCATAGTTTCAATTTTCCTGGAAGAGCCGGAAACATAATTTATATTCACCGAGGGTCCGTCTGTCGCTTCACTGTAATGCCTTGCAATAACCAATGGAACATTCAGATATTTTGCCGTTATAAGCGCCAAAGGGATACCCTTTGTCTCAACAGTTATGACGTAATCTATATTTTCTCCATGAAATCTGGAAGCAAAAATCCTTGCAATTTCAGACACCCTCACCGGATCATATATTATGTCAAGCATGTACAAGTATCCCCCCGGGAGTATTCTTTCCTTTTTTGAAAGCTCCGTGCATAGTGCCTGGGCTATTTCATTTGCAATACTGCCGGGGATTGTCTGTGCAAACCTCACTCCTCCGGAAGCGCCAGGGATAGTTTCAATTGTGCCTAAATCAAATCTGCTTGCAAGATTCTGTAAAATGTCTATATCCTCGCTGATAGTTGATTTCGCACAGCCGAACATTTCTGTAAAGCTGCTTAGGGTGAATACTTTGCCCGGAAAATCGGATAGCATTTTCACCAATACTGCAATACGTTCGTTTCTTTGAAACTTTTCCATTAAAAACCTCCCTTCGGATTTCTGTTCATATTATACTATAAATAATCGAATATTTTAACAGTTTTTTGTGGAATTATTCGGTTTTTTAATAATTATTATATTCCGCACTGGAAATTCATATATTTAGAATGATTTATTTTGTTTTTGGGAAATATTTTCAGGAAATCATCCTAGTATTTATTTGTCTTTTACAATTGGCTTAAAATGGTGTATCATGGTATTGCAATATGGAAATTAGTACTTTATATTAATGCTGCTATTTTAGAATGGCAATGGAAATGAATTTCTGAAGGGTAATTTCTCACGACCCAAAAGGAATACCTCTTAAGAAAAGTGAATTCATGCTCGTTCCCTAAAGACATTTCCCTCGAATTCATCTTTTCGATGCTATAGAAATTACACCGGAAGAAACTTATTTACAAATTGCCATAGTAGTATTATATAAATATGGATAAATAGGTTGCACATTAATTTTTTCGATGCTGTTGAAAACCGCTTTTCTCCCGTGTAAGCTATTTATCGTAATATATAAATATGTTTTTATAATTGTTATTGATAGGAGTGTTTTATTTGCATAGTTTAAAACTTTTAGAGTCCTCCGGCATCAAACATATCCACTTTGTAGGCATCGGAGGCATAAGCATGAGCGGTCTTGCAGAGATTTTGCTGCAGCTGGGATACAGGATTTCAGGCTCAGATATTAAAAGCTCCAGCATAACCCAAAAGCTTGAGAAGCTTGGTATAGCCTTTACGCCCTTCCACAGCGAAGAAAACATAACAAATCCCGACCTCGTGGTGCATACGGCAGCCGTCAAGGATGACAATCCCGAGGTCGCAAAGGCGAAAAAGCTTGGAATAACTGTTATTGACAGAGCTACGCTGCTGGGTGAGATTATGAGGCGCTACCCATACAGCATTGCTGTTTCAGGAACTCATGGAAAAACCACTACAACATCAATGATATCAATGATTATGATGGAATCAGGCTGCGATCCCACTATACATATCGGAGGGGAGCTGGATGCAATTGGCGGAAATACACGCATAGGCGGACAGAATTATTTCATTGCCGAAGCCTGCGAGTATGTGGAAAGCTTTCTCAAGTTCCACCCATATATGGCAGTTGTGCTTAATATTGAGGCGGATCATCTGGATTACTTCAGGGATATTCAACATATCAAGCAGTCTTTTAAAAGTTTTATATCTCTTGTCCCCTCAAACGGATATGTTGTCGGGTGCCTTGATGATAAAAATGTAGCCGAGCTCATGGAAAAGGTCAACTGCAACAAGGTTACATATGGCATAAATTCTCCCGATGCCCTTTGGACTGCCTCTGACATTGAGTTTGACTATATGGGTTGTGCTTCATATAAAGCATTTTACAAAGGGTCTTTCTTTTCAGACATCAAGCTGAATATTCCCGGAATACACAATGTCAGTAATTCTCTGGCGGCAATAGCTGCATGTCAGGCCATAGGGTGCCACGCCGAGTCAATCAGGCGTGGCTTGCTTGGATTTTTCGGCACACACAGGCGCTTTGAGCTAAAAGGTATTGTAAATGGCGTAAGGGTTGTCGATGATTATGCTCACCACCCTTCTGAAGTGAAAGCAACTCTCAAGGCTGCCAGAAATACAAGTCATAAAAGGATATGGTGTGTTTTTCAGCCTCATACCTATACCAGGACAAAGAGTCTGATGAATGAATTTGCAGCTTCTTTTGATGATGCCGATGCTGTAATAGTTACAGATATTTATGCCGCTCGTGAGAAGGATCCGGGTGACGTGCACTCATCCGAGCTTGCTGAAAAAATCAAATGTTCAGGCAAGTGCTGTATGTACATGAAAAGCTTTGACGAAATTGTTGATTGCCTTATGGAAAATGCCCAAAGCGGCGACATTATTCTAACAATGGGAGCAGGCGATATATACCGGGTATCAGAGATGTTTGTTTCCAGAAGCTCCAATGATGCCGGTAAATTGACTGACAAAACAGCAAAAATATAGCAATAGAAATCAGTTGCATAAAAAATATATGGCACCTATATTCCTGCATACAAATAATCCACCAAGGGTGTCATACAGGCACCTCAACACAGAGGTGTCTGGCTTTATCTTTTTTTCTTTGCCGCATAGCTGTCATAAATAATTCCTGCAGCCACACCAACGAGCATAAAAACCAAGTTTTTAAAAACTACTCCTATACATGTTCCAAAGCATAAGCCTATAACAAGCCCAAAGTTATCAGTAATGCTTTTTGTTTTTTGAGAATCTGACATGTCTAATCAACTCCTTATATTTACAAATAACACTTGATAATTTAAATATATTATCAATTAATAAAATATACAAGTAATTTTTTAAAATCCATAATTTTACATTGGCGTAACATTACTCTGATTGAATTTAACAATGCTGTGTTTTAAAATGAATGATAAACTGAATATTGTTTTATTTTCGTGTTTTAAATATTGTATCGGCAGGTATTAATGTATGAATGAGTTAATAAGCTCTGCACAAATTGAACAAATGCTTGAAAAACATCCGGATATACAGCAAGCTGTAGCAAAAATTCATCATAGTAACAATCAGCAGCAATACACTTGCATTTATATAAAAGCAAATATAAATAAAAAGCCAACAATAAGAGAAATCCGGTCTTTTCTTCACTATAAGCTGCCTGAATACATTATACCGTCCAGAATTATGCTTGTTGATGATTTTACTATAATGGCTGACGGAGCTGTCGACACCGGTAGTCTGCCTGATTTGGAGTTTTGCAGATGTGACACGGATGTGGAATATGTGCCTCCACGAAGCAATCTGGAGAATATTTTGTGCAGAATATGGTCAAGTGTTTTAAATGTAAATACGGTTGGGGTATATGATAATTTTTTCAGCCTTGGCGGACACCCATATTTGGCTTTTCAATTAGTGTCAAAAGTCAGAACAATACTTAGAGCGAACATTCCTGTTTCAGCTATACTAACCTCAATACCTACTATAGAACAAAGCGCTTTAGCAATAGAGATGTTTCAATTTGCGCAGTTCAGTTATACTGCTTTGGAAGAACTAGTTGAGCTTGAATTAAAGAATTCAAATACTGAATTGCTGTTAACGGAGGAGAAATGAAAATTTTATTAATCCAGACAATGGAGTATTTATATCCATTGGGCGGAGCTCATAAGGCTAATAGGATTCTGATGGAGACACTGGCACAAAAAGGTCATGCCTGTCGTGTCATCTCTCGCTTGTCAGGAAGCCTTGAATACTTTTATGAACGTTTGTATCAAAACAAAGTTGATGATTCAGTGAAAACAATTAACGACAGGTGCTTGTGTTTCTGTAAAAATGGAGTGGATGTTTTTACAATTACAAAGGAGTTTTATTTGTTCTCATTTATCAAAGAGCAGAGCAAGGACTTTGAGCCTGACATTACAATTATTTCAGAGGATCATACCGGCTTGCTTATGGATACAGCCTTTGAAACAGCTTCACGAATTGTATACATAGCACATACTCAGGCTACATTACCATTCGGACCTGCTTTTTTTGGCGAAAACCCATGGCATTTGCGATTGTTCAAAAAGCTGCAAGGAGTTATTTCCGTCAGCAGGTTTATCAAAAATTACATATTGGAGTGGGCGGATGTCGATTCCGAAGTGATTTACTTTCCTTTTTACGGAAAAGAACCTTATTTTTCTCTGGGAAATTTTGAAAACAAGTATGTTACTATTATTAATCCTTCCGGCATAAAAGGAATTGATATTTTCATTGCTCTGGCCCGGCATTTTTCAGATGTTAGCTTTGCAGCGGTACCAACCTGGTCAACTTCTGAGTCGGAACTGGAAATATTGAAGTCAATATCCAATATTACAATTTTAGAACCTCAGGAGGAAATTGACATTATCTATAGGCAAACCAAAATACTTTTGGTACCCTCTCTATGGGGAGAAGCCTTTGGACAGGTGACAGTTGAAGCGATGCTGAGAGGTATTCCGGTAGTTTCCAGCAATGCCGGCGGTCTTCCCGAAGCAAAGCTTGGGGTGGATTATATCATACCAGTAAACCCAATTGTAAAATATATTCCTGATCAGTTTTCCTCAGCTTTTCCTCAGCCTGTTGTCCCGCAGCAGAATATCAAACCTTGGATTGATGCCTTGGACGTTCTGCTTCATAACAAACAGCATTACATGGAATTATCTGAAAAATCTCGCCAAAAAGCCCTTGAATTTGCTAAAAGTATTAATATTGAAAATTTTGAGACTTTTTTTCAAAGGCTCATTGAAAGCACACCGTTAAATAATAAGCCTCCTGTTTGCAATGAAGATAAAAAGGCAAACATTCTCAGACAAATCGAGAAGCTCCCGCCCCAAACTAGGGAAAAGCTCCTTTTATCATTAACAAATAAAAGAAAGCAAAGCAAATGAAAAAGCACTCTGCTCAGCCTGCCTGATAGAACCTTGCATAACATCCGCCTGCAGAAAGCAGTTCTTCATGTGTTCCATACTCGGCAATTGCACCCTTGTCCATCACGTAAACCCTGTCGCAATATCTAACGGTATTAAGTCTGTGAGCTATTATTATTTGTGTAACATCACCCTTCAAATACTCCAAAATATTTAATATTGCTTTTTCTGTCACAGAATCAAGGTTGCTGGTCGCCTCATCCAGAATAATAATATCAGGCTTCATTAATAGTGCTCTGGCAAATGCAATTCTTTGCTTCTGACCGCTTGATAAATTTGAACCGTTTTCCTCAAGAATCGTATTATAACCTGAAGACATATTCTCGATAAAATCGTGGCAATGTGCCATTTTAGAAACAGATACTATATCCTCAATAGATGCTTCAGGAACACCAAGAGATATATTATCTTTTACCGAAGCGCTTATGAGGAAAACATCCCCTGATATATATGCTATCCTTTTTCTAATAATGTCCAGGGATATTTGTGAAATGTCAATTCCCCTATAAAACTAATCCGGCCAAAGATTTTCAATTATCTGCAATGCAATAATATCCATTTTTATCTACATATCCCTTTGCACCCGTTTTTATCATTTTGCAGCTACTATCAATGATATCAGTGCAGAGCATGTTATTGTACTCGTCCGCATTATAATAACATACCATACTTACAGCATCACCACAAAGCCAGATGTCTCCTGTTTTTCCTGCGCTGATGATTTTTCTGTCTGAATCCAATATGTAAATCCTGGTATTTCTCATGGGCTTGCCAATGGGAATATGGCTCAAATACTCCTCGGTTTTTTTATCCAGGCTAAACATTGCTGAAGGAATGGTAGTTCCTGCAAAACTATGCAAAATATGAATACTAGAGGTTTCAAACATTAGGAAGAACTCCTTTATTAACTTTCTGTCCAGTCCTCCGCTGGGTGTTAGTATATGTTTAGCCCTCATTGTAGCATGGGGATTCTGCCTTTTATATTCAATCAAATAATAAATCATATGAGGAGTGACATCACATACATCCACCTTGTTTAGCCACGATACAAAAGATCGGGGACTGAACACGGCTTTCAACGGAATAATATTGAGAGTGTGCCCGTAAAGCAAGGCTGAATAAATCTGCTGAACTGAAGAATAACAGCTAAACATTGAGGTTACTCCAATTTCCAAATGCTCTTTATCAAGCTTGTCAAATACTTCAGCTTTAATTCCTGTCGCTGAATTGGCTGCAAGTCTGCTGTTAATTAAAACCCTTTCAGGATCTCCGGGCAGCTTTGCCGCTATATTAGCCGCTTGTACCGCACCTTCATATAAATGCTTCTCATCGAAGGGCAAATAACTTAGTCCTGCTTTAAGTATTCCCAAAAAAGATATAATATCATCTGCCGTTCGGTTGCATTTAACCGTAAAATAATCCTCAGCGCTTAATCTATATTGAAGAACATTGCAGGCAACAGCATCAGATTTTTCATCCAGTTCCTTATATGTTACGAAGCTGTTATCACAACGAACAGCTACTCGTTGCGGAAAGAATGTTGCGACTCTATTCAGTGTTTTTCCAATAGATTTGGTTGTTTCCTTGCAACTCAACGAAAACAAATATTTCATGTTTTTTTTGTTATTCACATTGCAATATTTTGTTTGTGCTTTATATATATAACAGCTGCGATTGGTGTCGTTAGCATATTTTATCCAATCCACCAGTTGTTTTCCATCAAATTTGTTTTTGCAAGCTTGTGCAAAGTCATATAGCAATTTTCCAGACACTGCTATTGTGCCACATCCAATATAATTGTTAAAAACTTTAGAAGGCTTTTCAATTGCTTCTGTAATCAATCCATTTTCATCAAAGCAGACAGTATAATTTTCCATTATCCTGCTTTCATCTTCTGAAAATATTACTACAGGCGTTACTGAAGATTTCCTACTTCTATGCTCTGTTATAAGGCTTGAATAATCCAATTCCTCATAAAACTCATCTGCAAGATTAATAATAATTTCTTCATGGGACATATATTTCAAATGTGATACGGAGTAAACGGCATTTATTATTCCAGGGCTATTTCTATCCTGAATATGATACTCAATAGGAATCCCGTTGTAATCATAGCCAAAATATGCTTGTATGTCTTGTTCGCCTGCTTTAACAACAATGTATAATCTGTTCAGGCCATGACATTTTGACAGCAGCTGCAGCTTTTTGTCAAGCAAGGGCTTGCCTTCAAAAGGCAGCATGCATTTGCTGCTGCAGGAATATATATCTGCAATACGACTCCCGTTTCCAGCTGCCAGAATAATCGCAACCACAATCTGCCTCCTTAATAATTAATAGACCATTGTTTTTTAAGTCCTATTTCATCAAGTATTCTGAAAATTCCAGCCTTGTCCCATTGCTCCTGTAATTTGCAGGCAATGAAATTAACCCCGTCAGCATATTCATCCATGTGTGATATAATTTCATGAGTTTTATATAAAATCTCCTCCTGATTCAAAGGCCTGTTTTCTATGAGAAGTCCCGCATGCGACTTTTCTATAGCTTTCCCTACCTGATAATCAGGGAAATTCGCCGGTATTACAAGCAAAGGAGTTCTATTGAGCAGAGCTTCGCGGACACCCGTTATGCCGCCGTGTGTAACAAAAACCGAAGCTTTGGCAAGGAATTCCTGTTGGTTGCAATAAAGCATTGTTTTAATATTTTCATTTGAAATATCATTAATAGTCATTTGAGCTTTTTTGTTGCTTCCAAAGCTGGCAAAAACCAGTCTGTCAATTTTCTCAAAAGCCTTTAAGGTCATATGCAACAGTTTGATTCCGTAAGCATCGCTCATTGTTCCGCGGGAGACATATATACTGCCATCCTTTTTTATACTGTTTTCAGGGTGTTTTAAATTATAGCCAAGATATGTTTTATTGCCTGAAACCATCTCCGGTTCATCCTGAAGAGCTGTGCAGTGATAAGCATACGCTTTTTTTTCTGCCTGTGAAAATCCATAAGTATGAGACAGCTTCTTTCTAAGCCTTTCAGTTTTCCTGATAATTGTATTTATCAATTCTATTGAGGGTTTATTATCAACCTCCTGAATTATAATATTTGACACAAAATCCCTCCAGCTTTTACTCTTTAATAAATCCTCAGGTTCCCAAACGGAGCAGTTCAGTTCAATGCATTTAACATCAAGCTTTGCTGCTATTTCCCATGCAAAAAAAGCAAAAGAATCAACCAAAATATAATCAGGTTTATAACTTTTCATTTTGTCAAGGTACAATTCACAAAACAACCGGGTAATTTGGCTCACTTTATACTCTCTCATCTTTATAACATCTTCATTAAGTATATACGAATAATAATGGTTAGCCGGGTTTTCCGATTTATTTTCAGTATTTGACTGAATTCTTAAAAAATCATTTATAAATTCGGGATAAGGCTCAAACACTGTATTTTCCCCAAATAAGACATTGCAAAGATATTCCATGCTGCCAAAAATCATCAATTCCGCTCCATTATTCTCCAGCTCGGAAAGCAGCTGAATATTCGGGAAAATATGGCCTGCATATGGGAAAGTAAAAAAAACTATTTTCATAAACCATATACCTTTTCTATTTCATGCTCAGGGATATATACTAATGTTTCCTGTACAGCACTGGTTGATATCCAATAACCCTCTCTGAAGGGTATCCCCTCTGGCAGCTGCTTTAGGTTTTGCCCTCTGAATGAAACGCCACCCTTAACCCTTATAAGAACAACGTCTTCTTGAGGAATATCCAAATCATATTCCGGTTTTTCCTTTAAATCAGTTTCTATCCTTGTTGCAGATGTTCCATCCAAAAAGAATATTTTTTTTATTCTGTTTGTATTGAAGTACAAGCATATATCACTTGAAGGGCTAGGCTTGATTCCTGTCCATAATGCTTTGTCATTATAGTCAGACAGCAATTTCCCCGCATACATTACACCGCTTATACACACAATTAATGCAAAGTCCATTACTAACCTCCGATATTATAAATTTTTACTGCCCGAGAGTTAAAACGGTTTAAATCGTCTCTGTCAAAATTTTTAGTTCTTACAACAGGGCCATACATGTCAAGCTCGGCAAAGGTTTTTGCTGTAAGCTCCATACCCAATTCATCCATGTTTTCATACTGGTATGTTCCAGGAAAAGGGGTATTCAATGCATATGCTATCTCAATCATGTCTCCGTACATCTCCTTAAGCTTTTCCATCATATTCACCGTATCCTCCATGGTTTGCAAGGTGTCGCAGTAATGGCCGAATATAAAGCTGGTTACAACAGGTATGCCGGTTTTTATGGTTTTGTCTATTATTTCATAAGCCTGAGAAAGCTCGATTTCTTTTCTTATGTTGTTTAGAACCTCCTGATTTCCACTCTCAATTCCAAATTGAATGCGCTCGCACCCAGCAGCCTTCAGACCCTCCAAAATACTGCTGTTCCTATACAGAGAATCCACCCTTGATTCGCACCTCCAATGAAACTTTACCTTACATTGGCTGTATAGCTGGATGAAGGTCTCAAGCCTTTTGCGGAAAACTGTGAAGGTGTCGTCGCAATAAAAAATTTGATGCAGATTGGCGCACACTTCGTTTATATATAATGATTCAAGAAAAACATTGGTTATCTCCCTCATACGGTATTTACCTCCAGACATTGAGGGAGCGGCGCAATAAATGCATTTTCCGGGACATCCCCTGCTTGAGTATACAGTAGGCAATCCGGCTGAAAAGCTCTTTTCCACATAATCTCTGTTAATAATCGGCAGCAAGTCTATATTAGTTACAAAGCGCCTTGGCTGCCCGTTTTTATACTCGCCGTCCTCACCAATATAAACAATCCCCTGGATATCTTCAAAAGGTATAAGCTTCCCATTTGTTCTTAAAGCCTCTGCCAGCTCCAGTGCATTGTGTTCTCCATCACCCACAAGAATGTAATCTACAAATCTCTTCCGTTTGCAATATTCTGTGTCCAGTGTAGGGTGAGGGCCTCCAAGCACCAGCGGTATATTTCTGAAGCGTTTTTTCAGGTATTTGCAAATGATAAAAACATTATCAATATTTTCTGTATAAACTGAAAACCCAATATATAATGGTTTAACACGTTCTATCAGACCATCGATCTCAGATGTATCATAATTCCTGGCGCTGAAATCCAGCACTTCTACATTGTAACCATGCAATCTGAGGGTATTGGCAATGGACAAAACACCCAGAGGAGGCATATAATTTGTCCTTGCCTGTTCTTTATTATCATTGCTGGACTTAACTATAAACACTATGCTATGCATATTTTCCCCCTTGCGTATTGTAAACTATAGACAGGTATATCCGCCGTCTACAACCAGATTATGACCTGTGATCATTGAAGCTCTGTCACTGCTTATAAAAAGCACCGCATTCGAAACGTCATTCAATGAGGCATATCTGTGCAACGGTATTTTATTAAGCATATTTCTTTTTTCTCTCGGACTCATCAGATACTCTTCATTATCCTTGTGCATAATGTACGTTGGCGAAACAGCGTTTATCCTTACATCAAAAACAGACCAGTCTGCCGTAAGCGCACGAACCAGTCCGATAATTCCTGTTTTACTGGAGCAATAAGCAGTTCGCATAATATTTCCCACAACGCCATGCTGGGAGGAAATAAAAACAACATTCCCTCTGCGGTTAATTAAAGACGCTTGTCCTATTAGCTTTGTCAGAAAAAAGCTTCCCTTAAGATTGACATCTAAAACCATATCCCAAACTTCTTCATCCATTTCATTGGTTTTCCTCAAAATATTCAAGCCAGCGTTATTAACAAGAATATCCACCATTATTCCTTCACCGTTTATATCCTCAACAGCCCGACTGATATCCTCCAGCTTCCTGAAATCTGCAGTATAAGTTTTGGTGGCAACCCTTCCTTCAAAGCGCTTTTCCATTTCTTTCAGTTGTTTTTCCCTGTCCGGGCTGTCAATGAGCAGCAGCATATGGGCACCTGAATTGCAATAATCCTCTGCCAGCTGTATCCCCAAATGTCCTGTAGCTCCGCTTATCAATATGTTTTTGCCTTCAAACCTGATATCCATAAACTCTCACCATTTTTCCTGTTATTATTTCTTTTTAGTTTTATATGAGAAATCCTTTAAATTCCCGTAGAAGGTAATACCCCTAGCAAACAGGTGTGCGCCTGTAATTGCAAGAAGAACTGCCGTTGCCGCTAATATTGATAACGCAGCTATCAGCTGACCAGTGCCGGCAAAGCCAAACGCATATCTCACAAACATCACTGAAGGCGATGTCAAAGGTATAAATGAAAAAATCCTTGTAGTCATTGAATCGTCTATTGCTGCCATTACAGAAAGAAAATACTGTGAAAGCCCTACAAATGCTATAGGAACCGAAATTGCCGTAATATCTTCAGACTTGCTCACAATAGACACCATGGCGGTGTTAATGAAGGAATAAACAAAAAAGCCCAATAAAAACAAAAGTATGTATGCCGCAATTGTATTGACTTGCAACGTATTTAAGTTAATGCCCGCAGTACTGCTTATTTTTTCAAAATCTATATTTGCTGCGAATTTGGTAATGAATACGGTGAAAATTACACAACACAGCTGAAGCAGAGGTATAAAGCAGTATGAAAGGTTTACCCCGGCATATAGCGGTAGGGGCTTTACGGATGTAATAAAAATCTCCATGACCCTGTTGGTTTTCAAATAAGCAATCTCATTGGAAGCAGCACTTGAATACATGATAATGAAAACTACCATTAAAATGAACATGACAAGAACTATGCCGAACCTTCCCCTATCGTCGGAAGGATTTGTAATCTTTATTTCAATATGTGGATTTATCTCAGCCAGCAATTCTTTTGAAATTCCTGATTGGGCTATTTTTTCAGCCTGATACACCTGCTTTGTCAGGCTTTGAAGCAAAGTTGCATCAAAATAGCTGATTTTCCCTTTGTCAATAAGATTCATAATAATTGCGCCGTTTTCTTCTCTGTATACCAAAATAGGAATCTCCTTTTGTTTTGCTTCAGAAATTATTTCTTTAATTGATTTATTACTGTCAATCAAGGTGAAATCCAGCTTTATATTTCCCAAGGAATAATTTTGAAACGCTTCATTGTTTAATGTGTTTTTTAATCGGCTTGTCTGGTTCACAATATAAAGGGTGGTTTTTTTCGCATTTGATACCGAATATTTCAACCCCATTAAAGAAAAAGCCGAGGCAACGCAGAGGAAAAGTGTTACAAATAAAAACACCTTGCTTTGCAATTGTTTCTTTAAATAAAACATAAAAACAGTGTTAAAATCTTTCATTCTTACCACCTACCATTTCAATGAATATCTCCTGCAGATTAAGCTTTTTCCTTCCAATGGTTTCCACTTCTATCGAGCTTTTCATAATCTCGTCAAGTTTTGGCTTGAAATGCTGAGCATTCTCCAATTTGATTCTATAATTATGCGGTGCATAGTTTTCAACTCCGACAATGCCTTCTACTCTGGATTTTGTGGAGAAATACAAATAATCCGAGCTGAATTTGGCCAGTAAGTCAATTATGGGGCCCGAATACACACTTTCTCCCTTATCAATAATGCAGATATCTTCACATACTCCCTCAATCAAGGCCAGCTGATGGCTTGAAACCAATATGCATTTGCCTCTGTCTTTAAGCTCCAGCATCAAATCAATAAACAGCTGCATATTAACAGGGTCAAGGCCGCTGAAGGGTTCATCAAGAATTACAATGTCAGGGTCATGAACCAGGGCGGCTATCATCTGTACTTTTTGCTGATTCCCTTTTGAAAGGCTTTCTAGCTTCTTATTCCTGTAATCCTGTATTTCAAAGCGCTTAAGCCAATAATCAATTGCATTGTCCGCTTCCTTTTTGCTCATACCTTTCAGCTTTGCGAGAAATTCCAGCTGAAAGCCCAGCTTTTCCTTTGTAAATAAGCCTCTTTCCTCAGGCAGATACCCGACCTTTTTAAAATCAGGCTTTCTTTTCAGCCCGTTTATTAAAATCTCACCCTTGTCTTCTTTAAGCAGCCCAAGCAAGCAACGTATTGAAGTTGTTTTCCCTGAGCCGTTGCGGCCGCATAATGCGGTCAGCTTACCGCTTGAAAAAGAAAAATCAACATTATTTACGGCGCAAAAGTTGCCGTAGTATTTTACCAGACCCTTAACTTCCACTCTGTTCAACAATTATTCCTCCCTGCATCTATTGTCATAATCATCCTGTGATAGTCGTTCCTGATAATTCTGTAATAATACTGCAATGTCTTGATAAAGTCCAGAATTATTACAGCCGCAACAATCACTGTAATGGCGTTTCCCCAAGCTCCGTCAAGATTTATTATGCTTTTTATAGTAAAATATGAATAAATCCAAAACAGCTGATGAAAAAACAATGATATTATACCATAAGCTGACAGCAGCCTTCTTTTGGTTGGATCAATATTAATATCCTTCAAGTATTTTCTGGCAAATATAGTGGTATACGCCAGTATTACCGATTTATCCATAAGATTGTCCATTCCTGTCAAGGCCTGCAAGAGCCAATACCCATCGAGCTTTACAAAGGGCACTAAATTATACAGGCTTACAATAATGGTGCTGACTGCCATATAAAATAACAGAATTATTATTATATTCCAATATGATAGGGCAATTGCAATAATTAACAGAATATTGCCTATAAAAAGATTGGCCAGTATTCCCGACACAGCAACAATTGCTCTATGCATTCTGTTCTGGAAGGTATATACGCTTGAAACATCGCAATAAAAACAGGGAATGAGGTAAAAGAGCATTAAGCCCATGGATGTGACCTTGCCTCCGTATTTTACGCAAGTAACTGCATGAGCAAATTCATGGAGAAAGGTATTAAACAAGAAAAACAGAAAGATTAAGGCCGCCTCCCAGACCGAAAAACGCAAATTTACAACTGGTGCCTCGGCATAATAAGCCGCAGAAACAGTTGCCAGGCAAATATAAAAATATCCCATTACAGCAGCGGTCATACAAATCAATGAAATCAATCCGGCTTTAGAAAAAAACACAGAATATAAGGGATAAATCACCTGAAGCATTTTCTGCACGTTGAACTTAATTAAGCGAATTTTTTTTAATTTTTCCAGTGTGTTAGTTTTGATTTCTTTTATGTTTTCATTTAAAAAGCCCCATTCACTGAACTTATTTAAAAGTATTTCCCTTAATTCATCTGGAATTTCCTCAACACCATGTAGGTTCAGTTCTTCTGCAGCATCATTCGCTCCCAAAACAGACAGCAAATGATATGTTTCATTCTTACCCAAACGAATGTACTGGTTGTTGGAGGTATTCTTGATCAAATATGTCTGCGTTGAATCATGCAATCTATTGTCTGGTTGTATTACCAAATGCCTTACATTCATATTTTTAGCTCCGCTTTCAGTTTGATTTAACATATAATATCCGGACAATGCTTTAGTATTGAAACAACTTTTTCTGCCGCATCTTGAAGGTCCATCCTTGAACTGGTATACGGAGGGAAGAAGCTTAAGCCAGCATTGTAACCTGGATTATAAAAATGATATGTCAGCAGCCCGCGTTTTCTGATTTTAGCCAGAATATCAATAAAACGCATTGTCTGCGGTTCTTTGTTAAAAGAAATTGCCAGCATCAAGCCGCAGCCCCTTACTGAAACATTTTTATAAGGAGACAGAAGCTCTTTTAGAATATTTTTGAAATACTCTCCTTTTGAAGAAACTTCAAATTCTTCATAGTTTTCCATTAAATCAAGAACTGCGTCTGCTGCTGCTATTGCAAGCAGATTGCCTCCTTGAGAGGAAAAATGCTCCAGAACGGCATGTTTTTCAGCAAATACTCCTGTTACTCTGGATGAAAAAGCTAAAACCCCAAGAGGCAGATATCCGTTGGTTATTCCCTTTGAAAGGCATGTCAGGTCAGGGTCAATGCCATAGCTTTTAAATACAAAGGGTACGCCTGTCCTTCCGAATCCTGTGGATACTTCATCCGCAACAAGCAGAATATCATTCTCCCTGCATAGTTCCTCCAGCCTTTTCAATGCAGCATAAGGCAGAGGTATTATTCCCCCTGAGCCGAAAACAGGCTCTATAATAATACCGGCCATTGCGTCAGCATTCTGCCTGAAATGCTCCTCGATAGCTTTCAGCCAGAGCTCCGTATTTTCAATATCCCTAGGAGCGCTAATCCATTTGATTCCTCCAACCATGGGATAATAGTAATTAAATGCTTGATTATCCACACCACTTACACTCATGGCTCCGTAAGATGTTCCATGATATGAAAGATTAAATGCGGAAATATCCCTTCTGTTGCTTCCTTTTATGGTCTGGTACAGCCGGCATGTCTTAATGGCTGCTTCTATGCATTCCGACCCTGAACATGTGTATAGCAGAGCGGAGGATCCTAGCAGCTTACACAGCCGAACTGCATAATGATGCTGAATGTCCGCAGTATTTGATATTAAATTGCAAAAGGGCAGCCTCTTCAATTGCTCTGTAATTCTATTATTGATAGTAGGATTTGAATACCCAAAAGGTACATTCCAAATTCCTCCGCAAAAATCAATGTATTTTTTGCCATTGGAATCATAAAGGTAAATATTTTCACCTGTAGTTATAAAAGCGCTTTCATTTCCCTCATACATTCTCTGATTAATCTTTATTACAGGGTTTATGTTCATTTTAAAAATATTCTTCCTTTCATTCTATTCAATATCACGATATAATACACCGGCTTTTTTCAAGGTATCCGTAACATACTTTGTTATCTCTCTGGCCTCATCCAGTTCAATGTTCTGTACATATGACAGATGCTCATGAAGCCGCTCAGCTTTAACCCTTTTCAGCAGTAATTCAATTATGCATGCAAACTCCACGCTTACGTTGAAATATTTGTTTGTCATTGGTGTCCACATCAGGTATTTTCCCCGGCACAGTAGGATTGATGTAAATTTGGGCAGATATGGAGCTGCTTCTCCTTTTATGTCTGATGGAATAATATTAAACATATGCTCGTTGGAAACTTTAACCTCCTCCGGAGTAAGATCCTTAAACTGCGGGTTGGTTTCAATAAGCCCATGGAATACAAATGGAACAATGGCATAGTCCAGTATGTGGGAATTCCTTTTCATAACATCACAATATGATTGTTTCATAAAGGCTGGCATTTCAGTACATTTAGGACACCATGGACGTATTGAACAGCCGTAGCAGCCTCTCTCCTGAAACACCTTTTCTCTTCTTGTAAAACAGTTGTGACTCAATTCAAACAATGAGGCTCCTACTTTCGCAGCAGGCTCTGTATTAATATCGCAAGGGTAAATATTGGAGTCATTGTCAATTTTTATTCTGGGTATTTTATCCACGGGACATTCAGAGGATATTACATACCTGCAGCTGTTTTCAAGATACCCGTATGCAATTGGCATATTTTTTAGCTCATGTGTTTTTTTGTATTCCTCTGCATCCTGTAAAAAGGCTTGATAGTCTTCTTCCTTTGCAAGGCTAAAAATATAAAGCTCTTTTTCTCTATTTTTAAATTTTTCTTTGATTGAATCAATATTATGTTTTGCTTCGCTGTAAGAAATTTGTTTGTATTTAGAATCAGATACATAAGCCAGGGAATTTATATAAATGCTTCCATCATCAATAATTATCAAATTGCTTGGATTAAGCCTTGACTGGCTTGATAAAGATTCATGCTCATTGTAACAGCTATTATTTATTCTTGCGGTTCCAGTGTCATCAAAGAGCAATTTCCCTGAATCTGTATCTGCTTTTTTATCAATAACATGTAAAGAAGAATTTACACATAACAATTCATTCATAAATTCCTTGGAGCTCTCATTATAGAGCTTTTCAGGCATTTCAACATGATGAACATATCCGTCAAGCTTTACCCCCGAATACAAACCGGTTTTACTTTTTAATAGTCCTCTGTACAAAGGCATGTAGCTTTGTTTTGTTTTGTCCAGAATTATTGGCTTTATCTCATCATCAACCTTTTCAATATCAAGATCACCCATTGGAATTATTTTAAGCAGCTTGGCT
This sequence comes from Clostridia bacterium, assembly GCA_026417615.1. Classification (GTDB taxonomy): domain Bacteria; phylum Bacillota; class Clostridia; order Acetivibrionales; family JAFADI01; genus SKW22. The sequence goes on from JAOACY010000056.1 coordinate 39,950, forward strand.
TTATATGCCTGTATGAGAATTGATGCAATTTTGGTTTTCGTTGTCAGCCATTGGGCAGGGAAGTAAACATTTGAAATTTTGTGTGCTTGAATCAAAGACAAAAGTGTTTCTGCCTGTGAATCTTCGCCAATCATTTCAAATTTTACGCTGAAACTGCATTTTTCAAACCCTTCTGAATATTTTCCAATATCATTAAGCAGACTCCCATCGACAGGTAAAACAAATTTTAAAAAGGGAGCATTAATATTAACCAATTGTTCAAATATCTTTTCAAGAAACGCTTTATCCCTGATAAAAAAACCATGGAACAAGATTGTTTTCTCGTCTGATTCGGAGATTCCCGAATATGCGGCAGACAGCTTTTCCAGATCTTCAGCTATTGCCTGAAGGCTTCTCAATTCATTGTTGCTTCTCCCAAGCCATATTCCGTATTTTGGCATGTCTCTTGAAAGCAAGACACCCGTTTTATATGGAGATACCGAAAAAATATCCGCTTGCTCATTTTTGCTTTCACAGCCCAATTGCTCCAGGAGCTTTTCTTCTTCATCGAATTTAAGAAATGTAATACCCTCAACATATATTTCAGAAATGTCTCCAATGGCATATATTTCAGTATCCTCAAGCTCTTTTATATGGCTTATCAGAGCTTGAGCCGTATGCCTGCATTCCTTATGCACTACAAAAACCAAAGCTTCGTCTGATAATGACAAAATATCCTCTGATATGTCGGCAACTGATGGAAGGGACTCATCCATATAAATCACAGTTTCTATGCCGTTGCTTTTTAAATAGGCTCTTAAGCAAGCAGTCTGTATTGTTTGAGATGCTTTTACAAATCCGTTTTCATCTTTTGTTAATTCGACAAAGCAAATATTTTTATTCATAGTGTCTCCTCACAATATGCATTTTTATATTTTTTTAATTAATTTTTTTTGAGCATTCTACAGAAATAATTAACTGAATTTGCATCCTTAATAATTTCACACGAGCCGAATTTGCTTTTTTCTGCCGCAAACTCAATATCTTCTTTTCCAAAAATTCTATATTCCGTCTGACTAAGCAGAATTTTTTCTTCAGTTCCGGGTACTATCTTTATGAAATTGACGGTAGCCCTCTTTTCCTCATAATCTATAAACCTTTGCATGCATATCAATGCCAGCTTGCCATCTTTTTCTTCAAAATCAAAAACACCCATTGGATTTTCAGCCTCATTGCTTCGCCTTGACGCCGGCAGGTCTTCAATATTAAAAAACAAGCACCCGCCAGGATTCAGCAAGTCATGCATTTCGTTAAAAAAAGCAATAAAATCCTTTTCCATTAACCTTATACTGGTTGCGCCAATCATTATGATGTTATATGTTTCATCCAAATCAAGCTTTGTCATATCCTGACATACAAGTGAAACATTATTTTTGTATTTTTCATATCTTTTATTCTTTTCCAATTGCTGCCGTAAATTCAGCAGCATATCCTCCGACAGGTCCACGGCTGTAATTCTGAAGCCTGCCTTTAAAAGCGGAAGCGTCAGCCTTCCGCTTCCGCAGCACAGCTCAAGAATAGGTCCTCCATGTATTACTGCCTGCTGCAGGAACATGGGATAATCATCATAAACAATGGATATCTGATCGTATAACTCTGCTGCCTCTTTATAATAAAGAGGCCTTTCGTTAATCAGCTCAGGATATTTGTTTTTAATCCGTTCAAATACACCTTGATATTTTTTCATATTCTCTCTTCCATTTTTCTTTACGAGTTGGATGATTTTCGATTAACAGTCAATCTAACCACAATTATGGCAATAGCTATGCCTATTGCCACAAAGGGTGCGGCCGCCATGGCAAAATCATAAAAAGGTCCGAATTCTTCTGCGGCTTCGATTTCCTCATATAATAAACTTCTCATCACTCATACCTCCTGATGTTTTATTTGTCATCTCTTAATAGAGGTTATATGGGTCATGTTTTGACCCATATAACCTTAAATTTGTGTTTATTATGTGGCTATTGCTATAGCAGCAGCTAATCCCATAGCTATAAAAGGAGCTGCAGCTGCACAGAAATCCGCAAAATCTCCAAGCTCTTCAACCTTATCCAGTTCTTCGAAGTATAAATTTTTCATCAGAACTCTCCTCCTTTCTTGTCAATCCGGCAGAAATGCCTCATAATTCAAAAATACTAATCAAGTGGCTGCACCTGCAACTATTACATATACTACTATACCGCAAGCAATACCTGCTGCTCCTGCCAATGCATACTCCCACCATTCAGTAAGCTCTTCATGAGCTTCCAGCTCTTCAAAATACAATGCGTACTTACTCATTACTATTCCCCCCTTTCCTTAAGGTTAGTGTAAAGTAAATTACACTTGGTTTATATTGAAGTATGCTATTTGCAAGAAGTTCAGAGTTTTTTGATATAAAAAAACAATGACCCCCTCTTTTCTGGTATAATTGAATGGCCAAAAACAAAAATCCGAAAGGAA
>JAOACY010000058.1 GCA_026417615.1 Clostridia bacterium
GTTTCAATCCACACGCCCGCATGGGGCGTGACCCGTGTGAATGTAGGCCATCGACTGCTGTCGCCGTCAGTTTCAATCCACACGCCCGCATGGGGCGTGACAGTTCAGCGACAAAAACGGAATAGCGGTGTTCATGTTTCAATCCACACGCCCGCATGGGGCGTGACTTATCGTGCAAAACGCATGAGCGCGGAGCAGGCCAGTTTCAATCCACACGCCCGCATGGGGCGTGACCTCCTGCTCCGAACCAACGAGCGCGCCGGAGGACGTTTCAATCCACACGCCCGCATGGGGCGTGACGAGCGCGTCCGAAGCGGAGTCGTAACCGCTCAAGTAGTTTCAATCCACACGCCCGCATGGGGCGTGACCGCGTCCGAAGCGGAGTCGTAACCGCTCAAGTAGTTTCAATCCACACGCCCGCATGGGGCGTGACATGCTGGGGCAAGGTCAAAGCTGGCATTAGGAAAGTTTCAATCCACACGCCCGCATGGGGCGTGACCTTAAAATCGCCCGGATTGCCACAGGACGTGAGTTTCAATCCACACGCCCGCATGGGGCGTGACCCGTACAAAGTAATCTTAATACCCATATCACCGAGGTTTCAATCCACACGCCCGCATGGGGCGTGACTGGGCCAACCTGCGAAGCTGAAATCGTCTAAAATGTTTCAATCCACACGCCCGCATGGGGCGTGACTGTTGCCATTATAAGCTCCACAGCCTGCTTGACCGTTTCAATCCACACGCCCGCATGGGGCGTGACCGATAGGGAAGGGGGCCAAATAAAAAGTTCTGCAGGTTTCAATCCACACGCCCGCATGGGGCGTGACGCCGCCACAGCTGGCAGGATAATAATAAGAGATGCGTTTCAATCCACACGCCCGCATGGGGCGTGACTTTGGCAGACTTACAAATATACTCGGTAGTAGGTGTTTCAATCCACACGCCCGCATGGGGCGTGACTGTATAATCCCCAAGTTTACCAGCCTGCCATCAGTTTCAATCCACACGCCCGCATGGGGCGTGACAATTCCCCGGAATAGTCCCTGTGTACCAGACCAGAGTTTCAATCCACACGCCCGCATGGGGCGTGACGCGGCTGGGGCAGGATCAAGAACAATCGAGTATGTGTTTCAATCCACACGCCCGCATGGGGCGTGACCTGCGCCTTCAAAGTTCTGCAGGGCACCGATGTTTTGTTTCAATCCACACGCCCGCATGGGGCGTGACGTTGTTCCCGACATATTTTTTATCTTCAGGTAGGTTTCAATCCACACGCCCGCATGGGGCGTGACAGATTGTCGAGAAGATCGTAGCTGACTTAAAAGTTTCAATCCACACGCCCGCATGGGGCGTGACTGACTTCCTTTTTGTAGCCTTCGAGGGCATTTAAGTTTCAATCCACACGCCCGCATGGGGCGTGACCTGGTTGAATTTGAGGTTGTCAGCGACTACGGTGTTTCAATCCACACGCCCGCATGGGGCGTGACTTTGATATTCTCATTTTAGACACTTTATTTACGGTTTCAATCCACACGCCCGCATGGGGCGTGACGGTACATGCCCAGGACATGTCCGTCCTCGCAATGGTTTCAATCCACACGCCCGCATGGGGCGTGACGTTGCAAGCCGGTGCTCTATTTCGAGGGAATCGTTTCAATCCACACGCCCGCATGGGGCGTGACTGTCTCCTTGTTACAAGTTGATATCAGGGCTTTGTAGTTCCCATTTTTGCGAACCATATATTAAAACTAGACTCACAATTATAAATATACTGCAAAAACTTCTAAAACGCAACAATAATGCTTGGTGCGAAACTTACACAGAATCAATGTTCACTCCCTGTTCGCAGCTAGCAGATTATTACCCCTTCCGGGTTATAGCTTTGCTTCGCACCAAAGTGTTCCACCCGCTTCTCCCAATTGCTTCCCAAATAGTAATACCGCAAGCTGTCGTGCTCGGGATCAATTATATTCTCCAGACGATGCTTAAGTTCTGTGAACTGATGTGGATCTAAAAGGCATTCGAATACTGAGTTCTGAACCCTTTGTCCAAAATTCACGCACTGTTTTGCAACACGTCTCAGTCGCTTCGCACCTGATACTGATGAAGTATTGACATCATAAGTAATCAGAACCATCATTTGAATTTCTCACCTCTATTTCCATAAAAATGGAGGATAATCCTCCAAATCACCTCTCAAATTCCGAGCTAAAAGCATTGCCTGAACATAAGGAATAAGGCCTACAGGTATTTTCTCTCCAAGAAACGGATGCTCTATTTCATCCTTTTTCCTGGTCTGCCAGGCTGATAGAACTTCTTTTCTAGTCTCATCATTCATTATAACGGCGCCGTTTTCCTTTTTAAGAAACCCGGATTTTGATACTTGTTTCCTGTTAATTAATGACAAAACCAGCCTGTCCCCCAAATATGCCCTTAATTCTTCCATTATATCCAGAGCTAGACTGCTTCTTCCCGGTCTGTCACAATGGAGGAATCCTACCTGGGGGTCAAGCCCTACTGCTTCAAGAGCAGAAGTGCATTCGTGAGCCAGAAGGGTATAGATGAACGAAAGCAATGCATTTACATTATCTGTGGGAGGTCTCCTGTTTCTGTCTTCAAAAACAAAGCAATCCTTCTGTGAAATAATCAACTCATCAAAGCAGGAGAAGTACAGATTGGCAGCTTCCCCTTCAATGCCTCTTAAAACATCAACATTGCCGGCATTTTCAATTCTTTCAAACATTGACTTCATATAACCGGAGACTTTGAGCAATTTACCACTGTCAATCGCACTTTCATGATCCCTTATGCACCTTTGAAGAACACTTCTTGAGTTAAATAACTTAGCAGCTACAAAACGCTTTGCCAGTCTTAGTCTTTCAGAATCATTGTCTGCCCATCGGTACTGCTTCCTTCTTAATAAGACATTCCCGGATACTTCTCCAGTCACTCTGCCAAGAAATCTTCCAGACTCAGACAAAAAGCTCAAGCCTACTCCTTTTTCGCAGCAAAGATGCATCGCTCCAGGGCTTGCACCCGTATAACCAAAACAGACAATGCCCTCCAGGTTATGTATTGGAAATCTGAAAACAGTCTCCTCCTTGACTTTAATGAGGATGTTTTCCCCCTCCTTTGCAATATATGCCTCGGGAGTTGTTACATAAAGAGTATTAAGCAGCCTTCTCATCAGCAATCCTCCCCAAAGTGATTTTCAAGATATCTGCGTACAGACTCTGTGGATTTATCCCATCCGGGCTGGCAAACATCAATAAGGGAGCATAGCTGGCAGTGCTTTTCTTTCCTTGCTTTTGGAACAAAGCCCTTGTCCATCATCTCATGCATCCTTGCTGCAATTTCCACAACGCGCTTTCTTTCATCTTCATTGAACACAATCTCGCTTCTATGCCGTATTTCATTGTAAAACAAATAGCCTTTATTAATTCTGATACCAAGCATTTCTTCCAATGCCATCGCCTGTGCATAAAGCTGAACAATATCCCTGTCGTCTTTTTTTGGCTTTCCGCGCTTATACTCAACAGGATGAACCCTCCACCTTCCCCTTCTCCCAGAAATTTCAACTGTCTCTTCTTCCCGAGCGCCGTCATCCCTGACATATTCTATAACATCAGCAATACCCTGCAACCCCAGTTTTCTGGAAACAAGCGGAACACTTCTGGTTATCCGGATATTACCCCTTGTCTCATTTTCATATGTATTATCAGCACGCTCATGTATATGCTTTCCCTCAACTGTCCTTACATTATCGGCCCATTGCTGTTCAATATATATAAGCGCCCACTGTCTTTCACAAAAAGCAAAATGCTGAATGCCGGAAAGCTGCAAAAGCTGGTCATCTGAGTAATACGAAGCCATTTTATACTCTTTGGATAAGACGCACACCTTCCGGTATCCCGTCTTTATCAACAGAAATCACATAGTCACTGAAATCTCTTGCAGGTTTATTCTCATCCCTTCTTTTCACTGAAATGGTGTCAAAGAGCTTTTGGGCAGAAGCATCCCCCATTTTTGACGAGTGCTCAAAAATATACAAACTCCTTGTTGTCATAAGTCCACGTGCTGCTGAGCGGTCATGCTCAAACATCTTCTCAAGTGCCTCCCAAAGAAGCTCCAGGTCTTCTTCACAAAAACCTGTCTGATTTGCAAGAGGTGCTGAAATAAAGCCGTGAGCACGGTAGAGCCCGTATGGAACTGTAAACTTCCTTCCCATAGTGCGGTTATCCCCGCTTTGCTTTTCTGCTTCAGCTTCAGTAGCTACAGCCATTCTCGTAATACTGTGCTCAAGAGTTACAACAGGATCTACTGAACGAGCAAACGTAAGCTGAACCGGGCCTCGAACCTGTCCCGCATTAGCTCCAGTTGACATCACAGCTCCAAAAGCTCTTATGTCAAAAAAGTTCTGGCATAAGAAAAGCTTTGCTTTATCAATTTCCTTTCCTTGACCCTGCCCAGGTTTATTTCTTTTTTTGCCATCCGAAGGGTCACTTGGAGTCTGTTGAAGGTCAATGTTCAGGCTTAAATAGGCTTTTTCAATTGTATTGTTTAGTATCGATTTTTCCTTTATAAATATGCTGTATGGCGGAGTATCATCCAGTTTAAGGCCCACATAGTTTCTCACCTTCCTTTTCAAACACACGTCAGTAACAATCCCGTGACCTGTTTCCGCATCAATACGCGGTAAATTGCCTGCATCGGGATCTCCATTGGGATTACCGTCCTTTACATCAAAAAGAATAACAAAATCATAACGTTTTTCTACAAAATTCTTCCTTTCCATAGCTTTACTCCTTTTCATTAATTAATTTTGAGTGATATCAATTGCCTTCATTCTTTGTGAAAAATGCTTGCCTTTGATGGTAATATCCGATTGCAAAACGTCCTTGCTCGTGTAAATCAAGATGCGCAGGAAATTCCTTGAAATTGCTTATGATTTCGCCAAGCAGCTTTTCAAAATATACAACCCTCCCTTTGCTTTCCAGCTTTGCTAAATGGTGATTTTTTAGCCTGAGTATGTTTGTAAATACAGCCACCGGAGTTGCGCAAGCCGCTCCGTAGTAACGCTCGCGGATTGTAGCATTTATTCCCGGATTAGCCTCCTCCTGAATTTTTTCCAGAGTTGCAAAAAGTCTTCCTAACTGGTAACCGATTGATGGTTGAGTAATATCAAGCTCCATGTTAACCTCCTTATGTTTTTGATTTGGATAGAATCTATAATATCTGTTAAGATATGCTTTTATAAGAGCAGCCCGGACAGGCTTGACTCTATATTCCGTATCAGCGTTGATGCGCCGTATTGCAGCTTGCAGCAAAGTCGAGGGATAAGGTGTCCCACTTAAAATTGAACGCATAAAATCTCCGGCAAGATTTGGTGGTATATTCTCACTTTTGTCTTGTACGGCAATATTTACCAACGTGCGCCAAACAGAGTAATATTCAGGTTCTTTTGGGGGTTTAATTATATTGAAATCCTCAAAATGCTGCCTTATTCGGACTGCAAATTCAGATATTGTTCCAATTTGCCAGAATCTGACCGATATTCTGGCTGAGTTGGGCGAAAGACCTAAAATATAAAATTTTAAATTCCCGTCATCCTCCAAATAAGCTCCTGTGTTGACAGAATTAAACAGTGCTTTTACTTTTTGAACTCCGGATTCAGGATCATCCTTCTCAGGTTCTTTGAAGAAAAAGGAAAAATCAGACTCAAAAGATGATTTCCTTTCTGACCAGAAAACAGTTGATGCATCTCCTATCAACATACGCTGACAATTTGACTTAAGCAATGTGTTCAAGGCAGTTGTATAGGCAAATTCTGATGATTTTATAATAGGCGCATTATAACCCTGCTCCTTGCCGTAAGAATCATATCCGCTGTTCTTCTGGAAGCCGACAAGAGACTTTGTGTCCTTATCAATCGGCGTCCTGCTATGGGTTCTTGCAATCGCCCCCCTTTCACCCGTAATCAGGCATACTCCTCTTTTCTCAACTGCTTGATTTTCTTCCTTATCTTCTGTTATTTCCCCCGCTTTTACAGTGCTTCTTACGTATTCCCGGACTTTTTCCCTGCATGGAACAGGAATATCTCCAGCTAAGCGAAACGTCATATTGCATTGAGGAGCTTTCAAGCATTCCTGTATCTCCTTGCAAGACCTTGCCTTAGATACTCCGTCCTTCTGGTAAAACTGAATCACTGCTCTGACCCCAAAATCTTCCTTCAGTTCCTCTGGAAGCTTTTTTAATGAATTAATCCATGTATTATGCTGCTTCTCAGATTTGGGGTCTTCAACTGGCAGACCCAGAATATAGCCTATGTGGTCCCATAGTAAAAATGTTGTTTCATAGCTTTTGCTGCCGCTCCTTCCTACTGATTTGGGAAGCAAAAAAGTCTTGCCGATTAGCTTTGACCCTATTTTTTCCCTTGTATCTTCAATGCCTAAAAACTCACCATCTTCACAAATTACTATGATAAAAGGAATTTCTTTTTTTTCAAAGCCCTCCGGAGCAATATCGCTTTCCGGATCGGCAGCCTTCCTGTCATAATACTCCTTCAATGCCTGCAATATCATCCTATCACCTCTATTTCTCTACGGTCTGTATTAACAGCTCCTTTGTCAATAAACGCCCTGAAAAACAGAGGTGGGGGGTCATTGATATCCTCATCAAAATTCATGTCATACAGCATGAACCCCAAATCACGAGTTTCATCAATAAGCTTTGCAGGTTCCTTTTCAGGATCCACAAGCTTGAAATCACAGGCAAATTCCCGACATCCAAGATAAGGCCGGTGAAAACACTGACCTTTTTTCGCCCTTCGTTCGAACATAGCGGCATATTTTGCTTCCGTCTCATCCTTTCTGGCTGCCTCAGCCTGCTCATGGCTGTCAGACCAAATATCAGACAGTAAAGATTGGTTATTCTTTCTTTTCTCAGGCGGAATAAAATCAAAATAACCATGTATCCGGTACCTTACATCCCTCAGGAAAAGCCCTGCCCGTTGCTGCCTCTCGTCCTCAATAAAAATACCCATTGGCCCACCTAATATTCCTGACATTTGCTTTGCAGTTGGTTCAGGAATGGTCTTTCCTACTTCATTTCGCCTGACAGATATCCATTTGATGGGATTTAGAACTTCGATCCTGGTCACATTCCATTTGATGGCCGGCTTCCACAGAATTGATTCAAAAATTGATCTGGCTGCGGAAGGAGTAATTACGTCATAGCTTACCCGTTCAACCTTCATCTCGGGACGAGTGAAGCAGGCATAATCACCCCACACCTCCAAACACCAGTTATGCATTGTACCACTTCCTTTCTATATGATAAGTTGTTCAGGGTTATAAAGTGTTTCATCTACAAGTAGTCCAATCTGCTTTGAATATTCAATGTCCGATACAAGTGCAAAAACATTGGTCTGTATTTCTTCGATTGAACCTCGGCTCAGCATTTTATTGAAGTCTTGATTATAAACGTTAACAGTATATCTTTGAAGTTTTCTCAACAAATGCCTTTCAGATCCGTTCGTTTTTAATAAATCTATTAATTTTTCACTTTCTCCATATCGAACAATTATCGTTTTTTGTATTGATTCATCAATTATTCTGAATCTTTCCGCGGCAGTTCTGAAATATATGCTTCCCTCATATCGTTCTTTGCTTAGCAAAGGAATAATATTATCCTTATCCAAAGAATTGGCTTTCCAATATAATTCAGAAAAATACTTTTCGTACAAGTCAAAATCCAGAGGATCTTGATTGCCTGCCGCAATAATGCTTTGAGTAGTTTCCGCCGCCTTTCTAAGTATTCCTATTGGAGGCTTTTTCGGAGCATTAAAAACAACAACCTTTCCATATCCTTTCAATTTGCCTTCGCGATTGCACCTGCCAGCAGCCTGGGCAATAGAGTCCAAGCCGGCAAGAGCTCTATATACTACAGGAAAATCCATATCAACTCCTGCTTCCACAAGCTGAGTGCTTATTACCCTAACAGGCTCTCTTTTTTTCAATTTGTATTTAATTTCTTTTATTATTTCGCTTCTATGCTGTCCGCACATTAACGCAGACAAATGATAGGTTCCTTCCGGCATAAGGCTATGCAGTTCACGGCAGCTTATACGGTCAGATACAATACACAAAACCTGCTCATGCTGCTTTAATTCTTCTGCTATTTTATCCCAGCTGGCAATATTGTGAATATTTTCCGGCAATTCCACCTCTACGCGTTTAAGTGAATTGTAGAGGGACTTTACATCTTCACCCATTATCTCTTTTATATCTTCCATTCCTTTAAACACCTTTCCATCCACAATCCGCTGCCTAAATGCCGGCTGTGTCGCTGTAGAAATCAGAAAGGTGACATGATAGTGTTCAACCAAAAGCTTCATAGTTTCAAGAATTGGACTTAAATAATCAACAGGCACTAATTGCGCTTCATCAAGAATAACGACGGAATTTGCAATATTGTGAAGTTTCCTGCATTTGCTTGGCTTGGCAGCAAAAAGGGACTCAAAAAACTGCACCGAGGTAGTAACAATCAAAGGAGCGTCCCAATTCTCCGCAGCCAACCTTGATTTCGGAGTAGATTCATCATCGTCAAGGCTTGAATGATGCTCCACAACCTGCTCTTCACCTAAAGCAGCCCGAAATACGTCTGCGTTTTGCTCTATAATGCTTGTGTAAGGAATCACATATATTATCCTGTCCAGATTATGCTTTACGGCATGTTCCAAGGCAAACGCAAGGCTTGACAGTGTTTTCCCCCCGCCCGTTGGCACTGAAAGAGAAAACACGCCTTGAGGTCTGTGGGACATTTGTATACATTTAGCTCGGATATTTCTTCTTATCTTGTTTATATTGTTGTCTTCCGACGTTTTGTCCATTTGCCTTACGAAGTCATTGTACCTGTCCAGCAATTGTGTCAGGCTCAAATATCCTCCCCGGCTTAAAGCTTTATTCTTATCCATATATGATTCGGTATCGAGGAAATCAGCATCTACAAGGCAAGAATAAAGCATTCTTATCCAAAAAGAAAAATCTAAGCCGTCAGAAAACTTCCAAGGCAGCAGTTCAGGTTTTGCGGCGATTAGTTCTTTCGAAATAAAATCAGCAATACTGCTAAAATCCTTAATTTGCTCCAATTGAAACTTAAGATTGGATTTACCTTTACCCTCAGCACCTGACCAGTCCTGCAACCCGCAATGATGCCCTGCCACGCAGTATGCAACAACCCTTCCTGTACCCTTCCCAAAAAGTTCTTCGGCCGCTTTTGCTCCATAAATGGCATGAGGCATTTTCCCTGCTTTACCCTCTAAATGAGCTTCCTCATCATAGCCAAAGCCGCTTTTTTGCTTAAGGTACTCCTGCCATTCTTTACGTCCTTTGCCCGCATCATGAATTAAACCTGCTGCTTTTGCCCATTTGCCTGAAGAAAATCTATCAGCAAAAGCTTCTGCAAGTTTAGAAGTTCCTATTGAATGCTCGGTTAAAAAATGAGGTGTCGTCCAAGTCCCATCTTCATTTTTGTTCACATGTGCAATAAATCTTTGTCTTTTTTCATTTATCGTCATAACGCCTCCTAATTTTTTATAGTTTTATTTTTTCGACACAAATATGGAATATCCTTTATTTTTTATAAAATTTACCTAATATTCAACAATTATCTGCAAGGTGCAAAGCTTTCGGCAATAGCCCAGGATTATCACAAAGAGTGGATTTAGGATTGTTTGACTAATATGTCAAGGTTAATACTTCCTAAGCACATTGAATCCTTGCAAAAAATAATGCCTTGAAAATAAAATCACAATTCCCACCCTTCCGCCCCCCTGTGTGTTAATTTTTTATCGAAGCCATAATTGCATTTTATTCCTTCATATGCTATATTTTAATGTGTCACATGGACAAACTACGGATAAATATAAAAAAATTTTTACAGGAGGTAATTCAAATGAGTGCATTAAAGGGCGCTGCAATTTTCGGACAATCCGGCGGACCTACTTCAGTTATAAACGCCAGTGCAGCAGGCGTCATCCAGGAAGCACTGAAGCAGGAAAACATTACTGCTGTATATGGAATGGCCCACGGTATCAAGGGCGCATTGACAGAAAATTTTTATGATATGAGCAAGGAAGATGCTTATGAGCTGGATCTTCTAAGGACTACTCCTTCCTCGGCCTTAGGTTCTGTGCGTTACAAGCTCAAGCACTTCAACGAAGACGAGACAGATTACAAGAAGCTTCTTGAAGTATTCAAGAAGTACAACATCAGGTATTTCTTCTACAATGGAGGAAATGACTCCATGGACACCTGCAACAAGGTGAGCAAGTATATGCAGCAGTCCGGCTATGAAATGAGAGTAATGGGTGTTCCCAAGACTATCGACAACGACCTTTTCGGCACAGACCACTGCCCGGGATACGGAAGTGCTGCAAAATACATAGCCACTTCAACAATGGAAGTTTATCAGGACGCAAGGGTTTATGACAAGGGTATGATTACTATTCTTGAGGTGATGGGAAGAAACGCAGGATGGCTTACAGCCGCTACTGCTCTAGCAGCATATAAAGGTGCAGGTCCCGACCTCATCTACCTGCCTGAGGTAGATTTCGACATTGACGACTTCCTTGCAAAGGCGGAAGCTATATTTAAAAAGAACGGCAACTGTATCGTAGCTGTTTCTGAAGGCATCAAGGATAAGAACGGAAAGTATATATCCGAATACGGTTCAGACCTGGCGCAGCAGAAAGATGCCTTCGGTCATTCACAGCTTGGCGGGCTTGCCGCTACTTTGGCTAACATAGTAAAGCAAAGAACAGGCGCAAAGACACGCGGCATTGAGTTCAGCCTTCTCCAAAGGTGTGCGGCTCACTGCGCTTCTCTGACGGACGTAAATGAATCCTACTTGTCCGGTCAGATGGCTGTCAAATATGCTGTTGAAGGCAAGACTGACTACATGGTTGGCTTTGAAAGAGAAGCAGGCGCAGAATACAAGTGCAATATCAAGCTTCTTCCTCTATCAGAAGTTGCGAACACCGAAAAGAAAATTCCTCTTGAGTGGATTAAGAAAGACAGCAGCGGCCTGACCCAGGACTTCATCGACTACGCTCTGCCGCTTATACAGGGAGACTCCAGACCTCCGATGGAAAATGGGCTGCCTAGGTTTGCCAAATTAAAGAAGGTTCTTGCAGCCAAATAATTGATGAGCTGTTAAGGGACGCTTCATTATTGTGAAGCGTCCTTTTTAACAGCATTAATCCATATTAAGCACAAATTTGTATATCGCGTGGGCCACACCATCCTCATCATTTGACAAAGTCACATACCCCGCTTTTTGCTTTACTTCCTCCCTGGCATTGGCCATTGCTATGCCAAGACCGGCATACTCAATCATTGACAGGTCGTTTATCCCGTCACCCACAGCTATCATTTCTCTTCTGTCGATGCCGAAGTATTGCCCCAGACGTTCCATCGCAATCGCCTTTGAGGCATTTTTGTCCACAAACTCCAGGAATATAGGCTTTGACGGATGGTAATTGACATTTTCGCCAAGGTATTGCCCCACCTCATCTTCATACTGCCTTATTTTTTCTTCTGTGTCGTACCATAATATTTTCGTTGCCCCATTCTTCAGCACATCCGTCATATTGTCGGGTAAAATAGGAGTTGTGCGTGCAAGCTTGCTGTAGCTATGCGCCCTTTCGTCCATTCTATTGACATAAAGCTTATTTTCGGTCCACACCACAACTGTCACCCCATATTTTTCTCCCAGCTTATAAATATTAAGAGCATCCTCCGCGCTCATCTTCTTTTCATAGAGGATCTCACGGGATTTTCCCATCACAACCATTGCGCCGTTATACGTTATAAAGGGAAGATCAAGCCCAAGCTCTTCGCATAAGGGGGCGGCGCTTTGTATCGGTCTGCCCGTGCATATTGTAAATATGAGACCCTTGTCCACTCCAAGCCTTACAGCTTTTTTTGTTTCCCCGGTTATGGCGCCGTTGCTGTCAACCAACGTACCGTCCACATCCACAGCCATTAACTTGTATTTCATATTCCACCTCATATCAATGCATAGTTTCACTGCTTTTTCAGCGGGGATATGCCTTTTTAAAGAGCTGCTGTTCCTTTTGCGTTAAGGTAAGCCCCCTAATATCTTAGCATAAATATTAAGCCACAGGTACATATTTTCGTAAAAAGCGTTGACATATTTGTCGTCTTTCCACTATACTGATATTAAAAGCTGAGTTTAGGGACCATACGACTGGCGGAAGTGGAGTTTACCACAGGGAGTATGGTTTGAGGGAAGCCGACCGCCTGGGCATGCAAAGATTGCGCCCGGGCGGTTTTTGTTTTAAATAGGATTGGGGTGGTTTATATGAGTGAAAAGGCATGGAAGGGTTTTGTCCCCGGAGCATGGCAAAATGAAATAAACGTGCAGGACTTTATAGTCAAGAATTTTGAACCCTATGACGGTTCTGAGGACTTCCTTGCGGATTCCAGCATAAAAACCAAAAAGCTGTGGAGCAAATGTAAAAAGCTGCTTCGGGATGAGCTTATAAAGGGTGGTGTACTTGGCATTGACACAAAGACAGTGTCCGGCATCATAAGCCATCCGCCGGGATATATCGACGAGAGCTGCGAAGTGATTGTGGGGCTTCAGACGGACAAACCCTTAAAGCGTGCCGTAATGCCCTACGGCGGTATAAGAATGGCTAGGCAGTCCTGTGAGGAGTACGGTCAAAAGCTCTCCGTGAAAATTGACGAAATATTCCAAAACTATCGCAAAACGCATAATGACGGCGTATTCAGCGCATATACAAGCGAAATGAAGAAGGCCAGGAAATCAGGCGTTATAACCGGCCTTCCCGATGCTTACGGCAGAGGCAGGATCATCGGAGACTACAGAAGGCCGGCTCTCTATGGCGTTAACAGGCTTATAGACGAAAAGCTCAGCGACCTGGAGCAGCTTCTCGATATGGACATGACTGACGAGGTCATTCGCCTCAGAGAAGAGGTTCATGAGCAGATAAATTCCTTAAATGAGCTTATTGCCATGGCGTCCACCTATGGCTTTGACATGTCCCGTCCCGCGGAAAATGCTTTTGAAGCAGTCCAGTGGACTTATTTCGCATTTCTGGCAGCTATTAAGGAAACCAACGGAGCAGCCAATTCTCTCGGCAGAGTAAATACATTTCTGGACATATATATACAGCGTGACTTGAATGATGGAAAAATTTCTGAAATAGAAGCGCAGGAGCTCATTGACCAGTTTGTCATAAAGCTAAGGATGGTACGCCACTTGCGCACACCGGATTACAACGAGCTTTTTGCAGGAGACCCGGTGTGGATAACGGAAGCTCTTGCCGGAATGTGCGAAGACGGACGCCACATGGTGACGAAAACCTCCTACAGGTTTCTCCAAACCCTTTTCAACCTGGGTCCCGCTCCGGAACCAAACCTGACGGTTCTGTGGTCCCAGAGGCTTCCCAAAAGCTTTAAGAGCTTTTGCGCCAAGGTGTCTATGGTCACCAGCGCAATACAGTATGAAAACGACGATATAATGAGGCCTGAATTTGGTGATGATTACGGAATTTCCTGTTGTGTATCTGCTATGCGCATAGGAAGGCACATGCAGTTCTTCGGCGCCAGATGCAATCTCCCTAAGCTGCTTCTGCTTGCTTTGAACGGAGGAAGGGACGAAATAACGGGAGAACAGATTGCCCCCGAGTCTGAGCCTTACCCTGACGAGTACCTTGACTACAAAAAGGTTGTCACGCGCTTTCAAAACATGCAGAGATGGCTTGCAAGGCTATATGTAAACACCATGAATGTCATTCATTACATGCATGATAAATATGCTTATGAGAGGCTGATGATGGCACTTCACGATACACAGGCGGAAAGGCTTATGGCTTTCGGCATCGCCGGTCTTTCTGTGCTGGTTGATTCCTTGAGCGCAATCAAGCATACCTATGTTAGAGCCATAAGGGACAGCAGGGGCCTTATCGTAGATTTTGAAATCAAGGGAGATTACCCTCAGTTCGGAAATGATGACGACAGAGTTGACAGCATAGCAGTGGAGGTTGTGAAAAGCTTCTATAACGATTTGAGGAAATGCAGTACTTACAGGAATGCCAAGCATACCCTTTCAGTCCTCACTATAACCTCCAATGTAGTTTATGGCAAAAAAACAGGGTCAACGCCTGACGGGAGGAAAAAAGGGGAACCCTTCGCCCCAGGCGCAAATCCCATGCACGGAAGGGACAAAATGGGTGCGCTGGCAGCCTTGAACTCTGTAGCTAAGCTTCCTTACGAATACTGCCGGGACGGCATATCGCTTACGCTTACTTTGGTACCGAAGGCGCTGGGGAGAGATACCTCCGCAAGGCTCATGAACCTTTCAGCCCTTTTGGACGGCTATTTCGCTCAGGGCGGACACCATGTGAATATAAATGTCCTGGAAAGAGTAGTCCTTGAAAAAGCCATGGAAGACCCTTATAATTACCCCCAGCTCACCATAAGGGTATCAGGATATGCAGTAAACTTTATCAGACTGTCAAGCCAGCAGCAAAAAGAAGTTATAGCGCGCACCTTCCATAGTGCAATGTAAGGTGTTTTACTTATGTATAGCAAAAAAATTGATTCACCCGCAAAAACAGCTTTTTTTTGGGAACAAGATGATTAAATTACTCGATGAAATTGCAAGAGCAATGGATTGTAATTTCATCGAGGTTTACAAAATGGGTTTTTGCAGTGGAAATAATATTTAATTCATCCTATTTTGCTTTCAGCCGTCTCTTTAATACATCCTTGCCTGCCACAGAGTAACCGAAGAAGCCCAGTGACTTTTCCAAGGACCAGTACTCGCCATGGGAGTAGCAAATAAGATCAGCTTTATCCATATGAAGCTTTCCTTTCTTGTCTAGCAAGCGTTCATCAACATTAACTGCAACGACTTCTGCAATGAACATGTCATGAGAGCCAAGCCCAACTACATTTTTCACAACACATTCAATGTTGACGGGGCTTTCTTTAATTAGCGGCACATCTACCTTGGATGCCTTTTCGCAAGTCAGCCTCATTGCTTCAAACTTGTCTGTGTCCCTTCCGGATCTGACCCCGCAGAAGTCAGCCGCAAAGGCAAGCCTTCTGTTTGTCAGGTTTACAACGAACTCCCCCTTGTCCTTGATCAAATCGTAGGAGTAGCGTGATTTCCTTACGGATATGGAGAGCATGGGCGGCTCTGAATTAATTGTGCCGGCCCATGCAATTGTTATTATATTGGGTTTCCCCTCGCTGTTGACACAGGTTGCCATAACAGCAGGCACAGGACTTAGTATCGTTGTTGGTTTCCAAATTTGTTTTGCCATAGCATCACCTTTCATGTGCGAGCATTAATATCTACTGATATTATTCCCCATATGTTGCCAGAATCCTGCATTTGCCTTATAATTAATTTATGAATGAATTGCAAAAAAGCAAATGTTTTTTTGCAGTTGAAAGCATAATATATTCTTTGAGCGTGAATAGAATGATTGAAAATAAGGCACTGGAAGGTATAATGAAAAAGTATTCAATATTGTTTGCTGTTTATTTCGGGAGCTATGGCACTCCCTACTTTAACAGTGAAAGCGATATTGATATTGCGGTGCTATCTTCCAAAACCCTGTCTTTTGAAGAATTGAATAATCTTTTATCTGATTTGATACTATACCATAGAAAATCAGAAATTGATTTAGTAAACCTCTTGGATGCTGACCCTCTGCTAAAAGCAGAAATTGCTGAGAAAGGAAGGCTTCTGTATGAATCGGAAGAAGGGCTTTTTGAAGCATATTCAAACTTTTACATAAAGCAATGCTATGAACTAAAAAGCTATATAGCTAGTGAAACAGAAAAACTTGTAAACAGGATACAGGAGTTTATTCACAATGAAAGATAAAACCATAATTTGCAAAAAACTTGATGCCCTTATTGGATATTATAAGGAGTTGAAAGATTTTTCGGCCATACCTATTGATGAATATATGAAAAACACTTTAGTAAGAAGAGCCATAGAGCGTCAGCTTCAACTAATCGTCGAGTGCGCCACAGATATAAACAATATGATCCTGAAGAGATTAAGGAACTCTCCATCAAAGGATTATTTTAATTCCTTCATTGACCTTGCAGAAGAAAATATACTTTCACATGAATTTGCTCTAAAGATTGCGCCTTCTACAGGGATGAGAAATATAATAGTTCATCAGTATCAGAAAGTAAACGATGAAATAGTATATAAATCCATAGACAGTACGCTCCTCCACTACAAAGTATACATCGAGGAGATTAATAAATACCTGAAATGCGACTGATATTTTTGTAATTTTTACCTGTATACGTCTTTTAAAGAAACATGCAATGTCAAAATTCTTTTGAATACATTTTGAAGGATTTATGTTTGAAAATCCAACTTCATTCGCAACCTTGGGAATGTTCGCTTTCAATAACAAATCGACAAAACACATCAATTTAAAAGCTGTCCCGCAAAAAACTTATTGAGCACTATGGCGGGAGCACCTATGCAGGGCGAGTAGACCCCGAACTTTGACAGCTCAATATTTACATGTTCCGAGTTCCTGAACATGAAGCTTCTGTTCACCATGTCGTTGAGGGGCTTTAATACCAGTTCCCCAGCCAGAGCAATGTCGTGGCCCAGGAAAATTGTTTCGGGATCAAAGGAATTTACAGTATTGACTATTCCCACAGATATATAGTAAGTCAATTTGTCAATAACCCTTATACACAGCCGGTCACCTGCTTTGGCGGCATCAACTATTCCGCTCCAGGTTATGTTCTCTGTTTGGGTGAAACTGCCGGAAGCTCCATTCCCTGTTGAAGCCTTTACTTCATTTACAGCATTGGGTATGCTGGCATAAAGCTCAAGGCAGCCAAGGTTTCCGCATGGACAGCGCTCACCCCTCATATCTACGGTGGTATGGCCTATTTCACCGGCAAAGCCGTTTAATCCTCTGAATATCTCATTATTGAGGAATATTCCCGCTCCAATGCCGTTTGTAATACCAATATATATGAAGTTTGATACGTTTTTCGCATTCCCGAAAAGCTTTTCCGCTATTGCGCTGGCATTCATATCATTATCGAGAAATACCTTTAATCCGAACCTTTCTTCCAAGGCATTTACTATATGAATCGACCTCAACCCCCTGAAATTTGGGGGATCCAGTATAATCCCTTCCTTTATGTTCAAGGGACCTATGGAAGCAACTCCTGCGCCCAGTATTTTTGTCCTTTCAACTGCCGAGTCAGCCAGCAGCCTTTCAATGCTTGAAAATATTTTTGATAATAAGGAATGCTCATTCTCAGTGAAATCAAGAGAAAGTTTTTCTTCCATCATGACTTTTCCTTTAAGATTTGCTATATTTGTATAAACAAAATCCCTGGAGATATATACTCCTATCGCATTCAGAGCTTGTTCGTTCAAATTGAGCATGATTGGTTTTCTTCCGCTTGGTGAGTCTGCGGTTCCGGTCTCATAGACTAATCCCTCTTTGATAAGTTCTCCAGCTATATTTGTAATGGATGTTTTCGTCAAGCCCGTTATTCTGGCCAAATCCGCTCTGGAAACCTGTCCCATTGCATTCAGCACTCTTAGGATCAAGCTTCTGTTGTTATTTTTTATTGTAGAAAGATTTGATGCCTCTTTTAAACGCCTCATTTCTGCCTCCGATATTGTAAACAAAGTTTATTAATGAATATTATATATATCAGAATACCTTATCCGTAGAATAATGTCAAATCACAAAATCAATCAACTTAATATTGATTAATATCAAATACAGTAGTAAAATATAATTAGTAAACACTTTTTACTAATTATATTTTTGCAGAGGAGGATAAGTATGTATGATGTAGCATGTCTGGGTATTCTTGTGGCGGATGCTATTGCAAAGACAGTTGATAGTATACCCGATGGCGGGAAGCTGTCCTTTGTTGATCAAATATCCCTTCATACCGGAGGGTGTGCGGCAAACACCGCTATTGACCTGTCAAAGATAGGAATAAGGACCACTTTGTTAGGAAAGGTTGGCAGCGATGGCTTCGGTGATTTTATTACAGGTTCTTTAAAAAAAGAGGGCGTAAATACTGACGGCCTTTATGTCAAGGAGGGCATTAACACATCCGCAAGCCTGGTGCTTGTCGCCGGTTCAGGCGAGAGAACCTTCCTTCACTGCGTAGGCTCAAATGCCGAGCTTACATATGAGGATGTGAATTTTGATATTATCGCCAAATCAAAAATCCTGTTTGTCGGCGGAACAAACCTAATGCCGAAATTTGACGGAGAGCCCTGCAGCAGAGTTTTAAAAAGAGCAAGGGAAATGGGTGTGTACACAGCTCTTGATACAGCATGGGATCCGACGGGAAGATGGATGGAAATAGTTGAACCATGTCTCCCTTACCTTGATTTGTTCATTCCAAGCTACGATGAAGCACGTATGATAGCCGGGAAAGACGATGCGGAAGAAATTGCGGACCTCTTCCTGTCAAAAGGGGTCAAGCTGTGTGTTATCAAGCTTGGAAAAGAAGGCTGCTTTATTAAGAACCGGGATGGGGAGAAGCACAAAATACCTACCTATTTGAAGGTTAAGGCAGTAGACACAACCGGAGCCGGAGATTCATTTGTCGCAGGTTTTCTGGCAGGCCTTATCCAAGGCTGGGACCTGTATCAATGCGGAAAATTCGCCAATGCCACAGGAACACATTGCGTTATGGCGGTTGGCGCTTCTACGGGAATAAAGAGCATGAATGAAATTCTGGAATTCATGGGCAAATACGAGGAGGAATAATAGATGCTTACCAGGGAACAATACGAAAATGCCGTAAACAGAACATTGGAATATTTCAGCAAGGCAGGCATAGTCCTGACCGAGGAGGAAAAAAAGAAAATAGAAGTAGCGGACTTTGGTCTTGGAGACTTGGAAAAAACAGGTCTTGAAATACTGACATATGTAAATACGGAAAGATGCTGCGCAAAAGAGCTGGTTCTCTTTCCGGGTCAGACCTGCCCCGAGCACAGGCATCCGGAAGTAGACGGACAGCCCGGGAAGGAAGAAACCTTCAGATGCCGCTGGGGAACCGTGTACCTTTACGTTGAAGGAACCCCTTCGGCAAACATAAAGTGCAAGCCTCCCAAGGAAACACCGGGAGCTTACACAGTATTCCATGAAATTGTATTAAAGCCAGGGGAGCAATATACCCTATATCCGAACACACTCCACTGGTTCCAGGCAGGACCGGAAGGAGCTGTTGTGTCTGAATTTTCTACCAGAAGCAGGGATGAGGCCGACATCTTTTCAGATGTTGACATAAAAAGAATCCCGGAAATAGAGGGCTAAGCAATGAAAAAAGCTATAATGTATGGAGCAGGCAACATAGGCAGGGGGTTTATAGGAGAGCTCTTTAGCAAATCAGGCTATGAGGTTGTCTTTATTGATATTAATGCTGCATTATTGGAAAGGCTCAACAAGGAGCGAAGTTATCCCATCAAGGTGGCAGGAAGCACCGGGTACAGGGATATTTGGGTAAAAAATGTAAGAGGAATAAATGCGGCAGACATTGATGCTGTCGCAGAAGAAATAGCTTCAGCGGATATCATGGCAACTGCCGTGGGAGTAAATGTATTAAGCAAAATTGCAAAGCCGATTGCTATGGGGCTTAAGAAAAGATGGGAAAGCGGCAGCATTAATCCCCTCAATATAATTATCTGCGAAAATCTCATTGATGCAAACCACTACCTTCATGACCTTCTAAAAACAGAGCTTGGGATGGAGTATCATGAGCTTCTTGAAAACAAGGTCGGCCTTGTGGAAGCCTCAATCGGCAGAATGGTGCCCGTGGTGACACCAGAGATGCAAGCGGAAAACCCTCTTTTGGTATGTGTGGAAGAATACTGCGAGTTGCCGGTTGATAAGGATGCGTTCAAGGGCCCCATCCCCGAAATTGTTAACTTACGGCCATTTTCACCTTTTAGCTTCTATATCCACCGTAAATTGTTCATGCATAACATGGGGCATGCGACAACTGCATACCTCGGCTTCTTAAGGAATTATTCTTATATATGGGAAGCCTGCAGGGATTCCTCAATCAAGCTTATTGCCTTGCGTGCGCTTTTGGAATCCTCCGCCGCTTTATCAAAGGAGCACGGGGTTCCCTTCGAGGAGCTGCTGAACCATGCAGAAAATCTCCTTTTCAGGTTCGGGAACAAGCTTCTAGGCGATACGGTGGAAAGAGTGGGCAAGGATCCCATAAGGAAGCTTTCCGTCAACGACCGGCTGGTAGGGGCGGCAAAGCTCTGCCTTAAGCATGGAATAAAGCCTGTATATATATCACTTGGCATAGCCTCAGGGTTTATGTTCGCGCCAGAAAGCGATACAGCCGCACAGGAAGTAAGCAAGGCCGGAAGAGATGACCTTATTGCTGCCTTGAAGCATTACTGCGGCCTTGAAAAGGATGACCCAATTTCAACTATGGTGCTTGGCTTCTATAACATTTTAAACAAAGAGGGCGAAGCAGCCTTTGAAAAAGTCATTGAAACAGCAGAAGGTTTTAAGAACGCCGGCTAAAAAACATACAAAAAAACTGGTGATGTTATATAACTTCACCAGTTTTTTGTATTATAAAAGTTCTTCTTACTTTTCAGGGTAATTCTCCCTCTTCACATAGTGAGTATGAAGGAGTTCATGAGCTTTATGGCTTCCGGGCTTTTCAAAGTACTCCTTGTAAAGCATCTGAACCTTCGGATTCTCGTGAGACTTCCTTATCGGGAGCTCCCTGTCTTCTTCGTATATTGCCTTGGCTCTTTCAGCCCTTAAATCAATCCAGCTTCTGACCGTTGAAGACTGTATGGGCTGTCCTCCGCCGTTAACGCATCCGCCGGGGCAAGCCATGATTTCAACAAAGTGGTATTCCGCTTCTCCTGCTCTGATCTTATCCAGAAGCTTTCTTGCATTTGCAAGGCCGTGAGCCACGGCAGCCTTTATTTTCATGCCGCCCGCCTCCACAGTGGCTTCTTTGATACCCTCCACGCCTCTTACCGCTTCGTATTCTATGTTATCGACAGACTTTCCTTCCAGTATTTCAGCAACCGTTCTTAATGCGGCTTCCATGACGCCTCCGGTAGCTCCGAATATAACACCTGCTCCAGAAGCTTCACCCATAGGATCGTCGAAATGTCTTTCGGGAAGCTCTGTGAAGTCAATGCCCGCTTCTCTTATCATTCTGGCAAGCTCCCTTGTTGTAAGCACCACGTCAACATCGGGATATCCCGTCGCAGACAGCTCCGGTCTTGCTGCTTCGAACTTCTTGGCAGTACATGGCATAATTGAAACAACGAAAATCTTCGCAGGGTCAATGCCCATCTTTTCAGCATAGTAAGACTTCAAAACCGCGCCGAACATTTCGTGCGGGGATTTGCAGGTTGAAAGATTGTCAAGGAAATCAGGGTAGTTGTGCTCGCAGAACTTAATCCAGCCGGGGCTGCAGGAAGTAATCAAAGGCAGCTTGCCGCCTTCCTTTATCCTGTGAAGCAGCTCTGTGCCTTCCTCCATGATTGTCAAATCAGCTGCCGTGTCCGTGTCAAACACCTTTTTAAATCCCAATCTTCTCAAGGAAGCAATCATATTGCTTGTTACCCTTGTTCCGATAGGCATTCCGAATTCTTCGCCAAGGGCGACCCTTACCGCGGGAGCAGTTTGAACCACTACATGCAGATCCTTGTTTGCAAGAGCTTCCCATACCTTGTCGGTGTCATCCTTCTCACGGAGAGCGCCGACAGGACATACTGCAATACACTGTCCGCAGTTTACGCACGGAACTTCGCTCAGTGACTTGTTGAATGCGCATGATACTGTGGTTTTGAAGCCTCTTTCAACAGTGTCGATCACCGCTACGGTCTGAACATTCTTGCACATGCTTACGCAGCGTCTGCAAAGCACGCACTTGTTGGGGTCCCTTACTATTGAAGGAGACACTTCATCCAACGGAAGCCTGTGAGTTTCTCCCTCAAAGCGCAGCTCCTTGATGTTCAGCTCTTCCGCCAGCTTCTGCAGCTCACAGTTTCTGCTTCTTACACATGTAAGACACTTCTTGTCGTGGTTTGAGAGTATCAGCTCCAGTGTCACTTTCCTGGCCTCTCTCACCGCAGGGCTTTGAGTGTATATCTCAAGGCCTTCTGATACAGGGTACACGCAGGCGGCCTGAAGAGCTCTTGCGCCCTTTACTTCAACAACACACATCCTGCATGCTCCGATTTCATTGATTTCCTTCAGGAAGCAAAGGGTAGGTATGGCTATGTTAGCATATTTGGCCGCTTCAAGCACTGTATATTCCTTTGGAACCTGAAGCTTTCTGGAATCTATCGTTATATTAACCATTTCCATTTTTCTCACTCCTTTTTTTATTAATGGGACATCGCCTCATTATCAGGCATACCTTCAGTTAAGAGGGTTTGTCCCATGTCGTTTTTACACGTTTTTGAATATAGCCTTGAACGGACATTTTTCCATACAAACGCCGCACTTGATACATTTGTCCTGATCTATCACATAAGGCACGCCCTTTGAGCCGCTTATGCAGCCAACAGGACACTGCTTGGCGCAAATATTGCAGCTCTTGCACTTTTCAGCGCTGATAACATACTGCATCATGGACTTGCAAACGCCGGCAGGACATTTCTTGTCCTTGATATGAGCTTCATATTCGCTTCTGAAGAACCTCATCATGCTTAAAACAGGGTTTGGAGCTGTTTGTCCCAGGCCGCAAAGCGCCGAAGCCTTAATATTCTTGGCTAGAAGCTCAAGCTTTTCAAGGTCTCCCTCTTCACCCTTGCCTTCTGTAATCCTTTCTAAAATTTCCATCATCCTCTTTGTGCCTATACGGCATGGCGGGCACTTTCCGCAGGATTCTTCAACGGTAAAGTCCAGGAAGAACTTCGCCATATCAACCATACAGGTATCCTCATCCATTACTATAAGACCGCCGGAACCCATCATGGAGCCGAGGGCAGTCAGTGAATCATAGTCAATAGGTGTGTCAAGGTGCTCCGCCGGTATGCATCCTCCGGAAGGTCCGCCTGTCTGGCAGGCCTTGAACTTTTTGCCGTTTGGTATGCCTCCGCCGATATCATATACAACCTCCCTCATTGTTGTTCCCATAGGAACCTCAACAAGTCCGGTGTTGTTTATTTTTCCTCCGACCGCAAACACCTTGGTTCCCTTGCTCTTTTCGGTACCGATGCTTGCAAACCATTCAGCGCCTTTTAATATGATTACAGGAATATTTGCAAAGGTTTCAACATTGTTCAGTATCGTAGGCTTCTGCCACAGTCCCTTAACGGCAGGGAAGGGAGGCCTTGGCCTTGGTTCGCCCCTGTGACCCTCAATAGAAGTCATGAGAGCCGTTTCCTCGCCGCAAACGAAAGCTCCTGCTCCAAGCCTTATTTCAACATCAAAGCTGAAGTCTGTCCCAAAAATATTTTTACCAAGCAAACCATATTCTTTTGCCTGCTGTATTGCTATTTCAAGTCTCTTGACAGCTATGGGATACTCGGCTCTCACATATACATAGCCCTGATCAGAACCGATAGCATAACCTGCTATGGCCATGGCTTCCAATACTGAGTGCGGGTCGCCTTCAAGAACGCTTCTGTCCATAAACGCGCCGGGGTCGCCTTCATCAGCATTGCAGCAAACATATTTCTGACCCGCAGGCTGCTTTGCGGCAAATTCCCACTTAAGCCCCGTCGGGAAGCCTCCGCCCCCTCTTCCTCTCAATCCGGATTTCTTTATTGTATCAACAACCTGCTCCGGAGTCATTTCAGTCAATACCTTTGCCAGCGCCTTGTAACCGTCGTATGCGATATACTCTTCTATAAGCTCGGGATTGATAACGCCGCAGTTTCTAAGAGCAATTCTAAGCTGGCGCTTAAAAAAGTCTACTCCATCCAAGGACTTTGTAACATCCTCCCCATGCTTGTCGCCCGCAAGAAGCCTTTTTACAATTCTGCCCTTTAAAAGATGCTCCTCTACTATTTCCTTGACATCTTCAACCTTCACCATAGTGTACATAGCACCTTCCGGGTAAACCACCACTATGGGACCCTCGGCGCAAAGTCCGAAGCAACCTGTCTTAACTATCTTTACTTCATTTTCAAGCTTGTTTTTCTTAAGCTGGATCTCTAACTCTTCACTTATCTTTGCACTGTTTGAGGAAGTACAGCCTGTACCTGCACAAACCAGCACATGAGCCCGATATACCATCTGCATCTATAACCCTCCTTTATCTGATCATAAATTTTACTTGTCTGCTTCTCCGATAGTAAGATCCAGACAAACCCTTCCGTTTACAATATGTTCCGCTACTACTCTTGCAGCCTTCTCAGCATTCATCTTAACATAAGTTACCTTGCTTCCGTCGGGGTTTATTACCTCAACAACAGGCTCAAGCCTGCATACTCCGATGCAGCCTGTCATTGTAACGCTTACATTGCTGATATTTCTTTTTTTCAGCTCTTCAAGGAATGCATTCATTACAGGCCTTGCTCCTGCGGCAATACCGCAGGTTGCCATACCCACAACAATCCTTAAAGCATCCTTGTTTGTTCTCAAGCTAATGTCCGCTAGGGTTTTCTTCCTTATCTCTTCCAATTCA
>JAOACY010000060.1 GCA_026417615.1 Clostridia bacterium
ACAAGGGCGGTTTTGATTACGAACTCCTTGTTCATTTCTCTGAAGATCCTGTTTTTACGGGCGTTAATTTCTCGAATGGCTGCGTTTTCATCCACTATATCAAGGAAAATGTCTGCCATGCCCTTACGTTCGTTGTATTCAAAAACTATTGCTTTTTCCGCGAAATTGTCAAACTTTGGCCCAAGCTGCCTGTTCAGGGTTTCCATGGCTCTTTTGAAGGAGTAGCCGTGATTATCACAATTATCTACAAACTGGACGAAGCAGTGCCTGATGCGCGGATTGAGATACTCTCTGGATTCAAGGACCTTTTTGATTGCCACCATGACACCGTCTCTCGCAAGAGGGCATATAAGGTCTTCTGCTTCCATTATGTTTTCAATTTTTGAGGATTCGGACATTTTAGAATGCATTATGAAATACGTGAAGCCTGCGACGACAAGCGAAAGGGCGACAAGGACGGACATTGCCAAATTTTTAAGGAAGAGGAAGCATGCAAGGATCAATACGGCAAATATGAAGGTCAGCATTGTATTAAAGCCGTCCAGGGTCAAAGGGAGATTGTAATCCCTTATTAGATTTTCCGCCAGCAGCTTGTATTTTTGCATATAACCGCCCTTTGATTTCTCAAGCTTTTCTTTCTTTATTCTTTGGACTGTTTTTCTGGTATTGTGGGCTGCAATAGCGTCCAGAAGGTTATTGAAAAATGTTCCCAGGTATCCGGGGATGTTTATTTTGAAGACAAACAGGAGAAAAATAATTACAGCCAGCAGAATAATTATGAATAACAAGCTATAGATTGTCAACATTATAATCCTCCTCCTCGTTTAAATCTACCGGGAGTGTAAGATATTCAAATCTGCTGCGCTTTATTCCAGACTTAAGCATCTTTTGCTCCAGCTCCTTTGAGATGGTTCCAACCCTGCGGTGTTTTCCAATAATTCTTCTGACCTTGTGCGTAATGGGGTCCTCATCCACATCTATGCATTCAAACCTGTAGATTTGCTCAATTACAGGCTTTAAGCCATCGGCCCCTCTGACCTCGGATATGGAAGTAACCTTCCTGGTCCCGTCGGCCAGTCTTTCCTGAAAAACTATAAATTTCACGGCAGCGCATATATTTCTTAAAGCAAGCTCAGCAGGCTCGTTTGATGCGCTGAGGTATGCCGTGAGGAAGCGGAATATGGCCTCCTGGTCACCCTCCGCATGGAGAGTGGTAAAAAGGTAGTGGCCTGTCTGGGCTGCCCTCAGGGCTGTGGCGAACTCTCTTGGAGCCCGCAGCTCTCCGGGGCCTATCCAATGCGGCGACTGCCGCATTGAGTTTATGAGGAGGTTTTCCATAGTGGCTGTGCTGCTGTCCGGGCTGTCTTCTGACACAGACTCGTACTGCAGGACATCGTTTATAACCCTGTCTGAGGGGTCGTCGTTTCTGTATCTTAAAAGGCGAAGCTCAGTAGGGTTTTCAATGGTTATAATGCGGCACAGGGGATCTATCTGCTTCACCAGCATTTCATTCAATGTAGTCTTCCCGCTTCCCGTAGGACCTACCGTCATCCATGAAAGATCAGCGCGTGGGATTAAAGACAGCAGCTTGAACATGTTAATTGAAAAGGATTCATTTTGAATCATTTTGTATGGAGAGAGGGTGCTTTTCTTAAATTTCCTTATAACGAAAGCCGGGTTCCCATAGGGTGATATTGAGGCGTGGGTTGCGTTTACTCTTGAACCGTCAATGGTGCGGGCATTAACCATGGGGTTCTTTGGAGTGAGCCTGACCTTTGAGGCTCTGATAAGCTTGGTTATGATTTTTTCCATATGCTCACGGTCATTGAAGTATTTGTCCAGCAATTCAGTTCTGCCATGTCTTTCTATGAAGATTTGATCCGGTCCGTTTGCCCTGATTTCGTCAATTTCAGGATTCTCCATCGCCTCTGTTATGGGACCGTACTGGGTGATTTCCTCAACAAGGTCATCCCTTAGGGAGCTTAAGCTCTCATAACCCTCAACATCAGGCTTTTCTGTCTCCACATATTCAATTATATAGCGCTCCGTCATCTCTCTTTTTGCCTTTACATCCTCAACCTGCCTGTAGAAATTGGACGCCACCTTGTTAATATATGACTGGCACTGCTTTACAACCTCGTCGAAGGACATGGTTGTCAGCTTGCTCGTATCCAGGTCTTTAAACATATATTTTGATTTTTTCTGTTTTTCGCTTACGTCACCCCGTGTCAGCATGGCGCTTCACCTCTTAAAACCATCTCAACCGATTATTATTTCAACTATCTTTTCCAATGCCTTTTTATAGCGCTTGTCAATCAGAACGCTGTCAGTTATGTAAACCCTGCCATCCAAAGAACAGTCTACTGCACTTGCGACATAGGGCAGCTCGGCAGTGCACCTCAAGCCCATGTCATTTATGATTTCCTTGTCATAGCTAAAGCCCATCTGGTTGTTTATTATCACATTTGCGAATTTTGACACCCCGATTCCTATGGAGCCCATGAACTGAAACAGCCTGCTGGTGTTCTGAGGACAGTCAATGCGCTCGCTCCAAACAACAAACCCAAGGTTGCAGCTGCTTATTGAGGCGTAGCAAAACTCCAGGGGAGGGATGTTTGGTATGTCAATCAAAACAAAGTCAAACATTTCTTTCAAGGTGGAGATTATCCTTTGTACGTCGTCCTCCCTCACGTCGAAAAAATCCTCCATGGGATCAAGGGGGCTGGTTGACATTATATAGAGGCTGTCAAACCGAGTTTTGATTATTGCTTCCCGAAAGTCAGACTTATCGCTTCTTACCGTGCGCAGAAGGCCTTTGCCCTTTGGGTTTGCCTCACAGTCAAGAAGCTTGTATATGCTGGGGTAAAATACTTTTGCGTCCAAAATGCATACGTTGTAACCAAGACGGGACAGGTACACTCCAAGGTTGGCTACCAGGAGCGAAGTGTCGGTGGAGTCTCCTGCCGGGATAAAACCTGCCACATTCTCTATGATTTTACCCCTTTCCAGCTCCTGGTACGCCTTTTCCCTTGGAGAGATTCTTGCCAGCTGCTCCTTTAAGCCTAATTTTTTGGAGTTATCCATGATTCGATCTCCTTTGCAACTGTAGGGAGCTGGTCCATTATATTGGTGTTTCCCTTTCTGCTTAGAATGGTTATGGTGAAGGATATATCCCTCTTGTTCTTGTATTTGGCATACTTATCCACCTGGGCTGAGGTACCTTCAAGGACAAGGGACTTGGGCAGTATGTTTTCTAGGAAGTCTCTGCTTTTCATAACCTCCTGCTTCTTTGCTTCACTTAGCTTCAGCACTTCCTTGTACACTTCATAAATGGAATGGCCCTTTGAATTCAGCAGATCCTTGACGGTTATGCTTTCAAAGAGGGTTCCAACCTTACGGCCGGTCTTATCACCGGTATCTTTTTCCTCCTCGTCATATGCCACCCTTATCCTTACTATGTCGCCAGGGGTCAGGATATCTCCTGCACATTCCAGGTAGCTGTATGGGATGGTAAGCACTTCGCTGTCTTTATCCAGCTCGTACAGCCATTCATTTTTAAGGGGTTTTTCGTTTGAAACCTGGTCAAGGTGAAGAACTGTTTTATCTCTGAGATAGTATAGAGAATATTTATTTGTGACGTCATCTATGCTTGTGACCATGTCTTTGCTGTACTCCCTGCTAATAATGGGATAAACTTCGACATCCTCTTTGGTAATTACCGTTTTTGCCGGTATGCCGTCGGAACGCTTGACCCTGACCACATTGACAGTATCGCTGGCTGCCTTGCTTGCGTTGTTCAAAACTATAAATGCACCGGTTATAACCAAAAGACTGATAAATATCGCAAATAGCTTTCTGGGAAGATGGCTGCCGGGCCTTATGTCTTTTATGCTGTTTACCTTCACAATAAATCCTCCTCCATATTCTTCAGATTTGACAGGAAGGGCTCAATGAAATGCTTCCTGTATAGCTTTCTTTTTATATCCTCGTTGCTTATTTCCTTATATATATCAAGGGCTTCAAGGCTTAGTGCACAATTGGGCAGATTCCTGACTATGCAACGCTTGGCGGGAAGGTTGAAGAATTTCAAGTCTGACGCACTTCTTGCTAGGTATAGCTTTCTTAATCCTGATCCCGATAATAAATCCACATCGGAGCCTGTTTTGTCATAAACAACAAGCATTTCAAGCCCAAGCATGCACACTGCTTCTATTAAGCCTGCATTAGGTTTTAATACGGCAAGCTTCAAAAAACCATTTTCCTTAAAATACTCATTGATTTGTCCTTCCTCAGTAGCAAAGCCCTCGGTATAACGCCTCATGCCTATTGTATTCTGCTCTCTCTCCAGAATAAGAAGGGCTGCTTTGAACCGGCCTGAAAGCGTATCAAAAAGATGCTTCAGGAAAGTATCAAAGTACTGGGGGTATGAGTATTCCTTAAAATAAATTGTTTCCATAGGACAAACTGTAAGCTTGTCAAGGCTGATGGGGGCATATTCCTCCACTGACTCATTATGTATTAAATGAGCAAATTCCTTAAGTGAAACCGTTTCTGCTACCGTATGCTCAAGTGCCAAGGGCTTTCCGCAGTCAAGCTGGATACTCTCGGGTTTAATGCTGTTTCCGGGTGGACACCCTTGGGCGGTGCAGAAACTTTTAAGTATTTGCGGGAGGGAGCAGAGCTTTTCCCTGTTTGATTTTATTGATCTTGCAGCATCGGAGAACAGACCGTTTGATACCAATTCAACAATACGTTCAACTGCAGTCAAAACCTCAATAAATTCCGGTTCGCTTGAGCTGCTTTCCTGTTTGTCTGCAATTGTTTCATTGATCGAGCCGTTGTACATTTGACAAAACCTCTACGCCAGATTTTTAAGGACATCAGTATAGCATTTCCTGTATTCGCTGTTATAGGAGCATAGCTTTTTACCCGTATCAACCTGCATATCATAATCAGCACAGAAGGGAATTGCTCCTGCGCAGGGAAAAAGGATATCCAGTCTTTCATCCAGGCTTCCAAGCAGCCTTGAAGCATACTGGGGATTTAAGGCTTTGCCCAAATGCGCGTTTTTACTGTTGTACTTTGTAAGGATTAGGCTTGTTTTTGCTTTAAAGATCGACAAATCCTCGTCATCAAAGGTATCATCTATACATTTGACTGAATTAACTATTGAGTATAAGCTGTTGTTCATGCAAAGACCTATGCGGTCGACATGAGCCAGGAGATCCGGATATTTCCTGAAAACAGGCAGCGGAATATCCGCCAGAACCAGGTTGAATCTTGCTTTAAGAGATGTCAGCAATGCTATCAGCCTTTTTGCTGTGAGATTTTCCAGAAGCTTGTCCTTCAGCCCGATGGAATAGGCGAGAGTTGAAACATAAAGCTGGTCATTTATCATGCAGGAATTATTACTGCATGCATCAGGCTTTACCGCGCACTTTACCAGAGAGTATTTCAAGTCTGTGTTAAGGCTTGATTCATCGCCGAACTTTCTGAAATAAAGGTTCATGCTTCTGTAAAGGAGATCTAGGTCGACTATGAAGGTGCTTAATCCCTCCATGCTTGCGGCTACAGCCAGATTTGCAAGGGTTCCTGAGACACCTGAGCCTCTGTGCCCGGTAATTGCTATTGCTCTGCTTATACCCGGACGCAATGCGGGAATTGCCCTTACATTATCGGCGGCAAAATCAGGAGTGATTAGCTGGGTATCTTCAACAGAGCAAGCAGATTTTTGAGAACAACCGGCATCTTTCCTCGGAGTATCGGAAAGAGTGGAATACTCAAGGGAACCTCCCCCAAGACATACCTCTTTGATAAATGCAACCGGAATTTTTGCTTTATCGGAGTAATGGAGCTGAAAGCGAGCGTTTTCACCCGCAACCCTTCTGAATGTTTCGGAATAAGTGGTTTCCTTGGTTATAAATATAAATTTTGCTTGCGGCATGAGACTGTCAATAAGCTCAATGAAATTCTTGAGAAGTCTCACGAATTCATCCGTGCTGCAGCCGATACCCTGGTCGATTAGCAGCAGTATGTCAAATTCCGCATCGTTTTCAATGTAGAATCTGAATGCATCCGCTAATGAATTGTCATGCCGCGTAATGCTAATTTGACCATCTTTTTCAAGGATGTTCCTCAACGCCTCACCGTTTTTACCTGTTACAAGGCTAACCCTCATTTTTCCCCCGTTAAGATAATTTAACAACTTATTTTTAAGTTATTTACAAATTCTGTCAGAAATATATTATAATATTTCTACCAGAATTTCAATAGTTATTTTACAAAAATAAACAAATTTGTATCTTCACACCTGTAATTATTTCTTGATATAATGGATATGTGGTTCAAATAGGTCATATTATGGATGTTTTTATTTATTTCCTGACATGGAGAAGATTGAAGATGAACGATATTTGCAGGAGCTTTTTAAAGAAATATGAGCCAATTTGGGGCGGATGGCATGTTGAGGAATTTATTGGAGAGGGCAGCTATGGAAAAGTATTCAGGATATACAAGGAGGAATGGGGGCTGAAGCTTGAATCAGCGCTGAAAGTTATTTCCGTTCCCACAAGGGAACAGATGCGGGAGGCGCGTGCTTCTATAGGAAGTGATGCAGATAAGCTTAAGCAGTATTTTGAAGAAATGGTAAGAGGAATGGCTAATGAAATAAGACTGCTGTATAAATTAAGAGGAAACAGCAATATTGTAAGCTATGAAGACCACCTTGTGGAGGCAAAAAGTGATGAAACAGGCTGGGACATTCTTATCAGGATGGAATATTTGAATACATTGACAAGCTATATTGATGACAGAAAAATGGATGAAAATGAAGTTGCCCAGCTTGGTGCAGATATTTGCTCAGCCCTTGAGATATGCAGACGTCATGGCATAGTACACAGGGATATAAAGGATGACAATATTTTTGTTACAGATGACGGAACCTTCAAGCTTGGAGACTTCAGCATTGCAAAGGAATTGTCAAACTGCGGCGGCGCCGCTTCCATGAGGGGAACACCTTTATATGTGGCTCCTGAGGTCTTCAAGGGCGGGGGATATGATGCAAGAGCGGATATATATTCCCTGGGTATAGTGCTTTACAAGCTCTTAAACCATGGAAGGCTTCCTTTCATGCCGCATTATCCCCTTGAGTTAGGGTATAAGGACAGTGAGACAGCTGTGGTCAGACGTTTGTCCGGTGAAGCGATCCCGGAGCCGGCAGAAGGAAGTGACAAGCTTAAGGAGATTGTTCTTAAGGCATGTGCCTTTAAGCCTTCTGAAAGGTACCAGGATGCTGCTCAAATGAAAAGGGATTTAATGAATCTTTTGTCGGTGAGAACGGAAGACTGGTATCTTGACCTAGAGGACGGAAAGCTGTGCGTGGTAGGAGAGAAAAAAGAGGATGAGGGTTCGGAAGCAGAAGGTGATATATGGTTTTATCTTTAATAGTTTTTTTTGGTTGCCTTTAATTCTTTTGGACTGTATAATGTGAGAGAACACAATGTATTTGGGACATGGAAGTTAATGGAGGTTTTAAAAATGAAGGCGGTTATTACGGTTATAGGGAAAGACAGGGTAGGTATTATTGCATCTGTGAGCAGCATTCTTGCAGAGAGCAATGTCAATATACTTGACATATCACAGACAATCATGCAGGATATGTTTACAATGATAATGCTGGTAGATATTTCAAAGGCTTGCGTGGGCTTTAATGACTTAAATGACAAGCTGGAGAAAAAAGGGCAGGAATTGGGGCTCTCCATCAGAATTCAGCATGAGGATATTTTTAACTCAATGCATAGGATATAAGGTAAGGGGACACACCTTTCTGAATAACTGGTGTTCTTTTGCGATAAGGAATGTACCCTCTTTGAATAGGAGCGATAGTTATGTTAACACCTTTTGAGATAATTGAAACCATAAAGATGATACAGGAAGAGAACCTGGACATCAGAACCATTACAATGGGTATTTCACTGAGAGATTGCAGCCATCCTGACGGAAATATTGCAAGACAGAAGATTTACGAAAAGATCACCCGCCTCGCTGAGAATCTTGTGAAAACCGGGGAGGATATTGAGAAACAATATGGAATTCCCATAATAAACAAGCGTATATCCGTTACGCCTATTTCTGTTGTTGCGGAGAGCAGTGACGAAGAAAATTACGTGAAGTTTGCTGAAACCTTGGACAAGGCGGCGGAGACTGTCGGAGTGAATTTTATCGGAGGATTTTCCGCCTTGGTGCACAAGGGTTATACCAATGGGGATGAAAAGCTTGTAAAATCAATACCTTTAGCCCTGAGTACAACTAAAAAAGTATGTGCCTCAGTTAATGTTGCATCCACAAAGAGCGGTATAAATATGGATGCAGTAAGACAGATGGGTGAAGTGATAAAGGATGCGGCACAGCTTACAGCAAAGGATGGGGGCTTGGCTTGCGCAAAGCTGGTAGTCTTCGCAAATGCGGTTGAGGATAACCCCTTTATGGCAGGGGCCTTCCATGGCATTGGTGAGCCGGAATGTGTAATCAATGTGGGAGTCAGCGGACCAGGTGTGGTGAAAAAGGCACTGGAGAAGGTCAAGGGGGCAGATTTTGGCACAGTGTCCGAAACTATAAAAAAGACCGCATTCAAAATAACCCGAATGGGTCAGCTTGTAGCCCAGGAAGCTTCTAAACGGCTCGGAGTGGATTTCGGGATAGTTGATTTGTCACTGGCTCCTACGCCTGCAATAGGGGACAGCGTTGCGTATATACTTGAGGAAATGGGGCTTGAAAAGTGCGGAACCCATGGCACCACAGCAGCGTTGGCTCTGCTGAATGATGCCGTAAAGAAGGGGGGAATAATGGCTTCCTCCTACGTTGGAGGACTAAGCGGCGCATTTATACCGGTAAGCGAAGATGCAGGAATGATAGAGGCAGCGATGAAGGGGGCTCTATCCATTGAAAAGCTCGAAGCAATGACATGCGTTTGCTCTGTGGGGCTGGACATGATTGTGGTTCCTGGTGATACCTCTGCTGAAACAATATCTGCCATCATAGCAGATGAGGCCGCAATTGGGGTGATTAACCAGAAAACTACAGCTGTCAGAATCATCCCGGCACCGGGTAAAAGTGTGGGAGATTTAGTAGAGTTTGGGGGATTGCTTGGTTCAGGCCCTGTCATGAGTGTAAACAAGTTCAGCAGCAGTGATTTCATAATGCGCGGAGGACGTATTCCCGCTCCGATACAGAGTTTGAGAAATTAAAAACACCGCAGGGCAATGAAATAAGGGTTTTACAGGACTATACGACTAGATTTCAAGGCCCTGCGGCAAGAAAATCCAAATAAAGGTATTTTTATTTTGTAGCAGCACTTATTGAAAATTCTTAACATATTTTAGGAAAGCTTGATTCTCTTTTTGATCTCAACTGTCAGGAACGATGCAACAGCGACCTTGATAAGATCCCATGGCAGGAATAATAGGAAGTATTTCCAGATAATCGTAGCTGCTGTGACATTTTTCCCGTTCAGATATTTTACAACGATATAAAGGTAGGGCAATCCTATTGCATAGCATGCCAAGACGCCTGCTGCAGATGCTGTAAGATATCTTGCAATATCGTTTTTTATAAGAGCGGAGTTTTCACCAATCCTGCCTGCCACGAAGGCTGCGGCTGCAAACCCAAGGAGGAAGCCAAAGGAAGGCTGCAGTACATACTGAGGACCTCCTCCGTTGGCGAATATTGGCACTCCAACGAGGCCTACGGCCATATAAATTGCCTGTGAGGCAAAGCCAAGCTTGGAGCCTAGCAGAAGCCCCGCGAAAATGACGAAGAAAATCTGAAGAGTGAAGGGAAGGGGGGGCAGGTTGATTTTGAGAAAAGCCCCGACTGCGGTCAATGCTGCGAATAGGGATACTAATACCATTTTGTGTGTTCTGCTCATAATACATCTCCTTAATTGTTAACTATTATTTTGTTATCGGTTAACAATTATTATAGGATCGATTTTCCATTGTGTCAATACTGTAAAATAATAACATGCCATAATTTCATGTAATATTGATTCTGCTTAAAAAAACGCTGTAAGGAAGGTTAAGCCTTCTTTACAGCGTTTTTTAGCTATACCATTGTATCCTTGCCTACGATTACAGGCCAGTTCGACTCGCCCTTTAGAGCCTTTTCGCGACTTACGACAACGTTTTTATCCAGAATGCAATATTCAAGGAAAGCACTTTCATCTATTACTGAGCCCTGCATAACAATGCAATCCTTGATAAGAGCTCCTCTTTTAACTGTAACTCCTCGAAATAGCACACTGTTGATTACCGTACCTTCAATTATGCATCCGTCTGCGATAATTGAATTTTTAACTTCCGCTTCTTCGTTATATTTTGCGGGCGGCTCGTCCTTGACCTTTGTGAATATCCTGCCATTGTCTATGAAAAGCTCACGGCGAATGTCCGGATTAAGCATTTCCATATTGCAATTATAATAAAGAGGTATGGAGCTTAAGCACCTCCAGTAGCCGCTGAACTTAAACCCGTAAATTTTAAGGTTCTCAACATTTTTTATAAGGATATCCTTCACAAAATCATAATATCCATGGGCGGCGCTTTCTTCAAGAAGCGAGATGAGAAGAGTGCGCTTCATTATATACACTCCTGTTGAACCCATACTGCCCTTGGGATTAAGAGGCTTTTCCTGAAGGTCGGTAATTTTGCTGTCGCTGTCAAGCTGAATTATGCCGAGAAGAGATAGATCTTGTTTGGAGAAATCATGCATATCACGGTAAACAATAGTTATATCTGCATCCTTTTGCTTATGGAAGTCAAGGAGCTCATCAAAACTCATCTTAAACACACAGTTGCCGGTGGAGATGATGACGTATTCTTCATTGCTTCGTTTCAAATAGGTCAAATTGTTGTACATGGCATCAGCAGTTCCCCTGTACCAGCCTGAGCTGTCTCCTGAAAGATAGGGCGGGAATATAAAAAGACCGTCTTTCCTTCTGTCGAGATCCCATTCCTTGCCTGACCCCAAGTGATCCATAAGTGAACGGAAGCTGTATTGAGTAAGGATGCCTATATTGGTTATACCTGAATTCACCATGTTTGATAAAATAAAATCTATTGCCCTGTACTTTGAGCCGACAGGAATCGCTGCGATTGAACGCTTTGCGGAAAGCTCCTTGAGCCTGTCGTTTCTTCCCCCGGAGAGAATAATACCCATAGTGTTTTTCATTCACATATTCCTCCTTTGTATACGCTCTTGCCTGATGGTACCTCCAGAGAACAGAAATCCTCAGGTGCAGCGCCAATGTCTATGACAACGTTTTTACCCAAAACTGCATTGTCAGGTATGACAGCCTCGTCGCCGACGACGGTAATACCAGAATTATAAATAGACGGCTTCGATTCATTAACGGTCGGTTCCCCAAAGCCTATTTTTACATTGTTTCCGACCTTGATTCTTTCACTCAGAATGCTTTTAACTATATGGCAATTCTTCCCGACGCTGCTGTTGGACATGATTATAGAATCTTCAACAATTGAACCCTCGTCAATAAATACACCGGGGAATATTACAGAGTTTCTCACCTGGCCGTAAATCATGCAGCCTTCTGCCACTATGGATTTTTTAATGCTTCCGTTGGGACCTATATAATGTGCGGGCTTTATGGGGTTGGTTGTATATATCTTCCAATTTTGGTCAAACAGGTTGAAATCCGGCACTCTTTCAATGAGATCCATGTTTGATTCCCAGAAGGCCTGGATTGTCCCAACA
This sequence comes from Clostridia bacterium, assembly GCA_026417615.1. Taxonomy (GTDB): domain Bacteria; phylum Bacillota; class Clostridia; order Acetivibrionales; family JAFADI01; genus SKW22. Next base: position 11,767 of record JAOACY010000060.1, read on the forward strand.
TCCTTCCAGTAGCCGTGAAACCTGTAAGCCCACATGCTCTTGCCTTCATTTAGCATCCCGGGGATGATGTTTTTCCCGAAATCATTATCCGAGTCCGGGCTTTCAGCGTCTTTTATCAAATATTCCCTGAGCACCGGCCAGCTGAATATGTAGACACCCATTGAAGCCAAATTGCTCTTGGGGTTTTTTGGTTTTTCCTCAAACTCATAAATCCTTCCGTCCTCATAAGTGTTCATAATTCCATACCTGCTTGCGTCCTCATAAGGAACCTCTATGACGGATATCGTGGCATCGGCCTTGTTCTTCTTGTGGAAATCAAGCATCAATGAGTAGTCCATCTTGTAAATGTGATCGCCTGATAGTATGATTACATACTCAGGAGAGATTTTGTCAACATAATGAATATTTTGGTATACTGCGTTCGCGGTGCCTTTATACCACTCGCCGGTTTCATCCTTAAGGTAGGGCGACAGTATTGTGACACCACCGTTGAATCTGTCTAGATCCCAGGGCTTTCCAATGCCGATGTGTGTGTTGAGCTTTAAGGGAAGGTATTGCGTCAGGACGCCTACGGTATCAATTCCGGAATTTATGCAGTTGCTGAGGGTGAAATCTATTATCCTGTATTTTCCACCATACAAAACAGCCGGCTTAGCCATCGTTTTAGTTAATACGCCAAGCCTGCTTCCCTGTCCTCCGGCTAGAAGAAGTGCTATGAGCTCTTTTTTGACCATTGAATCATCTCCTGTGTTTGATTTGTTAGATTTATCTTAAGTCTTAAAACTGATTTAAAAACCTTGATGTATAAATCTCTGGAACATATATATATTGAGGAACTTATTTAATTATACCACACTGATTGTTAAATTAATGCAAAATTTTCTGAAAATGATGGTATAATGTAAGGGGACACACCCGCTGAGTAACGGGTAAACGAAAGAAGGAGGGAATGTCCCCTTTTGAACGGGTAAGGAGAATGGAAATATGTACGGGCTGGATGAAAAGGCGAAGAAAATAGTTGAGATGCCGAATGCAGACAGAAAGATTATTTTAAAAGGTCCTACGGGCTGCGGCAAATCTACGCTTTTGCTGGAAAGATACAGATTTATGGTTGAGAGCCTTAAAATACCAAGCGACAGAATACTTATCCTTCTGCTGAACAGAACCCAGTCCCTTGATTGGAGAAAAAAGACCGTGCTTAAAAGCTCAGGTGCTGTTTGGAGAACCTCCTATTATGGATTTATTCAGAGTGAAATCAGGACTTATTACCCGATAGTGCTTGAAAACTGCTCTGAAATCGTAAACAAGCAAATTAAACCAACATTCCTTACTTTTGAATCTGCGCAGTTCCTGGTTTCAAAGGTTATTGACAAGCACAGGGAGCGCAGGGGGCTTTTTGCAGGTGTTACCTCGTTTACAGACAGGATAGCGATAGACTTGACCGCAAATCTGGTAAAGGCTGCCACCTCGGATATACCCTGCCATGAGATCGGAGAGAGGCTCTATAGCGCCCTTGAGCTTAAGGATGAGACAAAAAGGCAGGTATTCAGGGATGCGGACGGCATACTGTCTGCATATAGAAAAAAATGTCTGGAGCTTGGCATCTTTGACTTTGGAATGGCTGTTGAAGTGTATAACAGGTATCTGTTTACAGATGAGCGCTACAGAGAGCACTTATTCCGGAGAGTTCAACATGTTTTTGCGGATAATATCGAAGAATGTGTTCCAACGGAAGTGGATTTCATATATTCGCTTTTGCCAAATGTAAAATCATGTATGCTGGGCTATAATTTTGAGGGCGGATATGGTGAGGCTTTCGGAGGAAATCATGAATACATGAAGCAGAAGCTTATAAACGGCTGCGAAACGATAGAAATGGGGAAATCTTACACCTGCAGCAGCTTTATGAGCGAGTTTTCAGAAATGCTGTTTGACAGCATCGAGAATGGTAAAAGAGGCAGAGTCAGTGAAGGAGCAAACATTGAGAAAACTCCTCCTTATGAGCTCAGAAGCGAAATGCTTGAGGCGGCAGCGGAACGGGTTTGCGCTCTTATATCCTCAAATGGCTACAAACCGTCGGATATCGCGATTTTGTCCACGCATGCAGATCCTGTCTCTGAGTATGTTATAGAAAAAATTCTTCAAAGGCAAGGTATCAAGCTGAAAAACCTTTCAAGGAAAAGCAGGGTGGTGGACAACCCTTTTACTCAGGCGCTTATTACGCTTGCTCAGCTTTGCCATCCTGATTACGGCGAGCATCCGAACAGGGATGATGTTAAGGCTCTGATAAGGCTGCTCCTTAAAATAGATCCGGTAAGAAGCTCCCTGCTGGCGGGTGAAGTATGCAGCAGGAAGCCCTTTGCAGAATTCCCCGATGTTGAGTTTCCGGGGCTGGTTGAGAGAATAGGTTACCACAATGTTGAAAAATATGAAAAAATCAGAGACTGGATAAAGCTTTATAAGGCTCAGGCAGTTCCGCTGCCTATTAATGAATTTTTCCAGAAGGTTTTTCTGGAAATACTTATTTCCAAAGATGTAGATGTGCTGGATTCGGATATTCTTCAGGCAAAAAACCTGATAGACAGTGCCAGGACCTTTGCGGATGTTGTGTCAAGGTTCAATATGAATGCAAGCAGAGAATTTCTTGCAATGGTAAGGAGGGGCATTAAGTCTGCGGAGAGCATCTTTGAAATCGAAGAAAGGCTGGGCGGAGACTTTGTTCTGCTATCTACGCCCGTAGCTTATCTGGCAAGCTCCCTTTCAAACAAAGTAATAATTTTGACAAGCTTAAGCAGCAGAAATTGGACACCGAGAAGTGTAAAAGAGCTTAGCAACGCTCATGTGCTTACCAAGACATGGGAAAAAGGCGATATATACACTGAGGAAATGGAAGAACGCAATCAGAAGCGTTATCTGGCACTTTTGACAAGGGCCTTGCTGAAAAGGTGCGGAGAAAAGCTCATTACTTTTGAATCTAATCTTTCAGCTAATGGTTATGAAAATGACGGTGATTTATCCGAGTATTTCGACAGTATTTTGACTTAAAAAATCGGGGGGTCGCAAATGGGCTTAAGGAAAGGCCAGAGGGAACTGGTCGAACAATATAGGGGCGGATATTGCGGTATTGCCGCCATACCTGGAGGAGGAAAAACTCATTGTCTTTCCCTGTGGGCTGTGGAAATGATATCGCAGGGCCTGCACAAGCCGGGAAAAATTCTTATAGTGACTTATATGAATTCTGCGGTGAATAATTTCAAGCAGCGCATAGCCTCTGAACTCCAAAAGAGAGGAATTGCAGCCAACAAGGATTATTTCGTGTCAACAATCCATGGGCTATGCTTGCAGATAATCAAGGAGAAACCGGATCTTATCTCAGCTGATGAGGAGTTTGAGATAATAGATGATGTAAACAAGGTTCATATCTTAAGCTCTTCGATACAGGAATGGAAAAGAGCAAATGCAGACCGTTTCAAAACTTTTGTCGATGAGTCGCAGCTTAGCGCCAATAGTCTGGCAAAAGCATATGAGGAATGGGAGAGCAAGCTTAGTGGGGTTATCCTCGGCGCAATCAGGGAATTCAAGGCAAGAGGCATAAAGCCTTTAGAGGCCATGGAGAAATGCAGAGGGCTTGGAGGCACCTCCCTTCTTAAAATTGCCGCAGATATTTACGAGATATATGACAGGAAGCTTAAAACGGGAGGATATTTTGACTTTGATGATATGCTGTATAATGCAAAGCGGGTATTGGAGTTAGACAGCAGTCTTCTCGAAAGGTACAGAAAAAAGTTCACCTTTGTCTGCGAGGATGAAGCACAGGATTCAAACCTGATACAAAGTGAAATTCTGACGATGATTGCCAACGGCAACCTTCTGCGTGTTGGAGACAGCAATCAGGCCATATGCGGAAGCTTTACAAGCAGCGATTTTACATTTTTCAAAAATTTTTGCGAGCTGCCGCAAACCACCGTATACAGCATAACCCAATCCAGCAGGAACACCAAGGACATAATAAACCTTGCAAACTACTTTGTGAGGTATGTGAGAGAGCGCCATCCGGTGCCGGAATGCAGGGAAAGCCTGCTTCCCCAGTATATTGAACCTGTAGGCGATGATGACGAAAGAAAGAATCCTGTGACACCGGAATACGGAATTAAGGCCAAGGTGTTCAAATCCTGGGAAGAAGAAGCTGCAGCCGTTGTAATGCAATTGATGCATTTGATGAAAGCTAATCAGGACAAAACAATTGCAGTCCTTGTTCCTGCAGCCTGGAAAATTGAATACCTTGTGGGGCTTATGGAAGAACGGGGTGTTCCCTGCGAGCAGCTGGACAATACCTCCAAGGAAAGAAACAGGACTGTAAGAAGAATCGGAAGGATTATTGACTTTTTCGCCCTGCCCGAATCAGGAGAGAAGCTGGCCGAGATGGTGAACGAATGCTTTATACCCGATAACCCTGAGGATGCTGCCGGAATGAAGAATCTTGAGACGATCCGGAGCAGAAAGCAGCACAAGCAGATGCTGGCAGATTACTTAAAGGGAATTTCTACAGAAAACATACTATACCCCTTAGGCGGCGAGATAGACTTGAACAAGGTTCCTGAAGAGCTGCTTGAAACACAGGTTTGGAAAGAGTTTGAACAAAAGCTGGAGGTCATAAAGGATATACTGGGATTTCCTGGAACAGTAATCGAAAAGCTTATTCTTTACATATCGGAAAAGCTTGCCTTTAATAGGGAGGAGAGGGCTATTGCCCAGAAAATCGCCAGCGACGTAAGATACCTTATGAGCCAGGACCCTCACTGGACATTGAGCAAGCTTGCACAGGAGCTTCTCAGCTCAAAAAACATGTTTAACTTCTTTGCAAATGTTGTATGGGAATTGAAAGGGTATGAGCCAAAACCGGGAATTGTAACTGTTTGCACTTATCACAAGTCAAAAGGCCTTGAGTGGGATGTGGTTTTTCTTACCAGCCTGAACTATGCAGACTTTCCGGTATCATTGAAGGATAAATTTATTGGGGAGTACTGGTTTTTAAAACAGGAGTACAGAAACCCTCAGGCTATTATTAAAAGCGAGCTGCAGAAGCTGATGGGAGAAGACATAAGCAATATTGACCCTGTAATGGCCTCCAAGCTGGAGACCATTTCTGAGAAGGCCAGGCTGCTTTATGTTGGCATAACAAGAGCGAAGGAATATCTATTCCTGTCCGGCTTCCATTCAAACCAGGGGAAAAGGAATGAGTCCTTGCCTTCAGGGTACCTTCTGGAGTTGATGAACTACATTTCGGCCGGCAACGGACAAGCCTCAGGAAGCAATCCGGGCGAAAGGAAGGGGTGCGCGGTATGAAAAAAGACATAAGGTTTGAAGATTATTTTCTTTTTACGCAGCATTCCCTTTCCACCTTCGACAGCTGTCCGCTGAAGTTCAGGAAGCGTTATATGGAGGGGCTCAAATGGGACAGCTTTCCTGATGATAATATAAGAAAAGGCATAGAGCTGGGCAACGATTTCCACTTGATGGCACACAGGTATTTTTCCGGCGTTCCGACGGGAGCGGAGTTTCTGGACAAGAATAACTCCCCTGAGCTTAAGGGGTGGATAGAAAGCCTTATGCTGGATTTCCCGAAAAAGCCCTTCGCACAATACCTTTCCGAGTACAAACTGAGGATGGTTACACCAACACTCAAACTTGAAGCTAACTTCGATTTAATAAAAATTGAAGATAATAGCATTGAGATATGGGATTGGAAGACCCACGGAGGAAAACAGAGCAGGAGCAAAAATGATACAGGCAAAAGGCTGAAGGAAGGTCTGCAAACAATGGTATACCTATTTGTTCTTAAAGAACAGATAAAGCTTGTTGCAGGCAGAGAAGATGGGTGGAGCATAAGCATGCACTACTGGCAGCCTGAAAATCCTCATGTTCTGGCTGAAATTCACTATAATGGAGCAATGCATGAGAAATACAGGTCAATACTTGAGAGAAAGGTTGACAATATCCTTGCTTATGACTTTGAAACTTTTGAAAAGGCATTATATTCCAAGCATTGCAGGTATTGTGAATTTAATTGGTACTGCAATAACGAAAGTGTTGATTTTTCTTTGATGCAGGAGGATGAGGATTTTTTGGACAGCTTGGATTGGGACAGCATAGAGGAGAGGTATTAGCTATGCAGATAAAAGTAAACGTTTTAAACCAAAACATAAATATGCCTTCTGAATTGATAAATGCCGCAGGCGGAGATGAGCTTATCGCCAGGATTTTTTACAACAGGGGTTATACAGAGGCTGAGCTTGTAAGGCAGATGCTGGATGATAGATTCTATAAGCCTACGGAAACGGATGAGTTTCCCAATATGGACATTGCGGTAAAGCGCATAGCGGGAGCTATACAAAAAGGGGAAAAAATAGCTGTCTATGGAGATTATGATGTTGACGGGGTGACCAGCACGGTTTGCCTTGTTCAATGCCTTAGGAAATTTACATCCAAGGTGGTGTACCATGTTCCTGACCGGTTCACCGAAGGCTACGGAATGAATGAGGAGGTTGTAAGGTCACTGGCGCAAATAGGGACAAGGCTGATAATAACCTGTGACTGCGGAATTTCGAACCACAGCGAGATAAGCGCGGCCAAAAGCCTCGGCATTGATGTTATAGTAACGGATCACCACAGAATACCGGATAATCTTCCGCCTGCAGACGTGGTTTTAAACCCCAGGCTGCTTCCTGAGGGTCATAGAGCCCGAAATATTTCTGGTTGTGCCATGGCTTACTTTCTATGCCTTGCTTTGCATAAGCATTTTGGTTGTGACAAAAATTCAGAGGAATACCTTGATATGCTGGCGCTGTCTATTGTGGCAGATGTTGTAAGCCTTAGCGGTGAAAACAGATACCTTTTGAAAAAAGCCATGCCAGTGCTTTTCAATACTGGGAGGACAGGCCTTAAGGCCTTGTTTGCCGCAGCGGGAAAAGGCTCGAAGCTTGAGACGGAAGAAGACATAGCCTTTCAGCTTGCCCCAAGGATTAATGCCGCAGGCAGAATGGATACCGCAAGGCTTCCCGTAGAGCTTTTTCTTACATCGGACGCACGGAAGGCAGAGGAGCTTGCATCAAGAATAGACACCCTGAACAAGGAAAGGAAAAAAATTCAGCAGGAGATTATAGACCAGGCATTGGAGATGGTTGAGAATGGGAAAAAGAGCAGAACTATTCTGGTTCTGTACGGCGACCGCTGGCATCACGGGATAATAGGCATTGCTGCAGGCAAAATATGCGAAACCTACAGGAAGCCGGTAATTCTTCTGACTCTTAAGGAAGATGGAAGAACAGTGGTGGGTTCAGCCAGATCCATAGAGGAAATAGACATTTATGAACTTATAAAGGAATGCGGTTCAAGGCTTTTAAAATTCGGGGGCCATTCTGCGGCGGCAGGCCTCTCTCTTGACAAGTCTGAGTTAGCTGCCTTCACAAGAGAAATTGAGAAGTTGGCTGAGTCAAAATACCAAATAAAAGATACAGTGGCTGAGAATGCAGATATGGAGCTGAAGCTTCGTGCGATTGATGATGAGATGTATGAAAAGCTTAGGGGAATCGGACCCTTTGGAGAAGGCTTTGAGCAGCCAGTATTTTACACCCGGAGGGTATCTGTTGTCAGTGACAGGAAAACAGACAGCAATCACCACATTATGGTGCTTGAGGATGAAGACAGGACCAGGGTGCAGGCTGTCAAATGGTTTGGCGAGGATTCAAGCCTGGAGGGCAAAAGCTTCGATATCACATACACCGTAGGCAGGAGCAATTATAAAGGCAGCAGCAGCTTGCAGCTGACCGTGGGGAATATGATAGGGGTTCAAAGCAGGCCCGGGAAAGTATTTGAAGGAAGGTTTGAAGACAGAAGAGGTATTGACATAAAGTGTGTTTTGAAAGAATTCGCGGACGCGGCTGTATTCTATGAAGGCTTAAGCTCGCTTAGCCCGGTGCATGCTCCAGCCACAAGATATGACTTGAGGAAAGCGGGAAGCATAATTTTTGCTTCAACTCCGGCAAACACACAGTTGCTTAAGGAAGCGGTGCTGCTGACAGATCCTGAAATTGTGATATTGAACTTTTCTGTAATTCCGGATTATACTTTTAAAGGATTCATATTGAACCTCATGGGGGTTTTGAAGCATATCATGGCAAAGGAGGAAGGCAGGACAAGCATTGAGACACTGGCTGTAAGGCTTTGCGTTGAAGAAAGCATTATAAAAGCAGCTTTGAAGTATATAAGGGCGGCCGGCAAAATTGATTATTTTCAAGATAGTGACGATAATATGCTTTTTATAAATACGGGTAATGGAAGCATGGGAAAAAGCATTCATGCTGCGGAGAAAAATATAAGGAACGCTCTTGCTGAAAAGCATGCCTATCAGCAGTTTATATTAAAGCTTGAGGCCCGCAGGTTTATTGAATACTTCAAATAAGCACGCTTGCTGAAAATAAAGACAAATCCTTATTTTATACGTATATAGAATTGTGTTTACTGCGTTTAATATGTCAGGAGGGGATAGTTAAGTGAAAAAGAGGATATTATCAATTATAATGGTTTTTGTCTTTTTATTCTCTTCACTTGCTGTGGTTGAAGCAAAGGGAAGAGCAGGCGGGTTCTCTGGAGGACGGTCTTCCTCAAAGAGCTTCGGGGGATATTCCGGATCTTCTTCAAGGTCAAAGATAGGTTCTTTCAGCAAGAGTCCGTCTGGCTCAAGCAAAAGCACTGCGAAAAGCAGCTCGGGATATACAGGGTCTGCAGCAAAAAGCAGCGGAAGTTCAAACGCTTCATCGTCCAGGAGCTTGCCCGGTTCATACTCAACAAAATCAAATACATCTAATAGCTCAGCCTCAGCCTCGGCAAAGAGCACATACATGGCTGATACCTATAAGAAGCAGTCTTCAAGCAGGAATTATAAAACCTACGAGCAAAAGCTGAATGCGGAACAGAAGAAGGCTTATGACAACTCTTACAGCAGAAGCTACAAGGTTAATAACAGACTGGGCTTTGAGGATGCCATGAGAACCAGGGCCAACAGGATAAATATTATTGACAGAAGGCCGGTTTACGTCGGTGTGAATCCATTTTATTTCGGAGGGCCTATACACTATGGTTCAGCTTATGTGGGCGTTTGGGATTTGTGGTTCCTGATGAGGGCTTCGGATCTTTTCTGGTACCACCACTGGCATGATATAAGCGCTCACAGGGATTACTTTGAGGCTCGGAAATTTGCAGAGATGGAACAGAGGGTAAAGGCTCTTGAAGCAAAATATAACGGTGTCAGAGATGAAAACTACCTTGATCCTGATGTTGATCCTGACCTTCAGTTTTCTGAGGAATATGTGAGCAAAAACCCCGACAAGGTTTACTATACAAACAAGCATGCAGTGCCTTCGAGCAATCCTTTTGTTGTATTAATTGTAATTTCAGGCATTGCTGTTGTTCTGATTATTATAATACGAAAATTGTCAAAACCCAGGCCAAAGAAGATTTATAACAGCAGGATATATTAGGTTTCTTTGTCAAATTGATTGAATTTATACCTGTTTCACAATAATATAAGGAGGGAATGCTCCATAAATAGGAGGTTTTGAGATGTTAGATTTTGATAAGAGTGATAACGTAATAACGAAGGTTTTTAACCCCATGAAGATTACCCCTGGCTCTGTTATTGAGTTTAAGGCAGGGTCAATGGCTGGAGCCGGGCTTTTCAGGTTCAAAAAAATAGTTGAATTTGATTTCGGTGAAAGGAAGCTTGCCCGATACCTTATATATTCCGAGGTTGAGGAAACAGAGTGCATATTTGAAGTTTTTCCGGGGAATAACGAGCAGGTTGAGGCTTATGTCTATGAACTAGCCGATACGGTGCCTTTCTCGGAGGACTTTCTTGAAGTGGCCGGGCAGAGGTTCCTCACCACTCCTGACGGGAATGAATATGACCGCTGCGTAATGCCGGAGGAGCAAGAACGAATCGACGGTATAGAAGGCAGGGCAAGGATTTACAATATTGAGACTGAGAAGGTTGAGAAGGAATATGGGGTTAAGGTGTGGGATTACCAGAGGGATCTGGATGGACGCACGGAATTTCTCAATATTGAAATGTCAATGGACACCGGGCTGTTCAAGATTTTTATAGGTGAGATGATTGAAAATATTTTTTATAAATTCTATCAGGTGACCAAATAGAAAAGGGGGATAAAAATGGATTTTTCTGTTTTAATGAAGTTTCTTGCGAATAATTTTATTTTCAGTTCTACCGTTATTATTATTAGCTTTGTTTTAGGATGGCTGCTTTATGACAAAGTGGTAACAAGAGGAATTTGCCTCAGGCATTCACTTTTTGAGAAAGACAACCTTGCTGCTTGGGTTGAATTTATTGGCGCATTCATATTCCCTACGCTTTTTCTTGCTGCAAAGTCCATAGAAGGCTCAGTTGGGGAAACACTTTTTATGGATTTGCTTATATGCATTACCTATGTGTTAGCATATACATCGGCTTTCACAATATTAAGGATGATATCCGGTTCAGTTGTCAAACTTATTGACTCTGGTGATCACGAAGGGAAAATCACCCTGAACAATGAGGTTTATTCCCAGGGTAATACTGCTGCAGCGCTCTATTCTGTGGCGCTTTCAACAATATTTGTCTCAATGATAAAGTTTCTTGATGTGCTTCCAGGATTTTTTCTGGTATCAGTGTACAAGATGCTGGTAATACTGGTTTTCTCACTGGTTGCATACGTAGCCTACAGCTTGGTGATGAGGAGAAAGTCAACCCTCTTTAAGGAAATATTCATTGATAATAACGTAGCTGCCGGCATTTGCTTCGCAGGCTTTATGTTTGCAGTTGAAACCATGCTTAGCGGAGCAGCAGTCCTTCAGGCAGAGTTCGATTTGTTTGAATTGGCGGCTGTCTGCTTGGTCAGCCTTATCCTGTTCGGAGTTCTCGCTGCTGTCTTTAAGTGGATTTTTTCAGCATTGATAAAAGCGGATATGTGGAAGGAGGTTTATGAGCAGAATAATATCGGTGCTGCAATAGGTCAGGTTGCTTTGTACATAGGAATCGCAAATGTAATTATCCACTTCATGAAATGAAGTAAAAGAAACGTAGTGGACAGATTATTGTCCCCTACGTTTCTTTTGCATTTATTTTTTTTCTATAACTCTGACCATCTTCACACCCTGTATTGCGCGAACCCTCTCGACGGTTTCAGCCGGTATCGGGCCTTCTATATCTATTATGCTGTAGCCTATGGTGCCTCTGTGGCGGTGAACCATGTCTGCGATGTTCAGCTTGCTGGACGCCAGAACGGTTGTAATCTGGCCAACCATGTTTGGGATATTTTCATTTGCCGCAATCAGCCTGTTGTTTGAGGTGGGGAGCATGGAGCAGTCTGGGAAGTTAACGGAATTCTTTATATTGCCGTACTCAAGGAAATCCTTAAGCTGAGAGACTGCCATTACTGCGCAGTTTTCCTCCGACTCGGGCGTTGATGCTCCAAGGTGCGGGATTGTTATGATTTTTTCATGCCCTAAAAGCTCATCCTCCGGGAAATCTGTCACATAGCAGGCAACTGTGCCGTTTTCCAAAGCATCCATCATATCCTGGTTTACAACAAGTCCGCCTCTGGCTAAATTTATTATCCTGACGCCCTTTTTCATTATATCAAACCTTGCTTTATTAAACATTCCCTTGGTTTTGTTGTCAAGAGGAACATGCACCGTGATGTAGTCGGAGGTTGATATAAGCTGCTCAAGGCTCTGAGCCTTTATAACTGCTCTGGATAAGCCCCATGCGGCATCGACTGAGATAAAGGGGTCATAGCCCATTACCTCCATTCCAAGATGTACAGCGTCATTTGCGACTGCCACGCCTATTGCGCCCAAGCCGATTATACCAAGCCTTTTGCCTTTGATTTCAGGGCCTTCAAATTCGGCCTTGCCTTTTTCGACCAGCGGAGCAACCTCGTCGCCTTTGCCCTTTAAGGATTGAGCCCAGTTGATTCCTTTGACGATTTTTCTTGATGCAAGGAGCATGGAGGCTATTACAAGCTCCTTTACGGCATTTGCATTGGCTCCGGGTGTGTTGAAAACTACAATGCCCTTTTCGGTGCAGGCATCAACCGGAATGTTGTTAACACCTGCACCTGCCCTTGCAATGGCCTTGAGGTTGGTTGGAAGCTCCATGTCAAGCATTTTGAAGCTTCTTACCAGAATCGCATCTGGATTTGTTATTGAGGATGCTATCTCATATACGTCCCTGGGCAGCAAATCCAGTCCAGTGGATGATATTTTATTCAGAGTCTGTATAGTAAACAATTTATTATCCCCCTTTATTTGTTATTTTTTTCGAAATTCTTCATGAATTCTACCAGAGCCTTCACTCCTTCAAACGGCATAGCGTTGTATATGCTAGCTCTCATTCCGCCAACCAGCCTGTGCCCCTTAAGAGCGCTCAGGCCATGCTTTTCCGCTTCCTTGATGAACTTGTCGTTCAATTCATCGTTGAAAGCGGTGAATGGGACGTTCATAAGTGACCTGTCTTCCTTATTCACAGGGCAGCTGAACATTTCGGAAGAATCAATGTAATCATACAATAAAGCGGCCTTTTCTTTATTGATTGCTTCTATAGCTTTAACACCCCCCAATTGATCCAGCCATTCAAGGACCAGGCCCACAATATAAATGCTGTAGGATGGGGGAGTGTTATAAAGGGACTTTTCCTTGGCATGAGTCTCATAACGGAAGAATATCGGGGTTTTCTCGTCATGCCTTCCGATAAGGTCATTTCTGATAATGACAATGGTTACGCCTGCAGGGCCAAGATTTTTCTGCGCTCCTGCGTATATAAGACCGAACTTGGAAACATCCACTTCTTCGGACAGTATATTGCTGGAAAAGTCTGCGACAAGAGGTATTTCACCTGTTTCGGGAAAGTTTGCGAATCTTGTGCCTTCGATTGTATTGTTTGATGTGATATGCACATAGTCGGCATCCGGAGAAAAATTATAGCTTTTCGGTATGTATGAAAAGTTTTTGTCTTCCGAAGAGGCGGCTACATTTACCGTTCCTGCGAGCTTGGCTTCAGCCATGGCCTTTTTTGACCAGGTTCCGGTGTTTATGACGTCTATTTTTTTATTTTTTGTCATAAGATTCATTGGAATCATCGCAAACTGCTGCGAAGCTCCGCCCTGCAAGAACATTACAGAGTAGTTTTCGGGAATATTCATCAGCTTTCTTAAAAGTGCTTCCGCATTTTCGATAATAGCCTCATATGTCTTGGTCCTGTGGCTCATCTCCATTACGGACATTCCCGTTCCCCTGTAGTCAAGCATCTCGCTGGCGGCCTTTGCCAGAACCTGCTCGGGAAGCATTGAAGGACCTGCTGAAAAATTATAAATTCTACCCATAATAAAATCTCCTTTGATTTATATTTGTATCAGTGCGGAGAGGATTCTGAATTCCTCCAGCACATAAAAGTTTCTGATTGCAATTGCCGGGTTATCGCACTGGATAATTACCGGGGCGAAATTTATTATACCCTTTATGCCTCCCTGTATAAGCTTGTCGGCTGTTTGCTGGGCTGCTTCAGGCGGGACCGTAATTACGCCAAGCTCAATGCTCTTTCTTTTAACGACTTCCGGTATCTCATAAGCAGGATATAGTTCAATATCCGTTTTTAAGGTTTCCAGCCTGTTGATGTTTGAATCAAACCCGGCTTCGATTCTTATATTGCTGTCTTTGAAGCCTGAAAAATTCATTAACGCAAGACCCATTCTCCCTAGGCCAACTATGCACGCCTTGCGGCTTACGTCAAAGCGCAGTCCCTTCTCCAGGGTATTTCTAAGGGTTGAAACGCTGTAACCGGATTCAGAACCTGCCTGACCGAAATAGTTTATGTCCTTCCTTATGGTGTGTGGCGTCACATTCATTATGCGGCCAAGCTCAGCGGAGGACACAGCGGTTCTGCCTTCCTTCTCGAGCCTTTCGAGCACGGTATAAAGGATGGACAATCTTTCAAGCACAGGCAAGGGGATTGATTGCTTCATGCTTGACCCTCCTTGAACGCTGTGAAATAATTCACAACTTAATCATATACCATTTTGACATCGTATGTCAAGAGGTAGAAAATTTAAAATAGGGCAAAACAATAAAGCGATATAATGGGAATTAAGACATATGGAACTGTCCCCATGTAACAAATAATTAGAAAGAATCCGGGCCATACTATGATTTATATTAAATACGATAAATAGCTTACATGGAAAAAGTTATTGGGCAAAGGCCATTTCACCGACCCGTAAGGAATACCTCCGAGAAAAGTGAATTCATGCTCGAACCCTAAAGACATTTCCCCCGAATTCATCTTTTCGATGCTATTGAAATGCCTTTGAACAATCGCTTTTCTCCTCAATGCAAGCTATTTATCGTAACCTATATAGAAGAATAGCTGGAGGCCGGCTTTGGGCAAAAAAGTGATTAAACCCTTCAGGTTTTTAAAATATTTAGCGATAGGTATGGTTACCGGACTTGCAAATGGGCTTTTCGGATCAGGGGGAGGAACCATAGCGGTGCCTGCGATGGTGCTTATATTAGGAGCGGAGGAGCATAAGGCACACGCTACAGCTATAGCCGTAATACTTCCCCTTACCTTCGCAAGCGCTTTTTTTTACATATCCCATAACTATGTAAATTGGGAGTTAACTTATAAGATAGTTCTTGGAGGGGTTATCGGAGGCTATATTGGTGCAAGGCTATTGAATATCTGTCCTGCAAATATTCTCAGGAAGATATTTGCTGTATTTATGATATTTGCGGCTGTAAGGATGATAATATGATTTTGTTTTTAATCGGAGTTGTATCAGGGATTATAAGCGGTATGGGAATAGGCGGCGGGGCAGTCCTGATCCCTGCGCTTGTATTATTTATAAAGCCGGAACAGCATATTGCCCAGAGTGTAAATCTTCTTTTTTTCATACCTACTGCCGTTGTAGCTCTCATAATACACGCAAGGAATAAAAGAATAGACTTTAAAATGGCGTTGCCTCTTATTATTTTTGGTTTTGCCGGGTCATATGCGGGGTCAAAGCTGGCCTTAAGCCTTACGGGAACAGCCCTGAAAAGGTGGTTTGGTTTTTTTCTGCTTGCCATGGGGTTCTATGAGATGTTCAGAAGGGAACGTAAGGTAACAATGAGATAATCACTTCAAAAATGCAACTTGTTTTTCTTTATGCTCTAGTTTCATAATGTCTGTTCTTGGCATCATTCCCACAATAATCAACAAAAATCAGTCCAATGTTTCCTCTTGTCTTGAAACACATTTCAAAATGTTATAAAATTCAATGGAGTAAGAAAGTTAAGCAATAATAAGGAAACAAGAAGGTTTAAAAAATTTATCAAGCTGTTTGGGAGGTAAAAAAGGCATGGATAAGGTATTATTTATCGGTGGACCGGGAAACATTTCAACCACTACTGCAACAAGTCTTATGGAGAATGGGTATAAGCTTGGGATTTTCACTCTGCCAGGCAGTCCCGACGATGATGGAATAACCGGAAGTATTAAGATGTACTACGGAAACAGAAACAATCCAGGTGAAATGGAGGCTGCTTTTAATGACTTCAAGCCAGACATGGTCATAGATTTTTCCTGTTTCACTCCTGAACAGGGCGAACAAGTACTGAAAATGGTATATGGGAGGATCAGGCGGTTCATTTTTATCAGTACCGTGGATGTATACGGATATCCTTTATCACATCTGCCAATGAGAGAGAATGATCCATGGAATCCGCCTAACTGTAAATACGCATCTGACAAAAGGAAATGCGAGGACATATTCTGGGCAAGGTTTGACAGGGACAAATTTGCCCTTACGGTTATCAGGCCTTCATACTCAATGGGAAACAGATTTGTACTCACTGCATTGACAAGAAATGGCGGCAAGTATTTAATTCCAAGACTCCGCGCAGGAATGCCTATACTTGTGCCTGGTGACGGGACAACATTGATTCATGCCGGTGTTGCTTACAATACAGGGAAAATGGTTGCCAGGGTTGCTATGAACGACAATTGCATAGGCAAAAGCTATACCTGCGCACATGACACTTTTATGACAAATGATGACTACATAAAAGTGTTTGCAAATGTATTGGGCGTAGAAGCGAATATTGTACATATACCAACCGACATATTAAATGGAATGAACAGCGAAATAGTTGCTTCAAGCATACTTAATGATCTTACCCGCTATAATATTGCATTTTCAGTAGAAGCTTTCAAAGCCGATTTTCCTGATTTTATTTGGGAGAAATCTCTTGAGCAGGCTGCCAGGGAATATATAGATTGGAATGACAGAATGGGCAACTTCCCCGATATAAGCGTGGAAACCTATGAGGACAGGATTATAAAGGCTTGGCTGGAAATCACCAGAGGATTTAAGGTGTCAGCAGAGGGTGTTGATTTTGTGCCTTGAACTGGGAGTTTTGAGTATGCAGCTTCCCCACTTTGCTAGACACAAATAACTCGTAAAATCTCGTTGTTTCGTAAATTTTATTTAAATATCACGCTGCTTCTTTTTTCTTTAATGTATAATACTCTTCCGGCGTTAAATATCCATTGAATTCATGGATTCTCCGCCTGTTGCAAAATATTTCCATACGTTTAAATACAGCTGCACGAGCTTCCTCACGGGTCCTAAAGTGTTTATCCGCAAGCCATTGATATTTCATTTTTCCCCAGAATGCTTCCATAAGATCATTATCACAGCAGTTGCCTTTTCTTGACATACTCATACAAAACCATACTTTCTAATCACATTTTGGTAATCGTTGGAGCAGTACTGCGACCCTCTATCGCTATGCAGCAATACTCCTGTTGGCTTTTCTGCTCGTACTGAACTGTATTGTTTGTTCATATTGACCAGCCCATTCTCATTTAGTATAACACGAGTTTGTCGTGTCTACCAAATTGGATATGGGGCATTATTTTTTTAAATAAAAGGGGTTGACATATCTTTTGTTCTAGAGGTATGATTTTACAAGTAAGATATATTGGTTAGGCGCTTGGGTAGAAGCTAAACTAAATATGAAGCACAATATATGATGTGTGGAACTGTACTATAAAAGAAAGTGGTAAGACAGGCGGTAACAGCAAATAAAAAAGTGGACGGCTATAAAGCTTGTACATGTGAAGGAGTGAAATATCAGATGATAAGAGTATCGGAGAATAAGCAGTACTTTATAAAGGACGGAAAAAAGTTCTTTTATCTGGGGGATACAGTTTGGAGCACTTTTACAAACGCCACTTCCGAGGAGTTTTTGGAATATCTGGAATACAGGAGGTCCCAAGGCTTCAACTCCCTGCAGATAAACATTCTGCCGCAATGGGACAGAAGTATGCCGGATGTTGACATTCATCCTTTTGAAATAAACGATAAGGGTATATATAATTTTTACAGTATTAATGAGAAGTATTTTGACAGGGCGGAAAAGTTCCTTGAAATGGCTGTTGATAAAGGGTTTATTCCAAATCTAGTGGTGCTTTGGGGAAATTACGTTAAGGACACCTGGATAAGTGAAAGAGTACCTCAAACTCTTATGCCCTATGATGCTATAGTCCCTTATGTATGTTATGCCGTTAAGAGGTTTTCAAGATTCAATCCGATGTATATGATCAGTGGAGATACGGATTTTAGATCTGAAGATTCAATTATGTATTATCTTACAGCATTGAAAACAATCAAGGAATTGACTCCACATGCACTTTGCACTTTACATCTTGCACCTACTGCTTTCCTTCCTGACGAGATAGTCAGTTCCGGCTATCTTGATTTCTATATGTATCAGTCGGGTCATGGATCGGATCAGAGTACCACATACACTCTGCCCGAAGCATTCGGTTCACTTCCGTTGAAGAGACCAGTGCTGAACGGAGAACCTTGCTACGAAGGAATAGGAGAAGAAAAATACGGGATGAGGTTTGGTCGGTTCCATTTAAGGCGTGCAACCTGGCATAGCCTGCTATGTGGCGCTAAAGCCGGAATCACCTATGGGGCTCATGGAATATGGAATTGGCACAAAAATAACAGTGAATATTCCTGGAAAGGAACATTCCATCCACCATTCGACTGGAAGACAGCACTACGGTTTGAAGGTGCTTGGGATATGGCTTTTGCAAAGCATGTTTTCGAAGAATATGACATGTTTGAATTTGAATCTTGTGATATGGTTATGACGTCAAATAATGAAATTAAAATGGCTGCCAATAGGGATATGAGCCGATTTGCCATATATCTACCGTATGCCACTGATATAAATATCAAGTTGAACCTTGAGCGCTATGACGTGACACTTATTAATCTGAATAACAGATTCTATGGAAAACCAGAAATTATCGCAGGAAAGGAATTTTCCACCATAAAATTGTACCAGGTGAATGCAGATATGATTGTCATTGGTAATGAGAGCAAAACATAAGGATTGCTTTTAATAGTACTATATGATTTTGGGTCAGGAAAAATTACCCTGCAGAAATTTATTTCATTTGCAAATCTAACGTAGTCATGCAAAGCCGTATAGCATCAAAAGGCGATACCGCATCAAGTACGGTACCGCCTTTGCTTATTGCTCTTTTTCATCTTATTTTCCGGCACTCCAGATAGAACCTTTTTTCATCTGCCTCTCCCATGGAGAAGGTCTTTCTGGGGAGAGCCCCATCCAGGATAACGGTCTTGAAGAGATCGTGCTTGTTCATTGCGGGAAGGAAGAAGCCCATGTTCCCTTCCTTTGAACCAAGTGATGCAACAACGTCAGCCCCATGTATATAATCTATCTTTACATCCGGTCTATCCTTCATGAAATCATCCAGGAAGCTTTGCAACGTTCCAACCTCAAGATTATATGGCGGTTTATCTATGGCAACAATGCCGAAGCTATCCTTTGAAATAAAGGGGATCACATGGCGGTTGCCGGAAAGCCGCGCTTCTTCAGCCCAAGACTTCATGGCGCCCTCTGAAGCAAAGAATTTGTAATCAGCCCGGCAGTTTTTATCCATAAAGTAATGTTTCAAGCTATTAAGCAGACACATGGTATCAACGTTAAACACAACTCTGTGAATTGGTTCAAAAACAAGCCCCTCATCGTGCACATTGACCAGCTCAACCAGCGCATACCTTGCAGGATGGTTTTCAAGTTCATCCGGTGACAGGCACTGCTTAAGGTTCTCCCAGCAAACCTTGGCTGTTGCAAGCGAGTGATTGCCGTCGCCAACTGCGAAAAGCAGAACTCCTTTGTCTTCTCCAACACCATATTTTTTCCTGAAGGTTTCGGGAGCGGCAAGGGCGTTAATTGCCTGCAGGATACTGCTTATTGTTTCTTCGGACTCAATTTTAAAGCCGGTAATATGGCCGCTGCCCATCATAAGATCAAAGTCATACACTTTTTCAAAACTCTCTGTTTTTAAAGCAAGAGGTTCAATAACTGACCTTTCGGGATCATCTATAAGGAGCATGATGTGCGGAAGTTCAAGCAGGGCATTTTCCCTGACCTTAACCCTTGGGGGAAGTCTTTCAATCACAGTTCCTTCCGTTGCTCTTATAAGGGATTGGGAGCCTTTTGCATATTCATATTCCTCCAGATCAACAGCAATAATCAGACCTTTTCTTGATGGCACATGGGCTGTTTTTCTGTCAAGGTATATAAAGCATGGATTATGAGTAACAAGAATTCCTTCATTCACATACTGTTCCATTGCAGCGTTGATTTTGCTCACTCTTTCATCCTTATCATCCTTTTCAAGGTAAACTTCAGGAAAAATCAAGTGAAGTGTGGAATAATCATTGCCTACATAGTTTTCAACGTCCTTCCAGTAGTCTTCCTGTGACGTATATTGATCGCAGGCAACCACTGACCATTTTGTCAGGTTTGTATTTTTCCCCGGAAGAAGCACGGGCGGAATATGGACCCCTGAATTTGATGTTTTTTTGCTGTTCATAATAAGGTGCACCCCACATAAATTTAAGTTGTTGATGCTGCATATATTTTATTTCATAGAAAAGTATACATGAACATGTAATTTTAGTCAAATTGACTAAAGCGTATTTTTTAAGGTTAAAAAGCCATAATAATAAAAGCTGAATAAAAAAGAGGAGATTTAAGTGCAAAAATACAGTGAGGTTGTTGGTTTACCGGTTATTTGCGCTGAAAACGGAATCAAGGCAGGCATTGTGAAGGATGTGGTGTTCTGCCCCGGAACAAGGGAGATAAGGGCGCTTGTGCTTGAACGAAAAGGAACGCAGATAAGAAAAAGGGTACTTCTTGTAAAAGATATATTAAGCATCGGCAGGGACGCTGTTATTATTAATGATTCAAAGTGCATAACAGACTGGAGAAAAGCGGTAAGGAGTAAAAGCCTGGAGGGAAATGGAAAACTGCTGGGGTTGAGAATTGTTTCAAAGGCAGGAGAGGATATAGGAATTGTAAAGGATGTGCTTTTTGAAAGCAAAACAGGAGATATAGAAGGACTTGTAATTTCTGACGGACTTATTCAGGACATTCTTGAAGGCAGAAATATTCTTCCGCTGTTTGGCAAGGCAGAATTCAGCGAGGAATACATACTGGTTGATAATGAAGCCTTGGAAGAAATGCATAAAAAAGGCGGAGGACTTAAAAATAGATGGTTGAAAGGGTAAACACAAAAAATGCTGCATGAAAGGAGAATTTTTATGAACAACGGATTTACACGAGGGCTTTTAATCGGAAGTATAATTGGTGCATCGGTAGGTATCATGATGAATGATGATATGATGAACAGCAGGACAAGGAAGAGGATAATGAAAACAGGAAGAAATGTGCTAAGAAGATCCGGAAATGTCCTCGGAGATGTGCTTCAGCTAATAAGGTAAGGGGACACGCCCGCTGAGGAATAAGCAGTACAAAATAGGAGGGAATGTCCCCTATTGATAGGCGATTATCTCCCAAATTGCTGGGAAACTCATACTACTAATCCTCGGAAAGACTGGACCTTGTCCAGTCTTTCTAAATGTTCATTATTGAAGATTAGTTAAAGGAGATCAGGTATGGCTGATAAAAGAAAGGTAATATACTTCATAATAACCACTGTTTTTGTGGGGTTTGCAGCTTACTTGATTTTTGTCTTAAGAAGCAGAATTATGAGGATAATTACACCCTTTATTATGGCAATTATCATTGCATATCTGCTAAGTCCCATGGTCGAAAGGCTCAAAAGAAAAAAAATTCCATGCAATATGAGTATTCTGCTTATTTATGCGTTTTTCCTGCTGCTTGTAATATCAATAATAGTATTTATAATCCCCGAACTTGTGCAAAATACAAGAGAGCTCCTTGACATTCTTCCGGAATTAGCGGCAAGGTACCAGTCCATCTTTAATAATATGCTTTCATTTATACGCTCCAGCAACTGGTCTCCCGAAATAAAAGAGGCCATTTTCAGGGAAATAGAAAACGGCGCGCGGTTTATCCAGGGATATTCCGCGGACATGCTAAGAAGGTCGTTGTCAGGGCTGGTGCGGGCAATAACAGCCATGACGGATTTTATTGTAGCGATGATTATTGCCTATTACTTTATCAAAGATGCGGAATTTTTCAGGGAAACTACATTATCACTTGTGCCTAGGGGCTGGAGGACATGGCTTGTCAGTACCGGCAGAGAAATTAATGCAATACTGTCAAGCTTTATTCAGGGGCAAATGCTGACGGCTTTAATTATAGCGGTACTCGAAACCATAGGATTATTGATTGCGGGAATAAAATATCCTCTTATGCTGGGTGTGGTTGGAGGCATAGCAAATATTATTCCTTACTTTGGTCCTATTCTGGGAGCAATTCCAGCTGTGGCTGTTGCCCTCATTGAATCCCCTGTCAAAGCTGTTTGGGCTGCCATAGTTTTTATAATTGTACAGCAAATCGATAATGCCTTTATATCTCCAAAAATAATTGAAGGCAGGCTGGGACTTCATCCAGTCACTACAATCCTTGCAGTAATAGTAGGAGGGGAATTTTTCGGAATAACCGGAATGCTGCTTTCGGTTCCTTCGGTAGCTGTTATCAAAGCTCTCATTAAAAAAGCTGTTGAGGCTATTGCCTAGAAACAAGCTTTAAAGGCGAATTGCTTAATACGCCTATATTCTTGACACTTTCAGGATACTTTTATATAATTGTACAGTGTAAGGGGACTTTCCCGGAATCCTGATGAGGAGGGAAGGTCCCCTTTAAACAGCCAACTAAGTTATAGGGAGTATATAACATGCAGAAATTGGGATTGAATGAAATACGCGAACGTTTTTTGAAATTTTTTGAAAGCAAGGAGCATTTGCGCTTACCAAGCTTTTCGCTTGTTCCGCAGAATGATGCCAGCCTTTTATTGATAAATTCAGGAATGGCTCCTTTGAAGCCTTATTTTACAGGAGCGCAAGAGCCTCCAAGAAGGAGGGTTACAACCTGCCAGAAGTGCATAAGGACACCTGATATTGAAAATGTAGGGAAAACTGCAAGACATGGTACTTTTTTTGAAATGCTCGGAAACTTTTCCTTCGGAGATTATTTTAAAAAGGAAGCAATACCCTGGGCTTGGGAATTCATAACCGAAGACTTGAAAATACCCGTTGACAGGCTTTGGGTATCAATATACCTTGAGGATGACGAAGCTTTTGAAATATGGACTAAGGATGTAGGTGTGCCTGCGGACAGAATCGTCCGCATGGGCAAGAAGGACAACTTCTGGGAAATCGGCACCGGCCCCTGCGGCCCCTGCTCAGAAATATATTTTGACAGGGGAGGGGACAAGGGTTGCGGCAAGCCTGATTGTGTAGTCGGCTGTGATTGCGACAGGTATATCGAATTCTGGAATCTGGTATTTACTCAATTCAACAAGGATGATGCAGGCAACTATACAAGGCTTCCCAAACCTAATATAGACACAGGCATGGGGCTTGAAAGGCTTGCTTGCATGATGCAGGGCGTTGACAACCTGTTTGAGGTTGACACTGTATGGAATATACTCACGTATATATGCAAAACTGCCGGTGCGGAGTATAAAAAATCGGAAAAGACTGATGTTTCGATAAGGGTTATAACAGACCATATCAGAAGTACTACCATGATGGTTTCAGATGGCGTAATACCTTCCAACGAAGGCAGGGGCTATGTGTTAAGAAGGCTTTTAAGAAGGGCGGCAAGGCATGGTAAGCTGCTTGGAGTTGACAAGCCATTTCTTTTTGATGTTGCAGGGGTTGTGATAAACGAGTCAAAGGAAGCATATCCCGAATTGGCTGAAAAGGCTGAATACATCAAGAAGGTTATTAGGATTGAAGAGGAAAGGTTCCAGGCCACTATCGACCAGGGTCTGACTATTCTAAATGAGATAATTGAAGAAGCAAAGATTAAGAAGCAGACGACAATTCCAGGCACCATGGTTTTCAAGCTTCATGACACATATGGATTCCCTCTTGACCTTACAAGAGAAATAGCTGAAGAGCAAGGTCTTTCTATTGACGAGGAAGGCTTCAGGACGGAAATGGCCGAACAGAAAAAGAAGGCGAGGGAAGCAATAAAGAACAAGGATGGAGCGGGCTGGGACGAAAGCATATATTCAAAGCTTGACAAGGCTGTTAAGACGGAGTTTGCTGGCTATAACAGCAATGAAGCAGATGCCAGGCTGTTGTATATTATTAAAAATAATGCAATTGTTGCGAGCGCTGAAGAGGGGGATGTAGTCACCCTGATTCTGGACAAAACGCCTTTCTATGCTGAAAGCGGAGGTCAGGTGGCTGATACGGGTTATATTGAGCATCAGAAGGGAAGGATAAGGGTTGAAGACTGCAAAAAGACTGCGGACGGCAAGCACCTCCATGTCGGGGTGGTTGAGGAAGGCTTCTTTGAGCAGGGGCAGGATGTAACTGCAAAAATAGATGTGAAGAGAAGAACATCCATTGCCAGAAATCATACTGCGACCCACCTGCTTCACAAAGCTTTAAGGCATGTTCTTGGCTCTCACGTTGCACAGGCAGGCTCACTGGTAGAGCCCGAAAGATTAAGATTTGACTTCTCGCACTTTTCCCCGGTGTCCCAGGAGGATTTAAGAAGAGTTGAAAAGGAAGTTAATGAAAAGATACTGGAGAATCTGGAAGTAGACACCAGCGAGATGACTATAGATGAGGCTAAAAAGCTTGGGGCTACAGCTCTTTTTGGTGAAAAGTACGGAAATACGGTAAGAGTTGTTAAGATGGGGGACTACAGCATTGAACTGTGCGGAGGAACTCATCTTAAGTCTACAGCTCAGGCAGGGCTTATAAAGATACTCGGTGAAAGCGGCGTGGCCGCCGGCATCAGGAGAATTGAGGCTTTGACAGGAGAGGCTGCTCTGGAATACTTCATGGAAAAGGAAAAGCTGCTGGCAGAGGTGGCTTCTGCCTTGAAAACAACCCCGCAGGAGTCTGTAAGAAAGGTCGAGAGCCTAAATGCGGAACTCAAAAATGCTGAAAAGGAAATAGACCTGCTTAGGAACAAGCTTGTCAGCGGGCTGCTTGATGATGTTCTGGCAAAAGCTGTAGAAATCAAGGGTATCAAGGTTGTAACTGCAAGGTTTGACCAGCTTGATATGGATGGCTTGAGAAATACGGGTGATACTTTAAGGGGTAAACTGGGTTCCGGTGTTGTTGTTCTGGGAACAGGGCATGGAGATAAGGTGAGCTTCGTTGTTATGGCAACAAAGGATGCTGTTGAAAGGGGAATCCATTCAGGCAATATTATAAGGGAGGTTGCCAGGGTTGCCGGCGGCGGCGGCGGTGGCAGACCTGATATGGCCCAGGCAGGAGGGAAGGACATTTTAAAAATCAATGAAGCCCTTGAATATGCAAAAACAGTAATTGAAGGACAGGTTAAGCAATAAATATGATTCTACTGCAAAAACAGCTTTTCTTGGAACAAGATGAATAAATCGCTCGACGAAGTTTCAGAAAATGGGTTTTTGCGGCAGAATTAAATTTTAATGACTAATATTCAGGATAAATATTGATTACATGATTTGGAGGCTGATTTATGGAAAACTGCATTTTTTGTAAGATTATTAAAGGGGAGATACCATCGACGGTGGTTTATGAGGACGATATGGTTTTTGCTTTCAACGACATCAATCCCATTGCACCTGTGCATGTTTTAATCATACCTAAAAATCATATGTCAAGCGTTATGGAGATAAATTTAAGCAATGAGAATTATATTGCTGAAATTCACAAGGCCGCGAATAAAATTGCTGAAAAACTCGGCATAGCGGAAAGCGGATTCCGGCTTATTACAAATTGCGGCAAGGATGCGGGGCAGACTGTATTTCATTTGCACTACCATTTGCTTGGAGGTAAAGTGCTTGGCTGGGGATGATGTATGGGAATGTCCCCAAATTTCTGTTGACACAAATTTAGAAATTAATATATAATATAATGTGTGCTGTATTTAGCTTGCTTACCAAAAAAATACAACCCAGGAAATGTAGATTATTCCCGGCACAATTGTTACCATCGGAGGGAGGGAAATACATGTCTGAGATTAGAGTTAAAG
Organism: Clostridia bacterium; assembly: GCA_026417615.1. Taxonomy (GTDB): domain Bacteria; phylum Bacillota; class Clostridia; order Acetivibrionales; family JAFADI01; genus SKW22. Next base: position 37,381 of record JAOACY010000060.1, read on the forward strand.
AGAATGAATCTCTTGATAGTGCTCTTAAAAGGTTTAAGAGGCAATGCGCCAAGGCTGGCGTCTTGTCGGAAATAAGAAAAAGAGAGCATTATGAGAAGCCGAGTGTTAAGAGAAAGAAGAAATCTGAAGCTGCCAGGAAAAGAAAGTTCAAATAATCAGGAGGTTTATTATGTCCCTTAAGGAAAGACTGCTTGAAGATATGAAACTAGCTATGAGGGATAAAGACCTGATTAGGAAGAACTCTATTCAGATGGTTAGATCAGCAGTACTTCAGGTGGAGAAAGATAGCAAGACAACCCTTGACGATGATGGTGTAATCGAAATAATTGCAAAAGAGGTAAAGAAAAGGAAGGATTCACTGCCGGAGTTTGAAAAAAGCGGAAGGCAGGAGCTAATAGATAACTTGAATTCTGAGATACAGGTTTTAATGCATTACTTGCCGCAGCAGTTAAGCGAAGATGAGTTGATTACTATTGTAAAGGATGCGATAGAAAAGACTGGAGCAAGCTCTATCAGGGACATGGGCAAGATAATGCAGGCAGTAATGCCTCAGATAAAAGGAAGAGCTGACGGCAAGGCAGTAAACCAGATAGTAAACAGACTTTTAAATTGAAAATAAAAACAAGAAGTCCGGGATTCCCGGGCTTTTTTGTTTTTATAAAGGGAATATGCCAAAGTAAAATAAAAAAACTCGACTTGATATCGAGTTTTTTTTATCACTAATAAATAAGTGTCTTATTTATTTGCAGCGTTTAAAGCTTTTGCCAGCTTGGATTTTTTTCTCGCAGCGGTATTCTTATGAAGAATATTCTTTGATACTGCTTTATCCAGGGAACTAGCTGCGGATTTAAGCATTTCAACAGCAGAGGATTCGTTTTTTGCGATAGCTTCTTTGCACTTTTTTATAGTGGTTTTCAAAGCGGACTTCCTCATAGCATTCTTCAATGTCTTAACCTTGGTTACCTTAACCCTTTTAATTGCGGATTTAATGTTTGGCAAATCTTTCACCTCCTGCGAGTTAGTCAACATCAGATATTTTAACATGAAAAAATATAAAATGCAAGGATAATGTAAAATTGAATTGAAAAATAATATAGTAGGATTGTCACCAATTCTAATAAAAGGTAAAGGATTTTTGAAAGGATGTATAAGATGACAAGGAATAAGAACATCAGAACAGACCTGGCACTTGAAGCGCATGAGTTATTCAGGCAGCAGGCAATGAAGGAAATGTTGCAGGAACGTGGTGAGCCTCCGGGGGTTGATGTTGAAAATGCAGGGGATGAAGATATAAGGATTACAAGAGTAAGGGTTACTTCGCCAACAGGGGAGGCTTCCATTGGCAAGCCCATGGGCAACTATATAACCTTGGAGGTGCCGAGGCTTCGTGACAATGATCAGGAGCTCTACGAGAGAACCTGCAAGTTTCTGGCAAATGAGCTGGCAAGTCTTATAACGATCGGAGAAAAGGATGCTGTACTGGTTGTTGGGCTTGGGAACTGGAATGTAACGCCCGATGCTCTGGGCCCTAAGGTAATATCAAGCATGATGGTTACAAGGCATCTGCTGGAGTATGTCCCGGAACAGGTGGATGAGGGTGTGAGGCCTGTTTGCGCGATTGCCCCGGGAGTACTTGGAATAACAGGCATTGAAACGGGGGAGATAGTAAAGGGTATAGTTGACAGGGTGAAGCCTAAAGCAATTATAGCTATAGATGCTCTTGCATCAAGAAAGACGGAACGAGTTAGCACCACCATTCAGCTGGCGGATACAGGAATTGCACCCGGTTCAGGTGTAGGGAATAAAAGGATGGAACTTTCGCAGGCAACGCTGGGGGTGCCGGTTATTGCCATAGGAGTTCCGACGGTTGTGGATGCTGCCACAATGGCAAACGATACAATTGACCTTGTTATGGACAGCTTGATTAAAGAGGCATCTCAGGGTACTGAATTTTACAATATGCTAAAGAGCATTGACAGGAATGAAAAGTATGAATTAATCCAGGAGGTTCTGAAGCCTTATATAGGAAACCTCATTGTTACACCAAAGGAGATTGACGATATCATAGAGAAAATTTCCAAAGTTATTGCAAACGGGTTGAACATAGCCCTGCACAAGGGCATTACACTGCAGGATGTCAACAGGTATGTGCATTGAAACGGGGAAATAAAACAATTCTGATTTATGCTGCAGCATTAGAAAGGGAAAGCCCTTTCTTTTTTTTGGTATTGCCTGTATAATTTATTTTGTGTTAACTGTTTATTCAAAGAAAAGGCAGGGGAATAAACCAAATGGCTGACATTGAAAATAGGATTATAGAGCTTAGAGAAATAATAAACTACCATAATTATAAGTACTATGTCGAGGATAAACCTGAAATAAGCGATTTTGAATATGACAAGCTTTACAGCGAGCTTGAGAAGCTGGAGGCTGAAAGGCCTGATTTGGTTGCGCCTGATTCACCTACACAAAGAATAGGGGATAAGCCTTTGGAGGGCTTTGAGAAGGTTAACCATGCAGTTCAGATGCAAAGCCTCCAGGATGTATTCAATGAAGCGGAGCTCCTTGCTTTTGATGAAAGAGTCAGAGCTGTTGCCGGAAATGACATTGAATATGTGGTTGAAAAGAAGATTGACGGTTTATCGGTTTCACTGATATATGAAAATGGGCGTTTTACAAGAGGAGCAACGCGAGGAGACGGACTTGTCGGAGAAGATGTCACGCAGAATCTTAAAACAATCAAGTCAATACCCATGCTGCTTAAAGAGGTTATACCCCTTATCGAGGTGAGAGGTGAGGTGTTCATATCCAAAAAGGATTTTGAAAAGGTAAACCAAGAGCAGGAAGGACTGGGGCAGCCTGTATTTGCTAACCCAAGAAATGCGGCAGCAGGCTCCTTGAGACAGCTGGATCCGAAAATTGCTGCGGCCAGAAGGCTTGATATTTATGTTTTCAATATTCAGAGGATTGAGGGGAAGAATTTTGAAAATCATTCCGAGGCTTTGGAGTATTTGAAGCATCTGGGTTTCAAGGTAAGTCCGGGCTATAGGGTGCATAGCAGTATAAAGGAGGTAATGAATGAAATAAGCCGGATTGGTGAAGAGCGCGGAGAACTTCCTTTTGAAATTGATGGCGCGGTAATTAAGGTAAACTCCTTAAGACAAAGAGAAATGCTGGGAAGCACTACGAAAGCTCCAAGGTGGGCTGTTGCCTATAAATACCCGGCTGAGAAGAAACAGACCAAAATAAAAGATATTTGGGTCAATGTTGGAAGGACTGGGGTTTTAACTCCAAATGCCGTGCTAGAGCCTGTAAGGCTTGCCGGAACAACTGTAAGCAGAGCTACCTTGCATAATATGGATTATGTCAGGGAAAAGGATATAAGAATTGGTGATACTGTTTGGGTGCAGAAGGCCGGAGATATAATACCGGAAGTAATAGAGGTGGTATTTGAAAAGCGTACCGGAAATGAAAAAGAATTTGTAATGCCATCAAGATGCCCTGAATGCAATTCTGAGGTAATAAGGGAAGAGGGAGAAGCAGCCTTTAGGTGCACGGGGATTGAATGCCCTGCCCAGCTCTTCAGAAGCATTGTGCATTTTGCTTCACGGGACGCCATGAATATAGACGGCCTGGGGCCCGCCATTATCGAAACCCTTTTGAACAAAGGATTTATTAAGGGGATTGCAGATCTTTATTATTTGAAACTGAAAAGGGAAGAGCTTATTGGCATGGAGAGGATGGGTCAGAAGTCCGTCGATAATCTTCTTTCCTCTATTGAAAAATCAAAGGAAAACAGCATAGACCGCTTGCTTTTCGGTTTCGGCATAAGGCTTATCGGATTAAGGGCTGCACAGCTTCTGGCTGAGAGCTTTGAATCAATTGACGCCATAAGTAAGGCTGAAGTGGAGGATATAACAAGGATACCGGAGTTCGGTGAAAAAATGGCACAGAGCCTTGTGTTGTTTTTCAGGCAGGAGCAGACCAAAGATACCATAGAGAAGCTTAAAGAAGCGGGCGTTAATATGAAAAGTTCCGGGAAGAAGGAGCTTAAGGACAATAGGTTTGAAGGGCTTACGTTTGTTCTCACAGGCACACTTCCAACATACAGCAGGAGCGAGGCTAGTAAAATCATTGAAAGCTTCGGAGGCAAGACCTCGGGAAGTGTTTCAAAAAGGACAGACTTTTGTCTGGCAGGAGAGGATGCGGGCAGCAAGCTTGATAAGGCGGTTCAGCTGGGCGTAAAGGTTATAGATGAGGATGAATTCAAGAAAATGATCAGTTGATATTTTATATGCTGCTGTGTAAAGATATACTGCAGTTTAAAGAAGTATTGCTTTCATTGCAAAAGCCCATTAATTGATTCTCCCGCAAAAACAGCTTTTCTTGGAACAAGATGAATAAATCACTCGACGATGTTGCAGCAATTCTGAAGCCAAAATGCCAAGGAGGGCATTTTGAGTATCATGTGACACGACGTCACATTGATGCGTGCGAGG
>JAOACY010000077.1 GCA_026417615.1 Clostridia bacterium
TGGATGCGCTATGTTCAGTGTATACCATTGAGAAATTTGATTTCCAATAGTTGTGCTATATAAAAGTTTACCAGTTCAAGAACGCTTATTGCAAGCATTGCCCCAAAATATGTCTATACATTCACATGTACACTTACTCTATGGCGAATTTCCATTGGAAATAACTCCTGCTGCCCTTTCCCATTGTATAAAAAAAAGAGTCTGCATTTTGCAAACCCATAATTTTCATTATCTCTTTTGAACCCTATAATTATCACCATTCATATTTAGGACTGTCGATCGTTCTACCAGCCTTCCTATTAAAGCTGAAGTCATTTGCTCATCCTTCCCAAGAAAAGTTATCCATTTGGAAAACTCCAGGTTTGATGTAACAAGCGTGCTTTTCGTCTCATACCGTGCAGCAAATATCTGAAACAGAAGACTTGCTCCTGCAGCATCGAATGATAAAAACCCCAGCTCATCTATGAAAAGAATATCGCAGGCATTGATGTTCTTTATGTATTGGGAAAGATGCCGTTCACTTGTTGCTTCTGTCATTTGGGTTACAAGGTCAGATGCTCTTCTGAATTTAACTGTGTAGCCATTGGTTATAGCCTCAACGCAAATTGCCGTCAGAAGGTGGCTTTTGCCTGTGCCGCTATTGCCTACTGCAACTATATTTTGTTTGTTTTTGACAAATTTACAGGTTGCAAGCTCCATTACTACATCTTTATTGAGATCAGGAAGGCGGTTATGGTCAAATTCAAAGGTATCCAGAGTTTTGATGATAGGGAACCCTGCATTTTTTATCCTATATTTATATTTGTTTTCTTCCTTTATGTACTGCTCTGCTTTTAACAACTGGTGTAGAATTTCTTCTGTAGACATATCATTTTTTATATATTCTTTGTATCTTGCAAAAGCATGAAGCTTGAGGTTTTTGGATATGGATACGATATCTTGGGACAGGGATAAAGGGTCATGAATCAGCTTTTTCATCTTGCTTTTGGCTCCTTTCAATCAATTTGTCATACTGTTTAAGATCAGCTGGTTTAACTTTTACACCCTCTACTTGCAGATTTGATAGCTCACTTTTTTTCTCAAGTATTTCAAGGTATAGGCAAACCCTGTCATATGAAGGGCTTCCTGTGAGGTTTGCTTGCCTGACAGCCCATAGAAGGGTGTCGGGTTCCAGTTTTTTTGCCAGAAGCAGTATATTTACAAGCTGCACATTCTTATCCCATTCTTTGCACAGCTTAAGGAAGTCAACGAGTTCAGGAGGCATTACACCTTTGTTGATAGGGACAGCATTTTTAATAGCCCGGGGCTTCCTTTGAAGAATTTCAAGGTAGTGCTCAGGGATATACTGGTGATCTGACTGGTGCATACCTTTTTTATGCTGCCATACCAGCTTTCCCAGATGGTAGATGTCTATATTAAATGGCGAAACCTTAACGGTTACTGTCATACCTACAAATTCAGGAGGCACGGAATATTTCACACCACCTACCCTGACGGTAAGATCTGGATATACATTTGCCTTCACTTCTTCAGCAGGGTCCAGTGGATATGCAGGAAGCGGAAGAAGGAAGCTTTTTTCCTCGTCAAGCATATCTTTGATGGTCCTTGTCCTGGTCTTTATTCTGTGAGTCATGCAATATTGCACACATTTCCTGGTAACATGCTCCTGCAGTTCCTGATAACTTTCCACCCAGGGCATAGGGGTAAAAGCAATCTTTCTTATGATAGAAACCAGGTTTTCAACTGCGCCTTTTTCCCAACCGCTAGCAACATTACAAAATATCCCTTCAAAGGCATAATGGGCTTCAAGCTTTTTGAACTTTTCCTGTTTTATTGCGTCCTTTCCTGAGCCCTCCAGGACAGCGCTCTTCAGGTTGTCATAAATGCATCTTAGAGGTACTCCCCCAAAATATTCAAAAGCCATGACATGCCCCATAAAGAAGCTTGAACTTGTCTTGTCAGGGAAGACGGCTGAAAATATACCGTAGCTGTAGGGAAGGACTGCACAAAATACTGATACCCTGGTCTTTACCTTCTTTATGTATGCATACACATCACCCCAATCAAACTCCATAGCCTCACCTGGTTCAAACTCAAGAGGGACAAATATTTCAGGCTTGTCTATGCGCAGCTCTTGAATATATTTTCTTATGGTTGATTCACCTACTGTATATCCGGAGTCTGAAAGCATCTCCCAAATGACTTTTGCATTGAGTTTTTGTTTCTTGGGAGCATCCTTGTTTTCATTGACAATACGGATAATCTCTGTTTCCAGTGTCATTCTAAGAGGACTCTTGTCTATTTGGTATTCTTTTCTCCCACCGGGCATGCAAGAACCTTCACAGTATTTTTTCACCGTAGGCCTTGAGACACCAAGCTGCTTTGCAATCTGTCTTTGGCTTAAGCCCTCCACGGTGTATAGCCTGCGTATAAACCTGTAGGTGTCAGTATCAACAATTGCCATCAGCCTCACCCCTTCCTTGTGGAACCTCTGCGGATTTCCCCGGGGAAATCACCATATGGTGCAGTAATGTGAGAAACCTTGTTAGGGATGCTTCTACAGAAGCAATTAGTGCTAAATATTTTTGTATTTCTCCTTTTTGCCAGCTTGCAAAAAAGCTTTCCAGATCTCTTACCACCTTCAGCATAAGTTTCAAGGAACCCTGGAGCTTACTGCCCTCATCAGCTTTGATACCTGTATTTTTTATACCCGTGGTATTTATATTACCGGCTGCTGTCAGAGGATCATTGATAATCGTCTGTTTCAGGCTGTCCGGAGTATTCTTGTTGCCGTAAGTGCTGACCAGCTTTTCTACTATGGATTTAGGAATATCATTTGCATAAATATTCATGGCAAAGGCATGCTGCACATCCTTGGGTATACGTGCAATATTCTGGGCCACAGATGGACACAAAACCTTGCTAAATACCATTGCGGCTACATCATCATTAAGGCGTTCCGCCAGGGACAGCCTTTTTGAAATCCATGCTTCCGATTTCATGAGCTGCCCGGCCAACTGTTTCTGGCTGCATTGCCCAAGCTTTATGATTTCCCTTAAGATCAGTCCTTCTGAAATATGGTTCAGCTCATTATGAAGTGAAGATAAAAGAAGGATAGCCTTACCAATATCTGCAGGATCCTTTATACTGGCGACAAAAACATCTGCGTTGTCAACCTTCATCTCCTTTAATACAGAAAGTTCACTGTCACCTTTTAACACCATCATCCCTCCGGATGGCTTTTCAACAGTAACAATGGGCATGACAAGGCCATACTGCTTTATGCTTTTTTTGCAAAGCGCCTTCTGACTCTTGGATATTCCAATTCCCAGCATCCTGTTTCCGGGGATTGTATTAATATTTACTTCTTTTATTGGGTATTTCATTGTGTTCACCCAAAAACCACCTCCTCATAAGCCATATTAGCCGTAAAGTTGGTGCATGCCTATATGAGTTGCAAAATTGGCAGGCTCAGAGTAAAAATTTATGGAACATGTTAAAGTACCTGTAATTTAAAGTTCCGGCAAACACAATTCCATTGTCTTTGTTTAAAACAGGGCAGATAACCGATAACAGCTGTCTGTATGACAAAGCTTGCCGGGCATCCCAACAGGTACGTTTGGTAAGTGGAGGCTCTGAATCAGGAGGAGCCGAGTTCGAAGGTATGATATCTAAAATTTCAGGAAGATTTAGATAAAGCTTTTTTATCAGCCTAGAAAGTGTGGAATGGCTGAAGCTTTGGAGGCCAAACTTCCGTTGTACTTTCAGAGCCGCTTCCCTCATACTCATTTGGGAGCTTAGGTATAGCGCAGCAGCATAGATGTATATGTGTATAGGATATTTCCTGTTTGGAAGTTTAATGGAAGGCCATAGTACAACATTTTTTCTGTCAGGAAATCTGAACGTAGGGCAATAAAGCAGCTTTTCGTGATTGTTTATGAAAAGCTTGTAGACATAGCATTTCCGCCTTAGCAGTGAAAAGCTCTTAAGTTTATTTACGAGCTCTGCTGGCAAATTGCAGTAAAAACCGCTGCCATTTGTATTGATTTTAGTATCTATTAATGTTACTATCAAATTGTGTTTTTGGGAAAAGTCTTGAGGGATTAAATGCTGGTAACATTTAATGTTAAAACCTTCAAGACTTTTTAATTTTCCGGTGGTTATATTTGCGGTAAAAAAATTCCGCAGCACGCTAAAAAAAGTATACCGCAAATTTGGTATACTTTAGTCATAGCGCTGGTATTATTTTTGGTAAGGTTAATTCGTAGCGTATCCACCTTAGAATCCATTAGTTTCAGTTGAAAGAGTTATTTGCAACTATGAGTCATTTTAAAAAGCCTGATACCATCTTTTACACCTTGTCTATAAAGAGTTTTATAAACTAATAAGTCACGTTTTCCCCGGATATCATCCGTTTCCTCTAAAAGATGCTTGTGTTCATCAGTTAAATTATATTTAGCAGCATCTATTAACGGAGTCAGTTCCCGCGTTAATCTTCTAAATGCCTTATTATCTACTGCCATTTGGTTGAGAATATCATCCGTTCTATCGTTTATACAATGAATTATCCATTTTTTGAATTTAGCAATCACGAATTTACCCCCTTTTTCACGACTAACTTTCTCGTACAGCTTCTGAACTAACTTCAAGTGTATCAGGATTAATCACAATCACTGATCTTCCTAGTTTACGAGCTAAGGAAAGGAAATTACGAGCATTACCTGGCCTCCCATTCCATACAGCCAGAATATACTGACTTTGGGCAACCATGTATTCCCTTCTTTTTTTCCTACAATCCTTGGAGTAGCTGCGTTGCAACAGTGTTTCCCTATCACTTTGCGCTATAATTGAAAAGTAACGCTCTCTCTGTGCCACTGACCAATTCTGTGCTTGTTTCTCGCAGTAGCTGACGCACTCCAATATAACTTGGGGATAGTCCTTCTTAAGGTCAAGTATAATCTCAGCAGCATACTGACCGACACCCAAATCAACCCCACTAATAAAATGGGAAACTCCAAGAGTTTTTATTAGAAATAAAATTTGTTCCTGCAACAATTGCTTCAATTTTATACAATAATCATTTGATTCATCGAAACCAAAAGGGAGCGTTCGAGTGGTATTCCCTATAATACAGCAAGACATTTCTTGATTCACATTTTACACCTCCATTCATACTCTTTCCGCTAAAAATTACGCTGTCAGCGTATAATATAAATTATAGCTTATTTAATACGCTCATAGCAATAGTTAAAATATAATTATTGAAATTGGAGGTGCAAAATGGAAGAATGTATTATGCTTCAAATAGGTAAAAGACTTCGCCGCCAACGTGAAGAGTTAGGCTTAATTAGAGAAAATTTCGCAGAAAAAGTAGGGATATCTCCTCAATTTCTTGCGGAAATAGAAAATGGTAAAAAAGGCATGTCTGCCGATACACTATATAAAATCTGTGAGAGCTTTAATTTTTCAGCTGACTATATATTATTCGGAAAAATATCGGCAGAAAATATTCATAC
>JAOACY010000103.1 GCA_026417615.1 Clostridia bacterium
TAAAGCTTGTGACAGCAATATTGTTTTCAGTTGCAGCGGTAAATACTGCGTAGGAATATATTATGATGGCAATGCAGGTGATGAAGAAATACCGTGGGAGGATTGGCTTAAGCTAAACGATGCGGGATATGACAAAAATACTTTGCTTATGCATCCTGGGTTTATTGATGCAGAAAACAACAACTTCGCATTGAAGCCGGATTCAGCTGCAGTTGCTTTTGGCTTTAAAGCAATTGACCAAGCAAAAATAGGCTTGACGGATAAATTCCGGCTAAATAAATACATATGAGAAAAATGTAGAAAAAAGTTATATAATTTACCGGTTATGAATCAATAATTATCGGGTTGCATAAAAATGGCTGGGATTTATAATAGAATTATTATACGTATAATAATTCTATTATTTTTTTGACTTATTCTTGAGCATCTTTGGCTGATGAAATTCAACTCTAAATCATAAGTGCAGAACTTATGAAGCTTATATGCTTAACAAAGACGAGGAGGAATCAAAATGTTAAAAAGTTTATTCATTAAAGGCTTTTTTACAAAAGCAGTTTCGTTAATTGTTATCTTTGCTTTGGTTCTAACGCTTTCAAACTTTAATGCTATGGTAGGTTATGCTGCGGGGATAACCTATTATGTAAGCACATCGGGAAATGACAACAATAACGGCACCTCGCCTTCAAGCCCGTTCAGAACGATAAAAAAAGCTTGCACAGTGGCGGGAGCTGGTGATATTGTTACAGTTGCAGACGGTACCTATAATGAGGATGAAATAATAATCGAAAACAAGTATGGCTCTGATACAAACAGATTTATATTAAAGTCTACAAATAAATGGGGAGCTAAAATTGTAAGCAATTCCGTCTGGAACGCAATTACAGTAAAGGACAGCGTTGGTGTTACAATAGAGGGGCTTGATGTTTCCTTCAAGGCCAATACTACAAGCATTTATTTTGGAATACTTACATTGAATTGTGACCTTGTATCAATATTGAACAACAAGGTTCATGACTGCCCATGCAGTGGGATTCAGCCAAACAATTCCGATAACGTGCTGGTTCAGGGCAATTATGTTTACAACAATGCTAAAACAAGTCACTTTAACGGAAGCGGCATATCTGTATATGAGCCTATAGCCAAGAGTGCCAGCAGCTCAGGGTTTGGGATTATTATCAGAGGCAATTATGTATACGATAATGTTTGCAATGTTGCAGACCCAAATATCGGAATAATAACAGACGGTAACGGAATAATACTTGATGATTTTCGCTGGACTCAGAACACAGGGACACCGTATACAAAGGGGGCGCTTGTGGAGAATAACGTTGTCTACCGCAACGGCGGACGCGGAATACATGTTTTTGAATCAGACAATGTAACCGTAAGAAACAATACTATTTGGCATAACCTATATAAGCTAGGAGCAGGCTCAAATTTTGACTGGACTGGCGACTTGAATTTTGATTCAGCATCCGGATGCATTGCTGCAAATAATATTGTTGTGAGAGATCCATCTGTACCTTATGGAAAAGCTTTGTACGATGACAGTGCCCCTACAAAAACCAAGACCTATAATAATATAATAGTGGGAGCATATCTGCTGCAGAACGGTAATACTTTAACAAGCGGCAATCAGACAAGCACTACAGACACATATCCCAAATTTGTCTCACCGGGAACAGATTTCAGGCTTCAATCCTCAAGCCCTGCAATAAATGCTGGATACAATTCAAATGCATCGGCACATGATATACAAGGAGTGTGCAGACCTATTGCTTCTACTGTGGACATAGGATGTTATGAATACTTCTCAGCGGCAGCTACAGTGAATTTTGAAGATCGTCCTGACACAGTATCAGCCTTAAAGGGCTCATATGGAGGCATAGACTGGGGACAATCAGACTGGAACACTGATCTTTCCTATGGTTCACGTTCAGCATGGACCGCAAGTTCAGGTGCAAGAACCATCACATTGCCTTCAAATAGCGTTTTGAACAGCTTGAAGCTAAGAGCAAACGGAACTGCATCTGTACAGTTAAGCTCGACAGGAAATACAACTAAAACATTTAACCCGACATCAAGCTGGGCTGTTTACAGTACCGGATGGACAGCTGCATCTCAAACTGTAACCGTTACAATTAGCGGAGATGTGAATTTTGATGACTTTGTATATGCACCTGTTTCCCTCCAGAATATTGCCCCAAATGGAACAGGGTATACCTGGTCAAACAACTCGGCCGCTACTTCCAACTCAAACAGGGCGGCAAATTCAGCTGTAAATGACAATAACACCTCAACGACAGCAAATTGCGCATCCTGCGGAGGTGTTTCCAATCTATGGCATGGAGCAGGCGTGGTTTTTTCAACGGCACAGAGCAATATTACAAAGGTCGAATTTGTAAATGCTACTGTATCAGGAGTTGGTCAGGACGGTAATTTTGAAGCGAACTGCAAGCTGCAGTTCAGTACAGACGGCACTACATGGACAGATTCGAACTGGACTATAAGCCCAAGCTATCCCAATAACTATACAGCAAGCAATAACACTTACACTTTTACAGGTTCTGCAGTAAATAATATTAGGGGTGTAAGGGTTGTCGGGCAGGTAATGGTTACTGGTGGAGACGGTTCATGGTACTTTGCAACCAAAGAATTCAGGATCTTTAAATAGACGTGGCATAAATTAAATCTCATAGTAAAAAGCTGTTTAGGCTTTTTGCTATGAGATTTATCTATTTATAGGATATAAATGTAATTGAAAAGATTTGTGATTAATAATATAATAAAATTGCAGGACAAGCCTTTTTCTCAATAATAAAAAAGGAGAATCAATGTACGGAGTAGTATTGATTGACGATGAATTCGATGTAGTCAGAATGCTTATTGAAATAATACCATGGGAACAGCTCGGCTTTAGGGTTGAAGGGGCTTTTTCCAATGCTGTTGATGCATTGAATACAATTGAAGAAAAAAAGCCTGAGCTTGTAATTACTGACATAAGGATGCCTGAAATGGATGGCATAGAAATGATTCATTACTGCACGACAGAGCTTGACTGCAAGTCAAGATTCATTATTGTAAGCGGCTATGATGATTTTACATATGCAAAAAAAGCTATCGCATACAACGTAAGAAATTATATTTTAAAGCCTATTGATGAGGATGAACTTATTAAGGCAATACAAGCAGTAAGAAAGGAGTTGTCACAGGAGACTCTCCCTACCAAAGAAATACTGAAAGCTGTTGAAGATTGCGATGAGTCAGCCATAACCCTCATTATTGATGATATTTTTGATGCTTTCAACAAAAAAGGAACACCTATGGATACTACAGCTATTTACATAAAGGGTATTACCTTTTCACTTATTAATATGCTTTCAAAGTATGATGTTAACACGGAAATGCTGTTGAACGAGCATCCTTTCGTAGAAAGCATTGGTGTCTTTCCCTCTGAACAGCTTAAGGGGAAGCTGCTTCAATTCTGCAAAGCCTGCTCGAGCTATATAGAGAAGTCAAAGGGGACAGATTCTGACGATATAATACACAGAATTAAAAAATATATTGATAAAAACTATGATAAAAAAATCAACATTAAGACAATTTCCCAGGAATTTTTTATAAATCCTGCATATTTGGGGCAGCTTTTTAAAAAAGCGCATAATATTTATATTACGGAGTATATCAGAAAGCTTAGAATTGAGAAGGCAGCCAAGCTTTTGAGGGATACGGGGATGAAATTGACAGAAATAGCTGAAAAGGTTGGATATGAAGACAAAGACTATTTTAGCGAGCAATTTTTTAAAACCTTCAATATTACGCCGACTGAGTACAGAAAAAAGTATAATGATGAAGAAACCGACAAAAAGGTATAAGATATGAATATTGTAAGAAGTGCTATCGAATCCTTAAACAATATAAGAGTAAGCAGAAAGCTTATTTTGATTTACCTGCTGTGTGTCATTCTTCCAACTGTGATATTTGTAGGAGTATTTCTGATTAACACATCAGTTCAGGTTAGGGATACCCAGCTGAACAGCCTGAATAAGTCTCTTAGCAATAAAAAGTATAGCGTAGTTGAGATGCTTGAAAAATGCAAATTAATAACGGACAGTATCTATGCAAACAGAATTGTTGGAGAAATACTTGAAAAGCATTACTCGCAAGACCGTCAGGAACAAGTATATGAAGACAGAAGGATAGTGGACGGCATCCTTTCTAATTTCCTTAACTCGAATAGGGATATATCAAGAATTACAGTATACCATAAAAACGAAGGCATGCTTAACGGCGGGATGCTTAATTTCATAAATCAAGAGGTTTTGGATTCTGAATGGTACACCAAAGCAAAAGAGCATACAGGTAATATAATGGTGATTGATTACAATGAAAAAGCAACTACCTTCATCAGTATGATCAGATACCTGGATTTATACAATAATAATTCAAAAAGCAAAATATTGAAGGTCGATATAAGTGCCTTGAATATGTCAAAGCAGATATACGACAGCTACATTGACAGCTTGGGAGGAGCAATGCTTTTAGTAAAAAACAATAACAATGTTGTGGCTGTAATGAGCCATAAGCCTACACAATTAAAGGAAGCCATTGCAAGGTATAAACAAAGCGGTGCGCATGACAGCAGGCACTACTATATTGAAGCTGCTTTCGACTCTCATAATTATCTTAAGGGGTACAAGCTTGTGGTAATAGTTCCAAAAAGTATTTTCAATTTTTCAATAGAAAAAATAGGATTGAATTTACTGCTGCTGTTTTTGCTTTTGCTTTTTTTTACATCAGTAATTATCTATTTTTTGTCTCACTCGATTACTTATCGTTTAAGGTTGCTGGTTTTAATGATGAAGACATTTAAAATCGACGATTTGCAATCAATTCCCGGAAATCACGGGAAGGATGAAATAGGGAAGTCAATAGAGCAATATAATGCATTGGTTGATACAATAAAATCTCTATTAGGTGAGGTATATCAGATGGGAATTCAAAAAAGCAGTCTTGAATTGCAGAAATCAAAGGCAGAACTGCATGCCCTACAATCACAGATAAATCCACATTTTCTTTATAACGTTCTCAATACTTTGAGAGCTAAAAGCGTCATTAAAAAGGAATATGAAACAGCAGATATTTTAAAGTCAGTTTCGGCTATTTTCAGGAGACAGCTTGACTGGAACAGGGATTTAATAACAATAGAGGCTGAATTTGAATTTATTGCTGATTTCCTTGCAATACAAAAGTACCGTTTTCAGGAACGCTTGAGCTATATTGTCGAATTGGCGCCGGAATGCAGAAATATTCTTATCCCCAAAATGTCAATTCAGCCGTTTGTTGAAAACGCAAGCGTTCATGGGGTTGAGAAAAAAAAGGAGCCCAGCAGCATTATAGTAAAAGCTTATGGCGAAGGGGACAGTACTGCAATTGTGATTGAAGACACAGGAGCAGGTATGAATGACGATGAGCTCAGCTATTTTAAAAGTGTTGTTGAAGGTACCCCTGAACAGCACCAAGGAAGCGTAGGACTGGTGAATACTATTTCCAGATTGAAAATGTATTACAAGGATGAGCTTAGAATTCTTGTTGAAAGTATGCCTGCCAAGGGGACCCAAATTATTCTGAGCCTTCCATCCACAATCAAGCAATAATTAATGCGGAAGGAAACAATCTATAAAATACCGTGTATTCATCAATAGTTTCTCGGTTGTCTGAAGGTGTCAAATATTTTATATTAAAGTTAGAATCTTATTAGGGAGACAAAGCATATGAAATATTTAAGCACTCAGGCAATTGAAAGTAAATATTTCCCAAATAGCAGCAAAACGCGGTTAAGAGAGCTTATAAGAACGCTAAACAAGCAAAAAGCATTAATAATATTATCGTTGCCGTTCTTTGCCTTTCTGATTGTTTTTGGTTATTTACCTTTATGGGGCTGGGTAATGGCTTTTCAGGATTTTAAATATGGGATCCCTTTATTTGAGCAAACCTGGGTGGGTATAGAGTACTTTAAACAGCTGCTAACTGACATAGACTTTTATCTGGCCTTCAGAAATACTTTGGTAATGAGCGGATTGAACCTTGTTTTTGGAACTATTGCCAGTATTGTTTTTGCACTGGCATTGAATGAAGTGAAAAATATTGCATTTAAGAAGACTGTTCAGACTATTTCTTACCTTCCTTACTTTGTTTCGTGGCCGATAATTGCAAATATTGTTATATCAATGCTTGCGGCAGAGGGAACTGTAAATACTCTGCTTGAGTCAATGGGGATTATTAGGAATCCAATACTATATCTCGGCGTACCGAACCTATTCTGGCTGATTGCGGTACTTACCCTTATATGGAAATACATGGGATACGGCGCCATAGTTTATATTTCAGCAATAACTTCAATTAGCCCTGAACTGTATGAAGCAGCAGAAGTTGATGGAGCTGGAAGATTAAGAAGGATAATTCATGTGACTTTTCCAGGAATACTGCCTGTATTGAAGGTTATGACAATTATAAACATAGGCTATTTGCTTAACAGCGAGTACGAAATGCAGTACTTACTCGGCAATGGCCTTAACGCTGCATACTCGCAGGTTATTGACACTTATGTGCTCAAATACGGAATAAATTTAGGAAGGTATTCTTTTGCAACAGCGGCGGGTGTATTTAAATCCGTGCTGGCTCTTATAATGATATTTATGGCAAACAAAGCAGTTAAGATAATGGGTGAGGACAAGCTGTTCTAATAAGGGGGAGAATACGTCATGTTGGTAACAACAAAAAAGCAAATCATGCAGGATCGGGCGATTGATTTTGTATTATATACGGGATTGTTAATAATTTTTGTACTTATGATTTATCCATTTTTAAACGTACTTGCAATTTCATTAAATGAGCCTATGGATACTATCAGAGGGAATATATTTATTATTCCAAGGAAATTCACATTATTCACATATTCACAGGTTTTGTTCGATAAGAAGATTTTTAATTCTTCTGTAATCTCTGTGCTTAGAACCATCATTGGAACATTGGTAAATGTAACGGCATGCACGGTATTTGGATACATATTAAGCAGGAAGGATTTTATTTTCAGAAAGCTGCTGACAGTTATGCTCATAATTACAATGTATACAAATCCGGGTATTATTCCTAATTATTTTCTGATTAGAAATCTTGGGCTTTTAAATAATTTTATGGTTTATATCATACCTTACTTTATATCAGCTTTTAGTGTAATTGTTGCAAGAACTTACATTGAGGGGTTGCCTGAAAGCTTTGTTGAGTCAGCAAAAATGGATGGCGCAAAGGAGCTTACAATAATATTCAGGATAATTTTTCCGCTTGTGCTTCCGATGCTTGCAACCATAGCGCTCTTTGCAGCTATTTTTCACTGGAATTCTTGGATGGACACCTATCTGTATGCATCCAGAAACCAGTACCTGAGCACTTTGCAATTTGAGCTTCAGAAAATCATTCAATCAACCAACCAATCTGCAGCATCATCCGGAGCTGCAGTTGAAGCGGCGAGAAAGCTTGGGCGGGTTACTACACCTCAGGCGGTAAAGGCTGCCATATCAATTATAGCTTTGATTCCGATAGTTGCTGTATACCCGTTTGTGCAGAAATACTTTATTGCAGGCCTTACGATTGGAGGTGTGAAGGAATAGCCTGCAATAAATTATCAGGATACAACATTAAAATAAAAACAAACAAAAACTGGAGGTATTTCTTTATGAAAAAAGGATTGTTTAAGGTTGTAGCATTAGGTTTATGCTTGATTCTTGCATTCGGATTATTAGCCGGCTGCGGTAAGAATTCATCTAATGATGTTAAGCAAACACAAGAAAGCAAAGCGGCTGAAACAACAAAGGCTGAAGAAAGAAAACAGGCAGACATAAGCATTTTTATTAAGGATGCTGCACCTGAGGTTGATTTACTTAGCACACCAATAGCGCAAAAGATTTTTGAAAATTGCAAGGTAAAGCTTTCAATTGAATATGCAGTGGGTGATGTAGAAACTAAGCTCGGTGTTATGATGGCTTCCGGGGACTATCCTGATGTTGTTCAGCTAAACAGCAAGGAAAACATGCAGAAATATATTTCTCAAGGAATTGCAGTACCTATTGAGCAATACATCGAAAAGAATGAAAGTCTTAAAAAGGTTCTGCAAATGAAAAATGTTTTCAAAGGCATTACCCAAAAAGACGGTCATATCTATTATATTCCTTTTGATTTGGGAGGCTGGAGACAGGATTACCCAAGCCAGGCGTTTTTTGTGCAGAAGGCTGTTCTGAAAGAAGCCGGATGGCCCAAAATCAGCAGCATTGAAGATTTCTGGGGCGTGCTTGAAGCATACAAAAACAAGTACCCGACAATTAACGGCGCAAAAACAATAGGATATACTGTATTGAGCAAAGACTGGCAGTTTGATTCAATAACCAACCCTGAACTCTTTTTAAATGGTTTTCAGAACGATGGCGGATGGCTTTTGACAAAGGGCGGCGACGGAAAGTATTCAGCTAAATTCCATGCCGGAACTGATTTTGAAAAATCATGGCTGAAATCGCTGAATGCTGCAAATGCAAAAGGGCTTTTGGACAAAGAAGGCTTTGTTGAAACAGAAGAACAGTGGATTGCCAAAATGACATCAGGAAGAGTATTGGCGAGCTTTTCATGGGGCTACCAGTATTACGATATTAATGATGCTTTGAAGAAAGCAAACATGGGAGACAGAGCGTTTGTAGGCATACCTATAGTGGCAGATGCAAGCATTAAGGATAAATATATGGACGAGGTGCTTCCTGTATTAACCTATGGAATATGCATCACAAAGAATTGCAAGGATCCTGAAAGAGTTGTTCAGTTCTATAATGACCTGCTTTCTGAGGAAAACAATAAGCTTAGAGAATGGGGAATAGCAGGGGAGGATTATACTGTTAAGGACGGAAAATTCACCTTTACCCCTGAACAGCTGTCTAAGATTCAGGATATGAAGCATGCAAAAACAAGAGGTCTTGGCATAGGAAACGGTTGGATAGGCTTCCCAAGCTATCCGGGTGATGCAAAATATTCAGATGGGAATTATAGCGCACCTGTAGCATCACCAGAATTTATCCAGACTAATTACGATGAAACAGATATGGAATTCCTTAAGGCTTATAATGCAAATACCTATACTGAGCTATTCTCAAAGCCAAGCACAGAATATGGCTATGCATGGTCTGTATCAATGCCGGAAGGGTCAAAGGAAGCAGTAACACGCCAGAAGGTTGATGAGCTCAAGCGTTCAATGATTCCTGCCATTATTCTAGCATCTGCAGATAAATTCGAAGAATTATGGACTAAGTATACTGACGCTCTTTCAAAGCTTGATATTAATTCAGTTGCTAAAGAGGTTGAAAAGGAAATAAACAGCCGTGTTGAAGAAGGCAGGTATCAATAATTGCATAAAATATAAGCAATAAACATAAGAAGTACTGGGAATTCTAAGGCATAGCACCGAGAGTTTCCAGTACTTAATTTTAATTTATGAATTTTTTAAAATGCCTGGAAAAGAGGAAAAATATGAATACTACCAAGAATAAAAATGAAATGAATTCATACTTTGAGTTTGATGATGAAAAAAAAGAGGTTCTGTTTAAACGCCATGACATGCCTACACCATGGATGAATTACTTCTCAAACGGAACTTTTCACACTATGCTTTCACATGCGGGCGGAGGAGTTTCCTTCTATAAATCTCCACAAATATGGAGAATAGGAAGATACAGGTTTTATCACCTGCCTGTGGACAGGTCAGGTCCTTACATATATATAAAGGATGCTGAAACAGGAAAGTACTGGTGCCCAACATATGAGCCTGCAGGCTTAAAGCCGGAAAAATGGAAGGCTGCTCATGGCTTGGGTTATAGCAGGTTCAATGCTGAATATGAGGGCTTAAGGGCTGAGCTTTTGTATTTTGTGGGAGGATTGGAAAACTCGCTTATCTGGAATCTTAAGCTTTTTAATTCAAGCAGCTTAAAGAAAAAGCTCAAACTCTATGCATTCGTTGAATTCGGGATGATGGAATTTCTGGAAGAAATTAAATGGCAGTGCTATATAAAGCATCAGGTGGATGTTAATTATTTAGACAGTGCAGGAGCCATGGTATACCGTTATCATGTTCAGTCTCATCCCAAGCCAGAAGAAACTCCTCTTGTGTATATGGCTTCAAATTTGATGCCGTCTGGTTTTGACGGAGACAGAGATGCGTTTATTGGAAATTATCGTTCAGAAATGAATCCTGAGGCAGTTGAAGTTAGTTGCAGAAATTCTACACTGATGGGCGGAGACCCATGTGCTGCATTGGAGTTTGAAGTAGAAATAGATTCAGGGAAAGAAGAAATTATTAATGTTTTTCTTGGTACTGCATTAAATGAACAGGAATTAATTAAATCAGTTGAAGCTTCAAGAGCGGTGGGTTTTGTAGAAAAATCCTTCAACAATTTATGTAATGAATGGAGCAGTTATCTTGAGAAGTTTTCTGCCCAACTGCCGGATAAGGATATGGAAAGAATTATAAATATCTGGAATCCATATCAGGTTCATAGAAATTTTCTGTTTTCAAGAAATATATCCTTTTATGCAACCGGTACAGTAAGGGGAGTAGGTTTTAGGGATACAGCGCAGGATATACTTGGAATTGTGCCTTTTGATTTGCAAAGCGCGAAGGATAAAGCAAGAATGCTTCTGAAAGAACAGTACAAGGACGGCCATGCAAATCATTACTTTTATCCTAATGAAGGTTGGGAGCCGGTTAAATCAATACATTCAGACGATCACCTTTGGCTCATTCTTACTGTAAGCAGTATTGTTCTCGAAAGCGGAAGCATAGAGTTTCTAAATGAATGCATTGAGTTCTATGACGGAGGAGAAGCAACAGTTTATGAGCATTTAAAGAGAGCTGTAGGTTACACGGATGCCCATTTAGGGCCAAACGGCTTTCCCCTTATGCTTCGCTCGGATTGGAACGATATGCTCTACAAAGTCTGTAAGGAAGGCCGCGGAGAAAGCATATGGACCTCTATGCAATACGGAACAGTTCTGCAAAAGATTGCGGAACTGGCAAGGATACAGGGATTGTACGAGGATGAGAAATATTTCCTCTCGTTGTATGATAAACAAAAAAACCTTATTAACAAGCTCGCATGGGATGGAAAATGGTTTATAAGGGCAGTTATGGATAATGGTGAATATCTCGGGACGAGCAAAATGAATGAAGCCAAAATATGGCTTAATTCTCAGACTTGGTCGATAATTTCGGGTATGGAGGAACAGGGAAGAGGGAAAATGGCTATGGATTCTGTTAAGGAGCTTCTGGACACAGAACTGGGAATTAAAAAAATTCATCCTTCAATAAGAAGCTTTCCGACCCCTAACGAGCCCCTGACGAATTATAATCCCGGAACCGGAGAAAATGGTTCGGTTTTTTGCCATGCCAATACCTGGGCTGTTATTGCAGAGTGTATTCTCGGTCGCAGCGATATAGCTTATAAGTATTACAGGCAGCTAATACCCAATGTAGCCATGGAAAAAGCCGGTATAATGAGGTATAAAGCTGAGCCGTACGTTTATTCATCAAACCTGTTCGGCCCGGAGTCCGATAAATTCGGCTTTGCAAATGTTTCCTGGCTTACGGGAACAGCGGCATGGATGTATATAGCAGCCACACAGTACATTTTAGGCATAAGGGCTGAATGGGAGGGGCTTAGCATCAAGCCGTGCATACCTGAAGCTTGGAGTGGATTCAAAGCCAAAAGGGTTTTCAGAGGCTGTGTTTACAACATAAATGTTGAAAGGAATACATTAAAAAAGGATAAAGAGGCATCCATAATTGTTGATGGAGTAGTTAATGAAGGATTTACCATAAAGCATGTTGATGGAAGAAAAGAAGCTAATGTCTATGTAATAGTATAATAAAAAATTAATTTCTGAAAGGAATAGTGATTTATGAAGGGAAATAGGAGTATTTTAAGTCTTCTGGTCATATTGGCTTTGCTTGCGGTTCTAATAATACCCAATACACAAGTTAAAGCAGAAAAGATTGATGGAGTAAATACTTATTATGTCAGCCCTGACGGAAGTGATTCAAATGACGGCCTTTCTCCATCAAATGCATTTAAATCCGTAAGATATGCATGTGAAAAAGCCGGAGCTAATGATATTGTTATAGTAGGAGATGGTGAATACAGGGAAACAAACAGCATTGACATTCTGGACAAGAAAGCCTCAAAGCAGAAGCCATTTATTCTGAAGGCTCAAAATAAGTGGAAGGCAAAAATTGTAAGCGTATCCAAGTACAATGTAATTCGTGTTGAAAGAAGCGAGCATGTTATTATTGAAGGGCTTGATATAAGCTTTGAAGTTCCAAGCATATATTTTGGGATTTGTGGAGAAAACAACAATTATCTGACCATAAGGGATAATATTGTTCATAATTGCGGAAGCAGCGGTATTCAGCCGAATTATTCAGACAATGTGCTGGTTGAAGGGAATATAACCTACGGAAACGCCAAGCTTAATCCGAACAACGGAAGCGGGATATCCGTATGGCATCCTAAAAAAATGGATGAAAGCAAAGGCCCGGGAATAATAATTAGGAACAACATCAGCTTCAAAAACGAATGCAGGCAGAACTTTCCTGGTGTAGGAAAGCCTACTGACGGAAATGGGATAATAATAGACGATTTTAAATGGACTCAGCAAAAAGGATATCCTGAATATACAAAGGGGGCGCTTGTTGAAAACAATCTTTGCTTTAACAACGGAGGAGCAGGCATTTCAGTATTCTTGTCCGATAATGTCGTGGTAAGAAACAATACCGTATGGGGGAACGGCTATGTAACAAAGAATTTTTTCAGCGATGCTGCGGAGCTTAGTATAGCTGAGTCTTCACATTGCCAGATATACAATAACCTTGCAGTCAGCACTGATCCGAATATGTTTGCCATTAAATTCAATCTTGCATTGGATATTGTAGCAAAATGCAATATTGCTGCAGGAAAAACAAAAATAAATATTGACAATTCCAAGGCATTTTCCGAAGGAAACAATAAAATTTTCAACACTGGCGACTTTAAAGCGGCGGGCATTATTTCACCATCAAAGCACTTAAGGGCAGCCAATTTCATGCTTTCGGAAGGAAGCCCTGCTATTGATTCAGGATATGCGAAAAATGCACCGGAAAAAGACTTGAATGGAAATAAGAGAACTATAGGCGGTGCTCCGGATATAGGGGCTTATGAATTCGGGGGCGAGTTAACAGGAATAGATTTATACGATATACTTAAAAAAGAAGCCAGTGGGCCTGCGGTACCGTTTAAAACAAATATGAATGCAGGAATGATATTAGGTTTTTCCGGTGAAGGCGAAGAACAGGATGCCCTTTACGGAGATATTCATTTATGCATGTACAAGGCTTCAAAAAGCATACTTGCGGATAAAATCAAGCTTAAGGTAACAGGAACTCAAGGGAGTATAAAATGTGCTATCTATTCAGATAATAACGGAGCACCCGGAAAGCTTCTTGGGACTACAGAAGAAAAAAAAGGCACAAGTAGCGGATGGAATGATTTTGCTTTAAAAGAAAGAATTGAAATTACCGAAAACAATTCATACTGGCTGGCTGCTTGGAGCGATGAAGGGGATAAATGCTTCACCTATGGGATTGCTTCAGATAACTGTGCAAGGCTTTTCCCGGCAAAATATTCGGAAAGCTGGCCGGAATCCTTTGATAAGCTGATTAGATCTGACGCTGTTCTTGCATTTTACGCAGATGGAACTGAAATAAAAAAAAGTGAAAAAGAGCAAACTGTTAATTCGAAAAATAGTTCAGATAAAAATGTTGGTAAAATAAACAGCAATAAGAACATATTTATTATTTCTTTAGTGATTCTTCTTATAGCGGCAATATTTGCAGTTATTATTAAAATGAAAAAGAAATAAAATGGGATAATTCTTAATTAGAGTGGAGAAATGAGAGGGATAAGACTATTTATCTCCCGCTCATTTCTCTGTTTAAATTGGGGCTTTCAAGAAACAACATTTTATGTGGACACAGTCCTGATTAGGAGTGCTATCCCTTATGGTGACATACTCAAGTGCAAATATAACACCTTTGATACGCATGAGCAAATATGTCACTGCACTTTAGCGTTATTCAATAAAAATTATTTTTGGTTCAACAATAAATTTTGTGGCACATTGATAATTCCATAAAGTACCTTGGCAAAGTGCTGGTAAAAAGGGTACAAAAAATCCGATAAACCCCTTATTGTTTTATACGCCATTACAAAATAATAAAGGGGGTGTATCGGAT
>JAOACY010000045.1 GCA_026417615.1 Clostridia bacterium
ACCGACCCGTAAGGAATACCTCTGAGAAAAGTGAATTCATGCTCGTTCACTAAAGACATTTCCCCCGAATTCATCTTTTCGATGCTATTGAAATGCCTTTGAACAATCACTTTTCTCCTCAATGTAAGCTATTTATCGTAATCTATATAATCAGATCTGCCGGGGTGAATAGTACAATCTGGTTTCTGGCCTCCGCCTTTTCTGTTTGTCTCCTGACACCAGATAAAAAGGATAGAATGTAATGCTTCTATCCTCACATCATTTTATTTAAACCTCAACTTCCTTTCGTGTCTTCCTTCTATGTATCTCGTAGTTCGGGTCTCCCTTTTTCCATCCTGATCTGTTCTTCTCAACCGTCACGGATTGAATGTTTTCATTCAGAACAAAATCATTCTTTAGCAGACAAAAATACGTTACATTTGTGCTCTTGCAGTTTCCACAGTTAAGACACTCCATAGACCTTTCTTGCAGCCCTCCGTCAAAGGTATTTTTTTTAATACATATATATTTTACAATAAACATTATATTTTTGTCTACACACAATTCAACGCACGTATTCGAACTCAAAGTCATGCATTCTTACCACATCTCCCTCGTTTACACCCATATCCTCCAGAGCCCGCACAATGCCTTTCTTCTTAATGGCTCTCTGAAAGTATTGCAAAGACTCATAGTCGTTGAAATTCGTAGATGAAACAAGCCTCCTGACCCATGGTCCGTCAACAACATACACTCCGTTTTCTTTGCTAATTTCAAAGGGCTTTTCCTCTTCTGCCTTGTACACAACTTCAGCGTCTTCCTCGCTTGTCAGGATCGTTTCCGGAAGAGTGTCAAGCTGGTCTGAAACATAGTAAAGAAGCTCCTTTAAGCCTTTATTGGTAGCTGCGGATATGGGAAACAGCTTGTAGCCCTTTCCCTCCACATACTTTGCGAATCTTTCAAGGTCAGCCTGATTCTCCATTATGTCGGTTTTGTTTGCAGCAACGACTTGAGGCCTGGACGCCAGCAGCTCATTATATTCTTTAAGCTCCCTGTTGATGACCTCAAAGTCTTCTACAGGGTCGCGCCCCTCAATGCCTGAAACATCAACAACATGGATCAGCAGCTTCGTTCTCTCAACATGCTTCAAAAACTCATGTCCAAGTCCGACACCTTGGTGAGCGCCTTCAATCAACCCCGGTATATCCGCTATCACAAAGCTTTTTCCGTCTTCAATCCTTACAACACCCAGATTCGGTTCAATTGTGGTAAAATGGTAGTTTGCAATCTTTGGCTTTGCAGCTGAAACCATGGAAAGTATGGTAGACTTGCCGACATTGGGAAAGCCAATGAGACCCACATCCGCAAGAAGCTTCAGTTCAAGCAGCACCCATCTTTCCTCTCCGGGAGTGCCGCTTTTTGCGAAGTTTGGAACCTGCCTTGTGGGTGTGGCGAAATGCTGGTTTCCCGCACCGCCTTTTCCCCCTTTGGCTATAACGGCAGTTTGCCCCTCTTTGGTGAGGTCTGCAAGAATCAAACCAGTTTCCTCGTCTTTCACCAAGGTCCCCGCAGGAACCTTGATATAAAGGTCCTGTCCGCCTTTGCCCGAACAGTTGGCCGCTCCTCCGTCCTGCCCCGATTCGGCCTTATAATGCTTTATATATCTGAAATCGGCAAGAGTCCTGATTCCCTGTTCAACAATGAAAATAACGTCTCCGCCTTTTCCTCCGTCTCCGCCGTCAGGCCCTCCTGCGGCAACGTACTTTTCCCTGTGGAAGGAAACAGCCCCGTTGCCTCCGTTTCCGGCCTTTACAAATATCCGCGCGCTATCAATAAACATTTTAAATCCTCTCTTAAAACGACTGCTAAACTAACTGCTTTGATGATTATCAAAATGGGACATTCCTCAACAAAAAAGGAATACCTTATACTACACACAGATATGTCCACTTTCTTATTATGTCCCTAATATAAAAATAAATCCCGGCAAAAGCCGGGACCATTCATTATTCTTTAATTTTGAGGTCACGCATTGATTATGCTGACCTGTTTCCTGTCCTTGCCTAATCTTGAGAACTTAACTCTTCCGTCAACCATGGCAAAAAGTGTATCGTCACTGCCCTTGCCTACGTTTTCTCCGGGATGGATTTTAGTTCCCCTCTGCCTTACAAGTATATTTCCTGCAAGAACAAACTGACCATCGCCTCTTTTGACACCGAGTCTTTTAGATTCGCTGTCACGGCCGTTTCTTGAGCTGCCCACACCCTTCTTGTGAGCGAAGAGCTGAAGATTTATCTTAATCATTAGGATTACACCTCCTCATCCAAAACCGAAACGAACTTTTTGTATGAATATTCTACCTGCTTCAAACCAATATACATTGCCTTTAAGATTATCTCCGCCTTTTCCTTTGCCTCAAAGCTTAAGTCTTGAGGCAAGGAACAAGCCATGTGCCCGTCTTCTTCGGAAAAGCCCCTGATCCCAGCCAGTTCATCAAGTGCTCCGACTGCTGTATAAGCAATTGCCGATACTGCCGCGCACACTATATCACTGCCTTTTTTCCCGTAGCCCGCATGTCCTTCGATGCAAAAGCCCCGGATCAATCCCGTCTTATCCCTAAATATGCGTGCCTTGATCATGTCAGGTCACCGGCAATCACGCATTTATCTTTTCAATCTGTACTTTTGTATATGGCTGTCTGTGTCCTTGCTTTCTTCTATAGCCTTTCTTCGGCTTATACTTGAAAATAATAACCTTGCTTCCCTTGCCATGGCCGAGAACCTTGCCGCTGACACTGGCTGCATCTACTACAGGCGTTCCGAAAGTAACAGTGTTTTCCTTTGATACTGCAAGAACCTTGTCAAAAGTAACTACTGAACCTTCATCAGCAACGAGCTTTTCAATAAAAACAACATCGCCTTCCTGAACTCTGTACTGCTTTCCGCCGGTTTCAATTATAGCGTACATAAAGCACCTCCCTATCCCAGTCTCGCCGACATAAGGCAGCAAGCGAAAACTTGCATTTTTTGGCCTTTGCCGTGCGGCTACCGAATTATTCTAACATACCAAGGAATCAATGTCAATCTCTCTTATTTTCATTTCTTCATGCTTTATTTCATGTGAAGCCTTAATAACTATCTTCTTGCCGTAAGCCTTCTCCATCTCAGCCAGGTTGTGCCCATCCATGCCTGTCAGCACCTGAGCTACGGTTGGGTGTACCTCCACCTGTATCGCATTTGCTATAGTCTGACTGAAGTAATTTTTGATTTCCTTTTCCACATTCCTGGCAACAGCCTCAGGAGAAAGAATTTTGCCTGTCCCGTCACAATACGGGCAGTCAATATGCATCATTGATGAAAGTCCCTGTCTGACCTTCTTCCTGGTCATCTCAATCAATCCCAGGCTGGTCATCCCAAGCACCGTTGTCTTTGTACGGTCCTTCTTCAGTGAATTCTTGAGAGTATCCAGAACCATGTGCTGGTGTTCATGCTCCTTCATGTCAATGAAGTCAATGACTATTATGCCTCCTATGTCGCGGAGCCTGAGCTGCTTGGCAATTTCCTTAGCCGCCTCCAAATTGGTTTTCAAAACTGTGTCTTCAAGGTTACTTGCGCCGACAAACTTTCCTGTATTTACATCAATAACAGTCAGCGCCTCCGTTCTGTCAATAACCAGGTACCCTCCGTTTTTCAGCCAGACCTTGCGCGCCAAGGCCTTGGATATCTTGGACTCTATCTGGTAATATTCAAAAAGATCATAGTTTTTGCTAAAGTACTCAACCTTCATTTTTAGCGCAGGTGATATCATTTCCACCAGCTCAAGAACTTTCGAGTGCTGCTGCCTGTCATTTATAACGAACTTATCCACATCCCTTGTGAAAAAATCCCTGACCGCTCTGTATATAAGGTTCAAATCCTTATGAATGCATCTTGGTACAGGTCCGCTGAACTCCTTCTGCTTAATTTTTTCCCAGAGCTTCAACAAAAAATTCAGATCGTGAGAAAAATCTTCCTCGTGCTTTCCTTCAGATACAGTCCTTACTATCAAGCCCATGCCCTTCGGCTTGATTTTTTCGGCGATTTTTTTAAGCTTGCATCTTTCCTGATCGTTTTCTATTCTTCTGGATACCCCCACATAGTCTGCATTCGGCAGCAAAACAAGGTGTCTTCCGGGAAGGGTTATATGGGTCGTAACCCTTGGCCCCTTTGTGCCTATAGGCTCCTTAATGACCTGAACGGTTATTTCCTGCCCTGGCCTTAGAATTTCATCTATATTGTGCCCTCGCAATTCCTGATACAGTTCATCCTCATCATCGGAATATTCCCTTTGGGAAACAGCATCACCAACATATAAAAAAGCGTTTTTCTCATAACCTATATCAATAAATGCCGCCTGCATACCTGGCAGAACACTGCTGACCCTGCCTCTGTATATGTTTCCTACAAGTCTTTCCGCACACGGCCGCTCAATGTATATTTCAACAAGCTCCTTATCTTCCAGCAGCGCAACTCTTGTCTCCTGCAATTGAACGTCAACCACTATTTCATTTACCATTTCTACCTCCTCACACCCCTCAGAGGACATTATGCTCCAACGGAGCGTAAATTCTACCATCCCTTTCTACATAAAGCCCGGTCCGATGAATTTTTAACAATCTTATTTCCACATCAGACAACTGGTTCAGCGCCAAAACCACCAGCTCAGGCTTAAGGTTTGCTGCACTCCCTGCGCTAAGCCTGGTATTAAGGCAATTTATTTCCTGCCTTGTGTATTTTGTTCCACCCGTAAAGCCTTCAAGCAAGCTGTCGATATAATCAAGCAAAAATACATTCTTACACTCTGTGGAAATTTCCAGTCTGTGAATCATTGGTCTTATATCCACATGCCTTGCTCCGCTCTTGCTTTCCTTTTTTATTATTATCTCGGGCTTTTCCATCAGCTCGTTTATTTTAAGGCTGATAGAATTTATACCCTCCTTTGATGTTCCTGCAACAACCAAGGAATAATCCGCCCTTGATATTATTGCCATAATGTTGGATTTTGTTGTCCTGTATGCAACCTCTGTGATATACAAACCTCTCGGCAGAGACATATTGAGTTTTAAGATAAAATCTTCAGCCTCCATGCGCTCTGACAATTCAATATCAGCATACTCAGCTTCACTCGTAACCCCCACAGACAAGGGCAAGCCAAAAACTATATTCGGATGCGGATTGAAGCCCTGGGAGTATGCAACAGGTATATTTGAGCGTCTTGCGGCTCTCTCGAAAACCTTCATCAAATCCAGGTGAGAGATATACTTTACCTCTTCCCCCCTTACAAATCTGATACGCAGGTTATTCAACGCAAACACCTCCCCCGAAAGCGGCAGCCCCGCATCCTGAGCAATTCATTCTGCAGTTTTGGGTGGTTTCTCCCCTGAAGGCTTTTTCGTTTTCCTTGATTAAAAACTTTTTCGATACTCCTGTATCAATGTGGTCCCAAGGCAGGACTTCATCAAACTCCCTCTTCCTGTTGGCATAAAAGTGAGGATCCACACCGCATTCTTCAAATGCCTGAAGCCATCTGTCAAACTTGAAATGCTCTCCCCAGCTGTCAAACCTGCAGCCCTTCTCCCATGCCCGTATCAATACTTCTCCTACTCTTCTATCACCCCTTGCAAAAACTGATTCTAAAAAGCTCAATTCCGGATCATGCCAGTTGTATGTTATATGCTTGCTTTTTATTTTGCTTCTTAAGAACACCTGCTTTTCCTTAAGGACTTCGATGCTGTCCTGTGCCTCCCACTGGAATGGCGTAAAGGGTTTGGGCACAAAAGATGAAGTGCTTATGGTCACATTCAGGCCTTTCCTTCTTTTCTCCTTTGGCAGCTTCATATATTCATCAACCACCCTGCAACCAAGGATGGCTATCCCTTCCACATCCTCCATGGACTCCGAAGGCAGTCCCAGCATGAAATAAAGCTTCACATTGTTCCAGCCGCCGCTGAAGGCAGTGGATACTGAAGCAATAAGATCCTCTTCCGTGACCCCCTTGTTTATAACATCCCTCAGCCTTTGTGTGCCGGCCTCGGGAGCGAAGGTCAAACCGCTCTTTCTTACCTTCTGGGCTTTTTCCATAAGCTCCAGAGAGAAATTGTCAACCCTCAGGGAGGGCAATGAAAGATTCACCTTCCGTGGCTCCATCTCCTTTATCAAGCCGTCCGTAAGTTCCTTTAAGCCCGTAAAATCGCTGGTGCTCAGAGAGGTCAGTGATATCTCCTCATAGCCTGTGCTTTGCTGAAGCTTTCCCGCAAGCTCCAAAAGCTTGCCCGGGGTTCTTTCCCTTACAGGCCTGTATATAAATCCGGCCTGACAGAATCTGCAGCCATGCGTGCATCCTCTGAAAAGCTCAAGCATTATCCTGTCATGTACAATATCCGTAAACGGCACAATAATCCTGTCTGGAAAATATGCGCTGTCAAGAACCTTTACTATTCTTTTCCTTATCCTTTCAGGATATTTGGCGTTGATGGGGCGTATGCTCTTTATAATTCCATTGTTATTGTACTGTATATCATAACAGCGAGGCACATAAACTCCATCTATTGACGCAATGCTCTCCAGAAAGCTTTCCCTTGATGAGCCGGACTTTTTCCATTTACCATACGCATCCATCACCTCAAGTATTATGTCTTCTCCCTCACCCAGCATGAAAAAGTCTATTATGACTGAAAGGGGCTCTGGATTGTAGGCGCATGGCCCCCCAGCGCAAACAAAAGGATCGGAAAGGCTTCTATCCTCCGCCCTTATGGGGACTTTTCCAAGGTCCAGCATATTTATTATATTGGTATAGCTCATCTCATACTGCAGTGTAAATCCAACAATATCAAATTCCTTAAGAGGGGTCTTTGTTTCAAGGGAGAACAAAGGGATATCATGCCGACGCATTCTTTCTTCCATATCCACCCAGGGAGCAAATACCCTTTCGCAGTATACATCCTTTCTCTCGTTGAGAAGGTGGTAAAGTATTTTCATCCCCAGGTGAGACATCCCCACCTCGTATACATCCGGGAAACAAAAAGCAAAACGGATGTCTATGCCGTCAAGGTTCTTCTGTACTGAATTCCACTCATTTCCTGTATATCGTGAAGGCTTTTCCACACTTTGCAATATTTCATCGCTAATTCTAATACTCAAACTGTTTTCCTCTTTAATCATTATTTAATCATATAATACCCAATTATGCACTTTTTAGCAATACGCCTATTAACAACTATAATAAATGCAATAAATATATTACATGGAAAAAGTTAAATGTAATAATTTTTGCGACATATATGATTTTGCTTACGCTGCATTCAGGCTATAAATGGCATAAAATATGAGCCAAAACCTCTTGTGCTTTAAATTGGATTGCATTATAATATATATTGTTCTTTTTGAACGGGGTGTAGCTCAGCTGGTAGGGCAACCGATGATGTTACACAACCTCGAAAAGTTATACTAAAAGTGCAGAAGTCAATTCGCTTTGACGCTGCTTCATAACCGGGATGTAGCGCAGTTTGGCTAGCGCGCTTGCTTCGGGAGCAAGAGGTCGCAGGTTCGAATCCTGTTATCCCGACCAATGAGAAAAGGAGAGTGTATAAACTCTCCTTTTTCCATATAATAACTTTATAAACTTTTGGCTTTTTTATGTAATAAAACCTTAAAGTGATTTATGTCGATTGACGCTAACAATATTTTGTGTTATATTTATTCCCGTAAACTAGAGTCAAGAAGGCTTTAAACATAATAGTAATTGTTACCAAAGTATATGAAACCATGAAGGAGCGCTATATGAAGTAGCTTTTTTATGGTTTTTATTTATTAAACGGTTTTCTATTGGGGGTACTATGAAAGTTGCGGTAATTGACGGACAAGGTGGAGGGATCGGCAAAGCCCTTGTTGAAAAGCTGCGCCATGAGTTATCAGAGGATATAGATATTATAGCATTAGGCACAAATGCTTTGGCTGCTGCTCTTATGATGAAAGCTGGAGCTAATGAGGGTGCTTCCGGGGAAAATGCTATAGTGTATAACGTTGGGAAAATGGATATTATT
Organism: Clostridia bacterium; assembly: GCA_026417615.1. Lineage (GTDB taxonomy): Bacteria > Bacillota > Clostridia > Acetivibrionales > JAFADI01 > SKW22. Next base: position 8,060 of record JAOACY010000045.1, read on the forward strand.
GTTGGCACTATCGGAATTATTGCAGCAAATTCTATGATGGGTGAATTAACTCCACAAATGGCTCGTGCTATAGCGGAAAGCCCTGCAAAAAAGGTTTTAATCCCATTGAACAGGTGCAATATAGAGGTTGTTGGTGTAAAAAGCGAACCACTTCCCCACCATATAGATAGCGCAGTAAAAATTGTTAAAGGTTATTTGATGAGGTGATTATATGTGTGAAGCCAATGTATATTTGATGGATGAGGACGGAAAGGAATCGCTGCTCTTGGAAATGGTAGATAAAGTTAAACCCGAAAAGGGTAGAATTGTACTTGAAAATATTTTCGGACAGCAGAAAATAGTAAAAGCGAAAATAAAGGAAATGGCATTAGTAGAACATAAAATTTTGTTAGAGAAAGTATTACCAAAAAGTAAATCTAAGGCAAATGAATAAGCCAAGAAGGCTTTGATATAAGCTATGCTTCAAACTCAGGAATTAAACCATGAAGGGACGCTATTAGAAAATAGCTCTTTTTGTGGTTTTTTTTATATTATAATTCAATATTTGAAAGGGGTCTTTTAAATGCAAAACAAATCAGTAAGAGAAACAGTATTATCGGGGTTATTCATAGCACTAGGCTTAGTGTTGCCAACATTTTTTCATATGTTTGGCGCTGGCTCAACCTTTTTACCAATGCACATTCCAATACTTATAGCCGGGTTTGTATTAAGCCTGCCCTATGCTGTAGCAGTAGGAGTTTTGACACCAATACTAAGCTCGGTGTTTACAGGTATGCCACCTATGTTTCCTGTTCTTCCGTTTATGGTTTTTGAGCTGGCAATGTATGCAGCAGTATCTAGTATTATGTACCGCAAATTTAAAATCAATATCTACATATCACTTATTTCCAGCATGGTGATCGGCAGGATAGTATCGGCTTTAGTAGTTTGGGTGCTTGCTACATTCTTTATGGCAAAACTTCCAAGTCCGTTTATTTTTATAACGGGCGCAGTAACCCAAGGGGTTCCCGGAATAATAATACAATTGGTGTTTATTCCGGCAATTATTATAGTTTTAGCAAAAAACAAACTGATACAAAGCGAGGCGGTATAATTGAGCCAAAAGGACTTTTTTAACACAATGGCAGAAAAATGGGATAGTATTTGTTTACATGACGCTGGTAAAATCAATGAAATACTTGATTTGGTAAAAATTAAGGAAAGCTGCAAGGTGCTTGATGTTGGAACAGGAACAGGCATACTTATACCATTTTTACATGATAGAGTTGGAAATGCTGGAGAAATTACTGCCATTGATGTTGCCGACAAAATGATAGCAGTGGCAAAAAGCAAATATCAATTCCCCAACGTAAAATATATTGAAGGCGATGTTCTAATAGCAGATATACCAACTGAATACTATGATTGTATAGTTTGCTATTCTGTTTTTCCTCATTTTTCAGATAAGCAAGCTGCAATACATAAACTGAGTACATATTTGAAAGATGGGGGCACAATAGCAATATGCCATTCTCAAAGCAGGGAAGCTATTAGCAACCTACATAGAAAAGCATCTGATGTGGTGGCAAGCGATGATTTACCCCACATTGAAATAATAAAAGGATACTTTGAAAAGGTTAAACTGAAGACAATAGTTGAGGTAGATACCGATAGAATGTTTGTTGTAGCTGCACAAAAATAACAAAAAGCTCCGTAATCAAATGCGGAGCTTTTTCATTCAATACTTTATTATTGTATCTGTGAATAAATTGGATTATTTATAACTTGCCCCGTTTCCTCGTCCCATACAAGCGCCCAAATTCGCCCCTCTTTAACTGCTTTTAGAAACATGTTAGGGCAGGCTTTGGCAAAAGCTCTAATACTCCATGCGTGTGCGTCCTGCTCTGCCGTTAACCCCTCTTTACGCTTACCTATTACATGCTGTAAGTGGTGTCTTAATTCATGTAGACAAGATATAATGCTTGTATTTAGTAGATACATAGTTTTAGTTGTAGGATCGTAGCCGTTGCTTTCAGCCTTTTGTATTATTGACGCTTCCGCCTCGTAATATTGACACATGAGCTTTACCATTTCACCAAGCAGTTCAAATTTGTAGTCCTCGTCCTGCTTGTAAAAACCATCTTTTACGTAATTTCTAACCAAGGAAACAATTTCTTTGCTTACAGAAACATTTTCAATTTGAACTTACCCCGATTTGATGGACACATAGAACGGCTGGTATAATAAAATCAACGGAGGTGTCCAAGATGTCAGTAAAAAGGTATGACAAGAACTTCAAAATCGAGGTAATACGCCGTGTCAAGGAACAGGGCCAAAAGGTGCCGGTTTTATCAAGGGAACTTGGCATCCATGAAAATACTATATACAAATGGATTGGGGAATTCAAGCAGGATGCAGAAAATGCATTTCCCGGGAGTGGGAACTTAAAGCCTGAAGATGCAGAAATCAGAAGGCTAAAAAGAGAAAATGAAACTTTAAAGGAAGAAATAGAAATCCTAAAAAAGGCGGCAGCCTTCTT
>JAOACY010000011.1 GCA_026417615.1 Clostridia bacterium
GCAGGAAATTGACAGCAGAGATCCGGTAGAAACAGAGTATCTGGGCATTGATGACTTTGCAGTGAGGAAAGGGCACGATTACAATACTGCTATCTATGACCTGTCCACTAATCGCCTGATCGACATTATTGAGGGAAGGACCAAAGGTGAAGTTATCCCCTACCTCAATGCTTTACCAGATGATTTCAAGCAGAATATCAAGGCGGTGGCCATGGACATGAGCCGCAGTTATTGCAGCTGTGTCCTTAACGCTCTTCCCAATGCCAAGCCTGTCATTGACCGGTTTCATATAGCTCAATTATTTCACAAACTGGTAGATGATGCACGCAAGCACATCCAGAACAAAGCAAGAAAAGAAGAAGGAGATAAAAACAAGGTGTTCGGCATCCGCTGGGCCCTGTTGAAGAACTTTGAAGACCTCACTGCACAAGAGATGGAAACGTTATTAAAAGTATGTGATGAATCTCCAAAGCTTGGTGACTGCTTTGCTCTAAAGGAAGAATTCCGCAAGTTCTTCACCATAAATACAAAGGGCAACGCAGCAGCCTTCCTGGATTACTTCAAAGAGCTTGTTGCAGAGAGCGGAATTCCTGAACTCCAGACCTTCTGTAAGACTCTTGACCATTGGCGTGAGTACATTTTAAACTACTACGACTGCAAGATTATCAACGGGCCTACAGAGGGACTCAACCATAAGATTAAGAATATAAAGCGTCGAGCCTATGGCTACAGGAATGACACCAACTTCAAAATCCGCCTACAGCTTGAATGTGCTTCTTAAGTTTATCGGTTGTCAAGGTACATAGGGGTATTGCGACTATCCTGTCTGGAATAAATATCATTTACAGGAGTTTTACCCCACTATATTAAAACTTTCGGGAAACTTACAAAATTAAGTTTCCATATCGCTGGTAACGTCAAGCAAGAATTTTCTTGTTATTACCAGTTGACACTGCCAGGTTGCTTTCTGGCACAAAATTTATTGATGAACCATTTTTTTATATATTTAGACATTTATATTTTCTATTTTTTAAGACTTTTGCTTATTTTTAAGATAATATATAATTAAGCATTGTATGAGTTGGAATTGGGTGATTGTTTAATATGAGTTATATTAAGACAGCCTTAAAAGAAGAGCTTATTGTAAAGCACATTGTTTCAATACACTATTTTGAATACGCCAAGGACTATGTGTTTGAAGGTGAAGCACATGATTTTTGGGAGTTTTTATATGTTGACAAGGGTGAAGTAGAAGTAATGGCTGATGACTTAGGATATAAGCTAAAGCAGGGCGAAGTTATTTTTCATAAGCCGAACGAATTCCACAACCTGTGGGCTAATGGAAAGGTAGCCCCAAATCTTATAGTTATGGCTTTTGTTTGCAATTCAAAAAATATGAGCTTTTTTAAAAATAAGATTATAAAAATAGGAGATGAGGAAAAGAATCTTCTGGCCATAATAATTAAAGAGGCAAAAGATGCGTTTTCATCAAGGCTTAATGATCCTAATTTGTTGCAGCTTGAAAGAAGAAGCGTTCAGAATTTTGCAAGCGAGCAAATGGTTAAAATAACTCTTGAGCATTTTCTGATAAGCCTTATAAGAAAGAATTGCGCAATCAGCAAAAACGAAAGAATATCCAAGTCAACCAAAGAGCGCTCCGATACGGATACTGTTTCAAGAATAATTGAATATCTTGAAAAACATATATATGAAAATATATCTTTTAAGGATGTCTGCAGCTATTCGGGCTTGGGAAGGACTAATCTTAAAGTTCTTTTCAAGGCGAAAACCGGTTTGGGCGTCATGGAATATTACAGAAGATTAAAAATTGAGCAGGCTAAAAGCTTGATAAGACAGTCAGGCATGAATTTCACGGAAACAGCTGATAAACTGGGGTATAAATCTGTTCACCATTTTTCAAAGCACTTTAAAAAAGCCGTAGGAATGTCGCCCACAGAGTATGCATGTTCAGTCAAGGCAAAAGTAGGGACAGTTCTTTGCGATTAAGAACTGTCCCTTTGATTACTTCAGCATGTTCTGCCCTCCGGTCACGGGTACTGCCTGGCCTGTTTCATATTCCTGTTCGATTATATAGAATATGGCCCTGGCGACATCCTTGACTTCGCAGCCTCTGCCAAGTGGGACCTTGGCTTCATAGAATTTCTTTACATCCTCTATGGATTTTGCCCCCGGAACCTTGCCGGTTCTTAAGTACTGGACAAAGAGCCCATTTTCGGGATCCGACCACAAAGGACCATCAAAGAAGTTGCCTGGGCAGATGGAATTCACCTTAATCCTGTATTCCACCAGCTCCATGGCAAAGCTCTGGGTAAGGCCAATCCCGCCGAATTTTCCACCGGCATAGGCAAAATTCTTGTTGCTGCCTGAAAGCCCTGATTTGGAATTTATCTGGATTATATCCATGTAATATTTGCTGTTGAATCTGCTCTGAATTTTCATAGGCCTTGACGCATATTTGGTGCCTATGAAATAAGCAGTATAGTTTATCCTGGTCATAAGCTCGAAGGTTTTGAGATCCATCTCCTCAAGGCCGCCTGCCCGCAGGATGCCTGCGTTGCTTACGAATACATCGAGTCCGCCATATTCCAGTATGGTGTCAATAACCATATTGTTAACATCTTCCTCCTCGCCCACGTTTACCTTTACTGCCATAGCCCTTCCTCGCCCGAATTTTTCACAAAGTGCTTTGGCGTTCTCACTGGCAAGCTCGAAATTGATATCGGCGACAACAATGCTTGCGCCTTCTGCCGCCATTTCTTCCGCAATGCCCTTGCCGAAGCCCTGTGCGCTTCCGGTGATTATCGCTATCTTTTCGTTCAGTCTTTTATTTCCTTGGCCTGAAAGGGATATCTTTTTTCTGTAGTTTTCTACTTCCCAGCCGCAAATGAAGCTTACCAGCTCCTTGCTCATGAATTTGGGCCCCCCGAAGGATTTGGTATATACCGATATTTTAACTGCATCCAGTAATAATTCTTTTGCGATATCCGCTTCGCTCTTCGTTTGACCCCACGCGAAAACGCCCAGCTTTTCTACTGCAACAACCTTGGGCATAAAACCGTTTCTTGCCTTGTAATCTTCAATTGCACAGGAGAGAACATTGTATTGCTCTTCAATACTGTGGGCTGAAGGTACAAATAAAAACTCATGCCTGCAGTAAACTATGTGGTCTGGAGTAAATGGCTGCGAAAGAGGAGAAAAGGATTCCTTGTCCTGAATAAGTCTATTAACTGTTTTATTGGTTATGAAGGTTACCACGGATGTTGCACCGTCACCCATAAGCAGCATTCTGATGGCTGGGGCGATTGCAGCGGCCTTTTCTCTGTCAAATTCTGCAGGAGAAAAATCTGGTGTTTCATTTATTTTACTTTTAATTAAATTCATAAGACAAGCATATGCTTCATCGATTCCAGAAGCTGTATCTGCCGCAACAAACACACCATGGTTTTGAAGTATCAATATATCAGCCTGCCTTCCTGTCTTAGCCAAGTAAACTTCCAGCTTTTTCTTCACAGCGGCAGCAAGAACATAACCGGGCTTGATTTCCTCAACCCAGACGGCTCTGTCGTTGAATAGCTCCTTAACTGCTGCTTCTCCGTCAAGGCTGCATGCAATGCCGTTTACCAGCGCAGGATGAGTATGAACTACGAATTTTTGGGGGAACAGGTCATGAAGGAGAACTTCCACGCTGGGCCTTTTGGAATATTCTGTTTTTTCCCTCGCATCCATCAAGTCTGCCAGTACCTGCTTTTCTCTTTCCTCATCATTGCTGGAATAGTCCTTGCTCCATAAGCCTGCGAGAGCGGCCCTGCTCATTTTTACAAAGCCCTCTTGGGTTATTGCTGCAAGCGAAGTTCCTGAACCTTTTATGTAAAGGTATTTATCATCCTTGCAGGAGGTATTTCCGCCACCTGCAAGGACATACTCCGGATCAGCCCCGTATTTGTTTGATATTTCCACGATTTGCCTCAAAGCCTCATTATTACTCATTTGATTTTCCCCTTTCAATAATTAAAACTCCTTTTTCTTTTATTGCAGTTGACCATTCTGCGGGAAGCGGCGAGTCTGTTACTATTATGTCCACGTCATCAAGACTGACGGTTGTTTCATACCCAACCTTGCCGAATTTCGTATGATCGCATAGGAATATAACCTTCTGGGAACAATTTATCATGGTTTTCTTTATTTCCGATTCCTGTTCGTTTGAATCCATAAGGCCCTTGTTCGGAAGCAAGCCCTTGCATGAAAAGAAAACCTTGTCGGCTATGTAGTTCGCAAGAGCTTTTTCTGCAGCCCTGCCCACATAGGACATGCTTCTTTGCCTTAGGATACCGCCTGTGCATATGATTGTAATATCCTCGCATTCAGACAGCTCAAGCACGACTTTCTCTGCGTTTGTAATAACAGTGAGATTTTTTTTGTCTTTCAGGTGTCTGGCAAGAAAAAGGGAGGAGGTGCTTGCGTCAATCATTATTGTTTCTCCGTCATTTACAAGCTTTGCCGCTTCCCTTGCTATAACGTTTTTGCCTTCAATATTTATACCCTGCCTGATTTCAACCGGGTATTCGGATTTCAAATCATCAATGGCAACTGCGCCGCCATGCGTCCTTGTCAGAAGTCCCTGAAGCTCCAGCTCCTTCAAGTCGCGACGGATGGTTTCCTCTGTCACGCCAAAGAGTGAAGCTGTTTCCTGAACCAGTATGCTTTTTTTCTCATTGAGCAAAGAAATAATCCTGTTTCTTCTTTCAACAGCAAACATTTCAGCCACACACCTTCAAGCCGATTTCTTTGTAAATCCTTATTCTGTCGTTAAGATCCGGGTATTTTAATGAGGTTTCCTTTGAAAACATACCCCTTGACAAATCTTCCGTAGCTTCAAGCTCATGGCCAATGAGCGCCCATGTGGAATCCAGCAGGTTATTGAACAGTTCATTTCTTTGAGCCTCACAGACAAAGGACTGACGAGAAGAATTGATATCCTCGCCGCTGATCTGGAAGAAGCCGTACCTGTCGCACAATTCCCTAACCCTTGCAAGCTGGGCGAGGGTATTTCTTGAAGGCATATAGGTTACTGCGTTAAAACCGAGAACCTTTATTACTTCAAAAAGGAGGTCAAGGTAATCGTCCTCGAACTTCTGCGTTTTTTTATCTCCGGTCACAGAATCTCCAACGTCGCCTAAATAAGCATATGCCGATATGGCGCCGATGCTATTGGAAAGCTCTATGACTTCCTTTACATCGGGACATTCGGAAGAGGCTTTTATATAGAAGGAGGATACCATTTCACTTTTTAGAAGACCGAGAAGATCGTATTCATAATGCGGGTTTTCAACATCCGAAAGGAAACCTTCAATTTTCCTGCTGATATTAAGCTGCAGCTTGCTTTTCAGAAAATCTATAAGCTTGTCACCCTTGCCGAAAGCACATATAAGCTTGAGGGAAAGTGCGTATAGAATATGCCTTTCAGTTATGCTGCCGCCTTCAAGGCTTTTTGACAATGGAACCACATCCTTGTCAAAATCAACGCTTATTTCCAAAGGAGCTGTTATTTCGTTTATTTTGTTAAGCATTTTGCGGTTTCTGATATTTCTTTGCTTGGTATAAGGCGCGAAAAAGCTTTTAACCCTGTCTATCTGTGTGTGGGGAATGCCGTGAATAGCGATGTAAGCTATGGAGTCCTGGTCGGGATTGTTTATTCTTTTGCCGTTTAAGGGTGTTCCTGAAAAATCAGCTCTGCACTCTACGCCTATTGTTGTTGCTATTCCTGCGATTTTGCCCGCCAGGATGAATTCCCTTGCCCCGCTTATTGAGTCATGATCCATGATTCCTGCAGTTGCAAGGCCTGAATTATATGCCATCCAGACTGCTTTGGAAGGGGAATAGGGGGAGAAGGAGTAAGTAGTATGTATATGGTTGTTCACATCGTTACCGGTCACTGGCTTGGGAAGCTCTCCAAGATTTATTTTTTCCATGAGCAGCTTAAGGCTCTCAAGTCTTTTAGACATTTCGCTGTGGTTTAAATTATCGATTAGCAAGGAAATACTGTTGCTCATTCTTTCTTTGACCTCCGCAAGATTTTATTAATTACTCCAATATGAATTATACATCAATTGTTGATATGTGTCTATAATAATTTGACTATGTTTTTATTTATATTTGTTTATGTTGATTTTATTCTGGATATATAGTAATATATTAGTACAAGGCTATTGAATTGAGAGGGGGATAAACATTGAAAACCAAAGCAGTAAGGCTATATGGAAAAAATGATTTGAGACTGGAGGAATTTGACCTCCCGGAAATTAAAGACGATGAGATACTGGCCCATATAATATCCGACAGCATTTGCATGTCTTCATACAAGGCAGCTATTCAAGGGAGCGAGCATAAAAGAGTTCCGGATGATATTGACAAAAATCCTGTTATTATTGGGCATGAGTTTTGCGGTGAAATAGTAAAGGTAGGCAAGAAGTGGCAGGATAAGTTCAAGGAGGGAAGCAAGTTTTCCATCCAGCCTGCATTGAACCAGAAGGATGACCCATATGCGGCGCCGGGATATTCCTTCAGATATATAGGAGGAAGTGCTACATATATAGTTATTCCCAATGTTGTTATGGAGCTGGGCTGTCTGCTTCCCTATGAGGGGGACGCATTCTTCTATGGTTCGCTGGCTGAGCCAATGTCATGTATTGTAGGTACTTATCATGCCCAATACCATACAACCCAAGGCAGTTATGTACACAGCATGGGCATCGTAGAAGGAGGAAACTTGGCAATCCTTGCCGGAGTAGGGCCCATGGGGCTTGGTGCAATTGACTACGCTTTGCACTGCGACAAAAAGCCCGGCCTTCTGGTTGTTACGGACATTGACGAAGCAAGGCTTCAAAGGGCGGCATCAATCTATACCGTTGAGGAAGCGGCAAAAAACGGAGTTAATTTAATTTATGTTAACACTTCAGGCATGGAAAATCCTGTGGAATATTTGATGTCGCTAACAGGCGGGAAGGGGTATGACGATGTAATGGTATTTGCTCCGGTGAAGCCCGTGGTTGAAATGGGGGACAGGATTCTTGCCCATGACGGATGCCTGAATTTTTTTGCGGGGCCAAGCAATCCCGCTTTTTCTGCTGAATTCAACTTTTACAACGTGCATTACAATTCAACTCATGTAGTCGGAACAAGCGGAGGGAATACTGATGATATGCTTGAATCTTTGGATATGATGGCAAAAGGAAGAATAGACCCATCTTCCATGGTCACGCATATAGGCGGGCTTAACAGCGTTGTTGATACTACCTTGAATCTTCCTAAAATACCCGGAGGAAAGAAGCTTATTTATACCAATATTGACATGGAACTGACAGCTATAGTAGACTTTAACGAAAAGGGCAAGACTGATCCGGTTTTTGCCAAGCTTGCAGAAATTGTTGACAATAATAACGGACTGTGGAGTGCGGAAGCCGAAAAGTACCTCTTGGCTAATGCCAAAGCGATTTGAGAAAGGACGGGGGCAGCTTGCGGGTTATGGACGTTTGGATGATATTATTGTCCATTTGCTGGTCGCTGTCCCCTCTGTTTAAATTATGTTGATTAATGTTGCGTATCTTGGAAAAATGGAATATGGAGAGGCACTGAGGCTCCAGGAAAGACTCCTTGATTTAAGGCATCAGGGTAAAACGGAGGATATACTTCTTATTGTTGAGCACCCTCCTGTACTTACAGTGGGAAGAAGGGGCAGCGATTCAAATATACTATTGTCCCGTGACATATTGAAAGGCATGGGAGTCGAAGTTTTTAATGTCAGCCGGGGCGGTGACGTTACCTACCATGGCCCTGGACAGATAGTGGGTTATCCTATCATGGATCTGAACAATTTCGGAAAGGATATAAAGGATTTTGTATGGAAGGTTGAAGAAGTATTTATACGGCTTCTAAATAAGGAATTTGCTATTGAAGCTCAGCGGGATGAAAAAAAATACACAGGCGTATGGGTTGGCAATGAGAAAATTACTGCAATAGGTATTGCGGTGAAGAAATGGATTAGCATGCATGGCTTTGCCTTTAATGTAAACACTGATCTTTCCCATTTCAATTGGATCGTACCCTGTGGAATAACAGACAAGGGTGTGACTTCTGTGCAGAAGCTGGTGGGCAAGCCGGTAGATTTTGAGCAATTGTGCAGGACTGTGGTGTCTTGTTTCTGCGAGGTTTTTGATGTACAGCCTGTACATCTTGCCAAGCAAGAGCTTTATGAAATAATTAATCTTGAAGGAAGTGCAGGCGGATGAACCAGCAAAAGCCTGAATGGCTGAGGGTTAGAGTCAAGTCAAACCAGAATACAACGGAGGTTGTGGAGCTTTTGAGCAAGCTTTCTCTCCACACCGTATGCGAGGAGGCTAACTGCCCAAATCTGGCAGAATGCTTTGGTAGAAGGACTGCCACGTTTATTATACTTGGCAAGGTATGTACGAGAAATTGCACCTTCTGCAATGTTATAAAAGGTCGGACTGAGACGGTGGATCCTGATGAGCCGAGGCATGTAGCCGAAGCTGCGGCTAAGCTTGGCTTGAAGCATGCAGTGGTCACCTCTGTCACCAGGGATGACCTGCCTGATGGAGGCGCAGGTCACTTCGCTGAGGTAATCAGAGAGATAAAGCGCTTGAACAGCAATGTGGTAGTTGAGGTTTTAATACCTGACTTCCAGGGGGACAGTTCTGCATTAATGAAAGTAATTGATGCCAAGCCTGAGATAATCAATCATAATGTGGAGACAGTTCCTCGTCTTTACCCGAAAGTAAGGCCTATGGCTGTTTATAAGCGTTCGCTGGAGCTTTTGAGAAATGTAAAGGATGCTGACATAAACATATATACCAAATCAGGAATTATGGTTGGGCTTGGAGAGAGCGAAGAAGAAGTGATACAGGTATTCAGGGATTTGAGAAAGCATGGTTGTGATTTGCTAACAGTAGGGCAGTATCTGGCGCCGTCAAAAAATCACCACCCTATAGTTGAGTATGTGCATCCGGATGTTTTTGAAAATTATAGAATTGAAGCGCTCAAGCTTGGTTTCAAGCATGTGGCTTCAGCACCCCTTGTAAGAAGCTCTTATATGGCTGATAAATACACAGATGCTGCAAACAGTGATTAGAGTAAGAATATGAAAAGTGATGATGAAATTTGGCCCAAGCTTGTAAAAGTTTCGGCAGGAGCAGGGGGATATGATTACTTGTCAATATTGACATAAAAACATCCTCCTCAACATCAAAATTTAAAATCTTAATTATGGCGTTTGAAGTTGTCTTAAGTCTAAAAAGAACGGCGGGGAATAAAGCTTTTTCTGTTATACTCGATTTCTTTTATATTTTGTGAATCTAGCATAACAATAATCGCCTTCTGGGAGTTTCCAAACTGCTTCGCCATAGCCAGGGACTTTAATCCCGTCTAGTTCCTTATAGCTTTTTATTGGTGTTGACCACGTGGCCTTTTTAACAGGTCCGTCAAGTGGTATCATGTATCTGTCATCGGAAACAAAATCTATCAGTTCACCTTGTTCATTGAAGCGTAAAATTGCAGAAACCTTGCATTCACCTGTGTTCAAGGTGCCTTTTACGGCAGCGGAATCAACAGTCTCCCAATCTATCCGTCTGTCAATGAGGGTAGCTGGCGCAAAGAAGCACATGTCGTTGAAAAGCGTGGTGGTATCACCAATTCTCATTTCCGGACCACTTGTGTTTAATACTGTAA
>JAOACY010000023.1 GCA_026417615.1 Clostridia bacterium
ATCAGAGCCTTCATAGCCCTGTCAAAAGCATTATCTCCTGTCTCGAGCTTGTTCCTCTGCTCTGCAAGGAAATCACGTGTGCTTTGGAATTTTGGAGCGACATCCCTCTGGTATCTGTCCATGTCAAACGGTTTTCCGGACTCGGTATTGTACCAGCCTCCCGATTCGGGATCATAAGCTATCTCTGCCGTTCTGCCTGTATGGTCGAATTGCAGAGTTACAGTCCTTGGTCCTCCCAACGAATCTCCCGAAGGCGCCTTCAAACCCTCAATCTTATCGTTCAGGTAGTTTATATAATCCTCATACTGCTTGTGCAGCTCCTGGGTTCTTGGATCTGAAGGGTCTGCGGATTTCTTTGACTCCTCCAAGTTTCTTATCCATTCATCCCTTTCATTTTCCAAATCGCTCTTTTGACCAGCTACAAAGCCTTCAATCTGCTGCGAGGGATCCAATGGCGCTCCATAGCCTTCATCCGTCTGCTCCTCGCTGTCTTCTGACTCATTTTCTTCATTTTCATATTCATCTGTGCTGTCTGAGCCATCGGAGCCATCACGTACAGGGCCTTTTCCTTCGCCGCCTTCTCCGCCTTCGGGCTCAGGAGGTATGTATTTGGGTTTTTTCATTGTCATTCCTATTTGCACCACAAGTGCTGCCAGAGATGGGAATATAGCTCCCATTGCAGCTTGAGCCGCAGATTCCGGCCCCGGTATATTCCCTATGTTGTTTATCATTGCATTTATTTGGGCAGTTACATAATGCGGAAGCTGTTCGGAATGTCTCTGCCCCTTGATATTAACTGTGTATGTGTTGAAGTCCCCTCCATAGCCTTCTTTGTATGCTCTTGAATAAAATGCACTGCCTGTTGCTTTAACCTTTGGAATGCCGCCTTCAGAGTCAAAGTCAAAAATTACATTAGTGCCTACCTGTGCTTTATATGGCAGATTCTTAAGATTCACATCCAATTTAAACTCTGCCGTAGCCTTGGTTCTGTCCCTTTTTGTCACCTCGCACAGCTGGCTGAAGGGTACGTCCTTGAAGTCATACCCTGTGGTTTTTTCAGGGAAAAACATATCCTTTTTCTTTTCCTGGGTATACCTGCCGATTAATTCCATTACCGTGCCCCTGTCAATGACAGTGAGTTCAAAGCCTTGCCTGTCAAAGGGCGTTCCCTGCCCAATTTTACTTTTGTTCAGGGAGCTTGCCACGGCAGTTTTTATATCAATAAAATAGGTGCCTGTGAAGTTGAAGGACGGAGGGTCAATTGCCCTAACATAGAATATGGGTTCCAAAGATGCGCTGTCATAAGAAAGGGTGTTGGTGTTGCTGTCCACTATTTTGTATTTGCCGGCCGGCAGCACAACATCAGGAGATGCCGACCAAACTGCATTTGGAGTTTTATCTACCTTTAAGCCCTTGGCATTCCATTGTCCTTCCTTCTTCTTGACAGAGCCGTCGTCATTAATGCTGAAAAGCTGTATGCTTCCGGGTGCAGAGCCATTCCCTCCATTGAAATGGTCTGTTTGTATTTCATCGATGTAGGCTTCTTCTGTAAGTTCAAACAAAGCCTCCTTGAATTGGGGCTTTTCTCCCGTCTGTTTTTCTTTCTCCTCCTCAGCCTTTTTTTGCTTGGCTGCCAGTTCCTTGCCTATTTCGATTATCTTGTCGATTTCATCATCAGAACTTTTTATATCTGCCTTGTTTTCCCCTTGCCCGTCTTGTTGTTTATCATCACGCTCGTTCTCGTCCTTTTTAACATCTTCCTTGCCTATGCCCTTTAAAATATCTGAATTCCTTCTTTTTTCATAACTCTCCCATCTTTCCTTGTCCATTCCCACAATAACCGTGGCAGGAGCATTGCCTGTTTCATTGTTGTAAATGGCTGTGTCCATATTTTCAAGGGTGAGTGTATAACTGCCCCTTTCCAGGAACATGCTGCCGTTGAATGAAACAGTTGCGCAAACGGTTTTAGGTGCATAGTCCTGCGACATTCCCGCCAGGTTCAGCTCAGCATAAAATGGGCCATAAACTGTTCCGTCTTTCGAGGTGATGGAGACCACAATATTTGAAAACTTATTGACTCCCGCACCAGGCCCCTTTTCGTCAAGATCTACAGATATGGCTATATCCTTGTCGCCTTGAGGAATTTTATTCTTTGAAACATTGTGCTCAATATGTATTTTTGTCAGCCTTACTGCGGTTAATACTGAAAACTTAAAGGGTTCAGGCGGCTTTTTGTCATTCTGGCTGGTGTTGCCGATGTATCTTGAGTATATCTTTGTCTGTCCCGTCGAAAAATTTGTGCTCATCTCGTTCTGCCATCTGCCGCTTTGTGCGATAACCTTTTCATCTGGTGCAGCTTCCCTCATGGCATTGGCTGTCAATGGAAAAAGCTGCATGGACAGCAGAATGAACGCCGCAGAAAGCGCAAGCAATCTTTTAACAAGTCTCATATTTTCACCCCCATTAATGGAAGTACAAAGCCTGCAAGGCTTTTCAACAATCCCGGTGCATTTTTAAGATATCCTGCTGAAAGCAGCCAACTGTAAGAAATAATTGAAGCCGATACCGATGTGACAATTGTGTTCTTAATAGCCGCTTTACCCTTTAGCTTCGCAATTTCCGCCGAAGCCATAACCCCCGTATTCATTACCGCCGCTGAAAAGAACACTCCCCCTGTGGTCCATCCTAGCAAAAATGTGGACAGGGCCAGCATAAGCGCAAAGGGAAACATGAACACAGTGCTGCGGTGTACCGTCTTTAGTATGGCTTCCTTTCCGTGCTGCTGTCTCAAATCCTTGTTAAGCAGTGCTATCAGCCAGTAAATTAGCTTTTTGCACAGAAAGCCGGCCAGCAGCCCCACAATGGCACCAAACACAATATTGGCAATTTCCAGTGGTGCTTTTAAATCCATGTATGAAATAACACCAAAGGCGATGAAAGATATTGTTCCTAGAAAAGCGTTGAAAGGACCAAGCCTGTCATTGACCGGTTCATTGTCTGCACTGGTGTTTGCTTGGCTAATTCTTTCCATTTCTCTAACTGCCACTATTTTTCCTCCTCCCGTCAGATTTTCCCCAGAAATGACCAGCAAAGCAGCACCGAGCTGCCTGCCAAAGCTGCGAGCATAACGCACAAGAGCACCTTGCCGCCTATCATCTCTTTAATTGTAGCAATCATTGGTCCTACCGCCCACATTACACCTGTAACCCCAAAAGCTACAGCTGTCCTCCAACCGAAAAAGACCGATATTATAATGCCAATTACGCAGTAGACCAGTGCGCCGCTGTAGCTTAAGCAAAATGCCTTTATTGCCCATGTAAGGCTCTTGCTGCAGCCGAACGGCTTGGAAACAGCCCACAGAATGGCTGAAATAGCCGGCACTGCCGTAATGCCGAACAATGCTCCCGCAATGGCTGCGGTAATCACAAAGAGCAGCGGCTGACGCCCTGTCCTGTACATATCCAGTCCGGTCTGCAGGAAAAAAAGTCCGAAGGCGGTTCCCGAAACCAGCATTGAAAAATAGAAGGGCACACCTGATACAGCCTTTTTGATAGCTGTGCCGGGAGACAGCATCATATTGAATACTGTCCTGAATTTTGAAACCTGTGTTTGCTTTGATGCCTCAGACATATAAACCTCCCCTTTCATTGATGATACATTAAGCTATAAATAATACTAAGCTTCCTCTGTGAAAAACATTTTCGGAAGCTTCGGTGAAATCACTCGCCCAACCGTCCTGACATCCTTGTAACGCCGTCCCTTGTCCCCATCCACAAATAGCCTTCTTGGTCTTTTGCAATACACTTGACCTCATTATCAGTCAAACCGTCCTTTGTTGTAAATACCCTCTTTCCCTTCTTGCCGAATAAAGCTATCCCGTCATATTCCGAGCCAAACCACAAGTTGCCCCTGCTGTCGATAAAAACAGACCTAACCTTTTCTCCTGCCAGACCATCCTTTTTTTCCAGCACAGCTGCTATCTCCAATTTGTCTCCGCTTCTTTTGAACCTGACAGCGCCTCCCCGGTCAAACAATCCCGTACCGGCCCACACACCTCCCTCTTCATCACATATCATCGAAGTTACATTATTGTGCGGCAATCCGTTTTGCGTATTGAAATATTGCCACACTCCGTTTTTTAGCACGCTTATTCCCCCTCTGGGGGCATCATAGGAGCCGAACCACAAGCCGCCTTCCTTATCTTCAAGTATTACATTTACCATATTGCAAAGCAATCCATCCCTGACAGACATAGTTTTAATTTCATCATGCTTTATAAGGAACGCTCCTTCCCAGGTTCCTCCCCATATTCCTCCATCCGCTGCAAGCATCAGGCACTGAATCCTGTCATCGGGCAAGCCGTCGGCCTTTGTATATGTTTTTACTGTATCTTTATGTACACACGTCAAGCCACGCTCATGCCCTATCCAAAGCTTTCCCGCAGAGTCGGCAAGAAGTGCTCTTGTATATGCATATTCGCCTTCCTTGCCAAATCTTCCGATTGTGCTGCAGGTATTGCGGTCTATACGGTATACACCGTTTGCTCCGCCTGCCCAGACAATATTATCTTTTATAACGATAGCGGCAACGTCACTCGGAGGACGCACCTGCACAAAGCCTGAGGCCTTTTTTCTGTCTGAATTATTATACCATGCGCTCCACTCACAGTATAACCCATAAAGCATCAAGCCCGCTACTATTATTAAAAATAATATCTGAAATATATGCTTTACTTTTACTCTCACACTGTTTCACTCCTGCCATTGAAGCATTTCTTTAAAATCCATGCTCCTGCAATTCCAGCAAATACCGCTATTGTCATCTGCGCCAGACATAGGACAGCCACAGTATCCGCCGCCCCAAAATGCAGATAGTTGTAAATCTTCATGGTCAATGTACCCATTCCCGCGGGCACAACCATCAGCGTAGCCCCAAGCTCACCTGAGGCAAGGGCAAAAATAATAAGAAAGGTTGCAGAAAAAACCGGCAAAAGAAGGGGAAGATAAACCTTCTTCAATGTGTCAACCTGCCTTCCTGCGTATATCCTTGCCACGTCAAATAATTCATAGTCCAGGCTTTTGATCTGCACATACATCAAAATAGCGGCAATAGGAGAAAAACGGCTGACAGCAGCCAGAACAAGCATGGCAGCCGTACCGTAAAGTCCGCCGGCCCAAATGTTGCTCCAAAAAAAGATCAATCCCACACCCGTCAAGGATGACGGTACAGCTAACAGCACGCATAGCGTGAGCCACACGGCGTGACCCGGCTTGCTGCCTGAATGCATCCACATTGCGGCTGCATAGCCCGGAATAAGGCTTAATGCAGCTGAAGCCATGCTTATAACCAAGGTGTTGATGATTTCCGGAATAGCGTTTTTTAAAATCATCAAGGCTGTGTTGGCAGACAAAGCCTCGCGGATTAGATTAAAAACAGGCACGCCAATCTGCATAAGCATTAATGCCGCCCCGCATATACCGAGGATAACCTCTAAAGGAAGCGCTGCCTTAGGCTTTCGGTTTAATTGACTCCTGTGTGAAGCTTCCAGTGTGATTTCCTTAAACCACGCAAGATAGGAAACAGCAACAAAAACAGTTACGGCAAGCACAGGAAGCGAAGCAGCAAATGCCGCGTCGGCGTTGCTTGTGGCGCTAAAACCCGCAAATATCTCCAGAGCATAGACATTGTACCTGAAAACCGACGGAATGCTGTAGTCAGCCATGCTTAGAAGGAAAACCAGGCTTCCCCCGGCTAAAACAGAAGGAATTGCATGCGGCACCGCAATTCTCCACAGAACATCATTATCCCCGCAATCCAGCATAGCCGCCTCTACCGAATCAGCCCTTACATATTCAAGCCCCAAAAGCCCCAGCCCGCATACCAGGGGCAAATAGCACATAAATTCTACCCACAGGCTTGCAGGGAGCCCGCTGAAATCCAGCGCCCTGTTTAAGCGGTCCATGAAAAAAATCCATGCCTGTGCATGGATAAATGGCGGAATAAGTATGAAAAGCAGCATTATTTTTTTAATTGAGCTGAAAAACGCATTATTCCTTTTCCACAGAAAAAGTGCGCAGATTAACCCTCCTGTCATGGACATGAACGCAGCTGACGCCGATAAAAGAATGCTTTTTGCAAGAAGGCCGCAGCGCCTTGCAATTATTTCTTCTGTCAACTGAAGGCTTAACAAGGCATTCGGAAGCCTGATCACAAAAGCAAGCAAAGGCGCCAGCACAAAAACAGCAAAAGCCGCCAAAAGTATCAGGTTGAAAAATATTTTTCTCTTGCTCATCTTACAAACAAGGCTTGCATATCGCTTTTAGATGCCTCCAGCTCACTAAACACTTCCTGAAAGGAAGTCTTTAAATTTTTTACCCCTGCATTTCTTGCTAATTTCTGGTTTTCCCGGTGTGCAGGAAGGTCAATCCATCCTTTTTCAAGCAGCATCGCCTCAGCTTCAGCGCTCATTAGAAAATCAACGAGCTTTTTGCCTGCTTTCTGATTGGGGCCGTTTTTAATGAGCGCCACAGTATTGGGTATAACAAGCGTCCCCATGCCATCCTGCTTCTGATCTAAAAACACAATTTCAACAGGCTTGCCTTTTTTGACTGCCTCAAGCGCATCGTCAGTGTCTGTCATTCCCATTGAAAGCCTGCCTTCCGCAACCTGGTCGCGTACTACGGAATTTCCGTCCACGATCTGAATGTTTTTTTCTTTCAATTTTTTAAAGAAATCCCTTGCCTTGTCTTTTCCCCACACGGCATACAGTGCAGCGGCGTGGGTTGCAGTAGTGCCGAATACAGGATATGCCATGCCTATGGTTTCACCCTTGTATTTTGAATCAAGCAGATCCATTATTGATTGCGGGTACTCCTCCGGCTTCATTAGATTCTTATTAACCAGAAGAACCCTTGCTCTTCCGCCAAAACCGCTCCAAAACCCTTCGCTGTCAACAAATTCAGCAGGAACGCCCGAAGCCCCGGAAGGCTTGTATTTTTCAAGCAAGCCTTTTTCTTTGAGCACAAGAGTCTGCACAAATTCACCATTCCAGAATACGTCTGCCTGAGGCTTTGATTTTTCG
>JAOACY010000042.1 GCA_026417615.1 Clostridia bacterium
AGAACGCGATAGGTGTTTGCCGCCTCAGTTACCGGTATTGTAAAAGAACAAATTGCCGTAAGTGCAACAACAATAATGGATGGAGGTGAGACCAGACGGGCGGCAACCGCCGCCTGACCAATAACCAGCGCCCCCACAATGCTTACCGCCTGGCCTATGGGTCTGGGCAGCCTTATCCCGGCTTCCCTAAGTATGTCAAAAGCGCTTTCAAGCAGAAGCATTTCGAAAAATATCGGAAAAGGAAGTCTTTCCCTGGCTTCAGACACTGTTTTAAGAAGGTTTTTGGGAATCATTTCCTGATGGAAGGAAAAAATAGCTACATATATAGCAGGCAGAAGCAAGTTTAAATTAATCGCAACAAGTCTGAGAAGCCTTGTTATGCTTGCGGCCAAGTATTTTGTGCTGTAGTCCTCGGCAGATTGAAGGTAATGTGTTATTGTCACCGGAACAATTATTACAAAGGGTGAATTATCAACAAGAATCAGGGCTCTGCCCTCAAGCAGGCATGAGCATGCCCTGTCCGGCCTCTCCGTTGAATAGCTGAGACTGAAAACTGATAATACCGAGTCTTCAATATGCTCCTGAAGAATACCCGTACTTAGTATGCCGTCAGCATCAATCCTTTTAAGCCTTTTCTTAATCTCTTCAACAAGCCCGTCCATTACCAATCCTTCAATATAGGCCACATTAATCTCCGTATTTGTTATCCTTCCTAGAAAAAGGCTTTCTATTTTCAGCTTGGGGCTTTTGACAATCCTTCTTATAAGGGCAGTATTGGTTCTTATGCTTTCTACAAACCCAGCTCTCATGCCTTTGACAACTGTTTCCGAAGTTGGCTCTTCAACGGGTCTTTTCTCATATCCTTTAGCTTCCACAGCTAAAGCTGTACTTTCATTTTCTATCAATATTCCTATGCTGCCCGTAATAACTTGCATTATTAATGAGTTCGGATCTGTCTCGGTTTTTACATTGCCAACATATACAAGCTCATTATAAATTTTATCAATCAGATTCTTTTTTAACCTGTCATTTTCTGCAGCCTGCATTATAGGCCTCAAAACATTGTCTGAAACATATGCGTTGTCAACCATTCCTTCGATATAGAAAGCACATGCATCTGCTCCATGCCCGTTATTCAGCTTTATATGCCGGAATTTCAAGTCGCAGCAGTTTGATAAAGCGTTTTTGATATATTCGATATTTTTGTTCAAATCGTATGAAAACTGTGTCTTTTCTGCCACTTCAAGCCTCCCTGGTTAAGTAATGCTAATATATTATTTAACCAGGCAGGCTAAAAAATACAGTCCATCGCTATTTTTCAATAACAATCCCTTACACATGTTTCTTTCCCCAATTAGAAATACTTACTCCGCTGCAAAAACAGCTTTCTTGAAACAAAATGCAAAAATCAGTCGCCTGCGCGGAACCAAATACTGCAGAACAAAGAAGGATATTGCAAAGCATTACTCTGCAATATCCCCCGGAAGCTTGCCTGTCTTAAGTTTCAGCTTCCCAGCTGGCTCCTGACCTGATTGATATCGCTTTGGTCAGCCTGCTGAGCCGCCTTGTAATAACCCTTCTGTTCAGCCAGCCTGTATAGTTCATACTGAAACGCTTCGCAATTATTCCTGATGTTTGCTATAGTAGATCTAAGCTCAGGATTGCTTGCTTGTGCAATCACATTTGCATAAGTAGTCAGGCTGCTGTTTACTGATGAAAGAATATCATTTACCATTACTTTTTCCTGCATACGCTTTCCCTCCCTAGCTTAAGAATGACATAAGCTTTTGTTTTGTATTTCTTGCATCCTGTGCAGACTTCTGGAACATCTGCTTGACTTGTGGGTCAACCGCCAGCTGTGCATAGTTTTCAAGCTTCTGTGCAGTAGTCTCATGAGAACCGATCAGGTGCCTGAGGTTCTGCAGCTCAAGTTGGTTTAATTGTGACATAAAAAACACTCCTTTCGTATCGTATAAAACATATATAATGTTTTTACGGGATATAGTATTTTTTACTCAATCACAAATTATTCATTTTTTGTTATAGAATATTGATTGCACTGCAATTAATATTAAGAACTAAATAAACAGAAGCAAGCTGGCAGCCATAACCATCATGCCTATAATAAGACCTAGGATGGAGTAATGGTGCTCGCCGTATTCCCTTGCTGTGGGCAGAAGCTCATCCAGTGAAATAAACACCATGATGCCTGCAACAGCTGCAAATATTACACCAAAAACAACATCGTTGAGGAAAGGCATTAAAATCAGCCATCCTATCAAAGCGCCAACCGGCTCTGAAAACCCGGACAGCAGAGATATCCCCAGAGCCTTCTTCCTGCTGCCCGTAGCGCAGTAGACCGGTATTGCAACAGAAATCCCTTCAGGTATGTTATGAATAGCTATAGCAACGGCTATTGCTATCCCAAGGGATGGTTCCTGTATTGCTGAAGCGAAGGATGCGATTCCTTCAGGAAAATTATGGATTGTAATAGCAAGTGCTGTAAAAAGTCCTGTTCTTAAGAGCCTCTTATCTTTCTGAAATGCAGGACAGTTGTCCATTTCTTCAAGCTTGTGTGATTCGTGGGGGTTTTCAGAGGACGGTATCAGCTTGTCGATCAACGCAATGAGGAACATTCCTCCAAAGAAGGATGCAACCGTAGCCCATGCACCCCATGTTTCACCAAGCTGCTTATTCAGGTGTTCTCTGGCTTCAAAAAATATTTCGACAAAAGAAACATATATCATGACACCGGCAGAAAACCCCAGGACTACAGAAAGCAGCTTCGTGTTGGTACGCCTGAAGAAAAAGGCAAGGAAACCTCCTATTCCGGTGGACAGTCCTGCGAAAAGAGTTAATCCAATTGCAAAAAGTGTATTTTCATGATTCATATGTATAACCTCAAAATTTAATTGATAATTATTATCAATTAAATTTTATATCTATCTGCAGAGGATGTCAATATAATATTTTTCATCGCTTGCAGTCAGGACACACCCCATAGATTTCAAGCTTATGCCCTGTAATGTCAAACCCCCTCAGACCCTTAAGCTTTTTCTCATACTCCTCAAAGGGGCAGCCCTCTACGGATACCATCCTTTTGCACCCAGTGCACACCAGATGGTGCTTGTGCTCCATTCTGTTCATTTCAAATACAGCCTTATTTTCGCAGGTAACGCTTGATTTTATGATAACACCCTTCGATACAAGAGTTTCCAATATTCTGTACACAGTAGAAAGGCTTATTGACGTATTCATATCCTTCAGCTTGAGAAACACTGCCTCAGCTGTAAGAGGCTCATCTCCTTCTTCCATTATGCCCAAAATAGCGTTCCTATGCTTTGTGCTTTTTAGCCCTTCCTTTTTCAGAATTTCCTTATAATCGCTGCCGCCTTGCAACAAAACCATCCTCTCATGCACTTTAAAAACTCAATTTCTTCTTACATTCTACCAATAAAAGCATTGCAGAACAATTTTTCATGTAAATCTTCGCCTTAACCCAAGTGTTATAAAATAGAAAAGAGCGCATACCAAAACAACTGTTGCTCCAGTTGCGCAATCCCAGTAGAAGGAGAGAACAAGACCGGTTATGCCGGAAACCAAAGCCAGCAGAATTGAAATCAGGTGATACTGGCGTATATTTGAGGCAATATTCCTTGAAGCTGCCGCCGGAAGCACCAGCAGGGAATTTATTATCAAAAGCCCCACCCACTGTATGGAAACTGTTACGATTACAGCTATGGCCGAGGTGAAAACCATATCCACCAAAAGCGTATTTATCCCCCGGCTTCCCGCAAGTGACTGGTTTATACTTACCAGAAGCATCTTGTTGAACATTACTGTCCAAATAACGAGCACTGCAACTAGTACAGCCATAAGTATTATAATGTCTGACAAGGTTATGCTAAGAAGATCTCCAAACATCAAATTCCTTACATTAACCCTGCCCAGTGGGGCAAGCACGACACCCAAAGCTATGGTGGTCGATGAAAAAACTCCAATTACAGTATCCGTGGAAGCCTTGCTCCTGTTTTTTATTGCTGTAATCAGAATTGAGAATACTATGGAAAAAGCAACCGCTGCCCAAAGCGGCTCCATTAGCCCCAGAAGGCTGCCAATTACAATTCCTGTAAATGCGCCATGCCCCAGTGCATCGGAAAAAAAAGCCATCCTGTTGTTTACAATCATGGTGCCAAGTATTCCAAAAATCGGTGATATGATAAGAACTGCAATTAAAGCATTTTTCAGAAAATTGTACTGCGCAAGACCTGCCATGAACTCCATCAGTCCTCACCCCCTTGCTCCAAGCTCTTGTACCACGACATTCCAAAAGTCCTTACAAGCTTCTCATCCCTGAAAACTTCCTTTGGCGCTCCATTGCACAAAACTGTTTTGTTCAGCAAAATTACACGGTCTGCGTATTTAAGCACCAAATCAAGGTCATGGGATACAAGTATTATGGTTAAATCTAAATTTTCTCTCAATTCTGAAACCGTATTGTAAAAAAGTTCCATCCCATTTTGATCTATGCCCGAAACAGGCTCGTCCAACAGCAAAAGCTGCGGCATGGGGTCAAGGGAAAGGGCAAGGAGCACCCTCTGCAGCTCGCCTCCGGATAATGCCCCCAGCCTTCTGTCTATTAAATGTGATGCATTGACTCTTTCCAGGCTTTCAACGACCCTTTTTCTCATTCCTTTTGTGGCAAACAGCCACGCAGGCATAACCGAGCCGCTTGCAATAAAAAGATCAAATACACTTGCGGGCGAGCTCAAATCCATGTTCAAGCTTTGAGGAACATAGCCAACTATGGGCTTTCCGTTCCTTGAGCCTTTGGCATCCATGAATTTCAGTTCACCCGTATGACTTACTTCTCCGAGTATAGCCTTTAAAAGGGTGCTTTTTCCCGCCCCGTTTGGGCCTATCAAGGCTGTAAGCTCTCCGCAATGTATGTGAAGATTTACATCCTTGAGTATCTGGTTCCTTCCCAGAGTCACTCCGAAGTTTTCAATTTTAGTACAACACAAGCCGCAACATCCATTTTGGCATTCACATTCATGACGATTCACGCCTATCCCCCTAAAAACTAACCGTAATTAAAACATTATTTTATTGGAGGGCTTCCACCAGCACCTTCAGGTTATCCTCCATTGCCTTTATATAAGAATCAGGGTCAGCGTCCTTTGGCCCGGTTACCACAGGATCAAGCATAAAAACCTTGGCACCGGTCTCCCTGGCAATGGTTTCAGCCGCTTTGCGTGAGTACTGCGGCTCTGCGAAAAGCGCCTTAACTTTTGCCGCTTTTATTTTCTCAATGGTATCCGCCAATTCGCCCGCGCCCGGCTCTGTCCCCGGCTCCCTCTCGATAACCGCAACAATGTTCAAATCAAACTCTTTTGCAAAGTATGGGAAAGCCTCGTGAAAGGTAACAATATTCCTGTTCTTTATACCCTTTAATGCATTATGCATTTTTTCCTTCAGTGCTTCCAGCTTTTTTGCATATTCTTCCATGTTCTTTTTGTATTCCGCGGCATTTTCCGAATCATGCGCCGCAAGCTGCTCACCAATATTCTTTACTTGCGCTATGGCCCCTGTTATGCTTACCCATAAATGAGGGTTTATCTCATCATTATGCTTGCCTTCCTGCTCATGCTCATGCTTTTCTTCTCCGAGCAGCTCCAGCCCCTTGCTGGCTTCAACCACCTTCAGGTTTGGCAGCTGTTCTACAACCTTCTCTATAAAGTTTTCCATACCTGCCCCATTTGCAACAAAAATATGAGCCTTTTCAAGCAGCTTCAAATCTTCAGGCATCAGCTGGTAATCGTGAAGGCAGCCTGTCTGAGGTTCGGTCATATTAACAACCCTGACACCCGGTATGTCCTTCGCAATATTTCTTGTAAATATGTACATTGGATAAAAAGAAGTAACAATAAGTTTTTCACCCGTTTTTGAAGCTGCCCCGATGCTTTTGTTACACCCCGCTGTCAGCAAGCTGAATGCAATGGCAAGCATTAATACAATTGAAATTCTGCCTTTCATATTAACCTCCTGTAAATAGTAATAGTTCGCATTTGCGTTTAAATATATTATACACAAATACAGAAGGTTTGAAACAAGTAATTTAATTATTTCCTGTTTTCCTCCGCATATATAAAAAAAGGACACATCAGTGTCCCCTTTTTATATATATTTATCCTTCTGTTTTGCTCATCAATTCTGTTATTGATGACGCCAAGCCTGCTATTCCTTGAATTTCGGAAGGAATAATAATCTTGGTCGCCTTGCCTTCAGCCACCTTTTCAAGCGCTTCCAGGCTCTTGATTGTAAGTACTGCCTTGTTCGGGTTTGCGCTGTTTAACATTTTCAATCCTTCAGCTGTGGCATTCTGTACCTTCAGGATGGCTTCCGCTTCACCCTCGGCTCTTCTTATGGCTGCTTCCTTCTGAGCTTCGGCTCTTAGTATCGCAGACTGTTTTTCAGCTTCAGCCTCAAGTATTTTGGCTTCCTTCTGTCCTTCCGCAACAAGTATTGCCGACTTTTTCTCACCCTCAGCCCTCAGTATGGCTTCCCTTCTTTCTCTTTCCGCCTTCATCTGCTTTTCCATTGCATCCTGTATTTCCCTGGGAGGAATGATATTTTTCAATTCGACACGGTTTACTTTTATACCCCATGGATCCGTAGCCTCGTCAAGGATTGCCCTCATTTTTGTATTAATGGTGTCACGTGAGGTCAGCGTCTCATCCAGTTCAAGGTCGCCTATAATATTTCTCAAAGTTGTTGCAGTGAGATTCTCTATGGCGGACATGGGATTGTCCACTCCATAGGTGTACATTTTCGGGTCAGTGATCTGATAATAAACTACTGTGTCTATCTGCATGGTCACATTGTCTTTTGTAATAACCGGCTGAGGCGCGAAGTCAACAACCTTCTCCTTAAGAGAAACCGCCTTTGCTACCCTGTCAATCAAGGGTATTTTCACGTGGAGCCCAACGCCCCAGGTAGTCATGTAAGCGCCCAATCTCTCAATTACATAAGCATGTGCCTGCGGAACAATCCTGACGTTCGCAGCGACTAGGATGAGCAATACAACTGCAAGAATAGCAATAATTATTTCCATATTCAAATCCCCCTTTGTTTTTTATTGATCAAGCTGTTTTACAATCAGCTTAACTCCTGATATTTCATCTACTTCAACCTTGGTACCTTTTTGTAAAACTTTGCCGTCGAAGGTTCTTGCAGACCACACCTGTCCCATTACCTTTACCTGACCTTTTCCTTCCGTGTTGTCAATATCTTCTATGACAACTCCTGCCTTTTTCAGCAGCCTGTCTGCATTTGTGCTCTCGGTCCTCAGCTTCAGGTAATTCTTTATTATGGGTCTTGTAAAATACAAAAGGACAGCCGAAACGATTATAAACACCGTAATCTGAATAAAAACATCAAAGCCCAGCATGGCTGCAGCCATTGCCGCAATAGCTCCTGCAGCAAACCATAAGGTTACAACCCCGAGGGTAACCGCTTCTATTATTCCCAATACAATAGCAAGTACAAGCCAAAAAACCGCGTAAGATACTCCAAACAACATGATTGCCTCACCACCCTTTATTATTATAATATATACGAATCACGACTAAAATAGTCTGCTCATTCTTTTTCATAAGGCTCAAGGTGTGCAATTACCTGAACATTGATATTTATTTCCCGCTTGATTTTTTCTTCAATCTCATGAATCAGGCTGTGGGACTCCTCTACGCTCATGCTGGGCTCAGTCATTATATGCATATCCACATGCAGATCGTTTTCGCAGCCTCTGCTTCTGATATTGTGGGCATCCTTTACCTTGTCAAAGCTCATGGCTATGCTCTTGATGCGTTCTGTATCCAAAGCCGCTTTATCAAGCAATACGTCGCTTGTATTCCTGAATATTTCATAGGCCGCATGAATAATAAAGCCGGTTACCACAAGGGATGCAATGGGATCAATCACCGGCGGCAGTCCCAGCTTCACGCATATAAGCGATATAAGCACCCCCGAGGAAACATATATATCGCTTCTGGTGTGCATCGAGTCAGACATGAGGATCTGGCTTCCCAGCCTTTTGCCTTCCTTATGCTCAAATCCGCAAACAAATATGTTCACGCAAAGGGTGGCAACCAGCGCAATAAGGCTTTCAATTGTTATGGAGGGTGTTACGGGGCTTATGAACCGTTTGAATGCATCTACAATTATTTTCCCGCCAATAGCAAAAAGCATGCCTGCTATAAAGAGCCCCGCCAAGGTCTCGAATTTCCTGTGCCCGTATGGATGGTCATTATCCACAGGCCTTGAAGCCAGTTGAATGCCAATCAGCCCCACAATATTGGAAGAGCCGTCAGTAAGGGAGTGAAAGCCGTCCGCAGTCATACTGGCACTGTTGATTATTTCTCCTATGATGATTTTTAACGCAGCAACAGCAATATTGGCAATAAGTATTATCCAGAGCACCTGCTTGATTCTCTTAAAAACATCTGCCGACATAGAACACATTCCTTTCATGCATGTAACTAAACAAAAATATCCATGGGACAATATTTTTGAAATTGTCCCATGGATATTATCCACTGCTTCGCAACGAAGCCCAGCCCCACATACCTTAGAAGGTACATCGCCTGCTCAATTTCTTATAGTTTAGTATAAAAGCTGAACAGTGTCAATATTTTTCCGGCCACTTATTCCGAGTCTGCTGCAAAAACAGCTTTTCTTGAAGCATAATGCCTGTGGTTTCATCGAAGTTTCCGAAAAGTATTTTTAAAGTACAATCAAATTTATACTTATTTCTATGACGAACAGACTCATTTTGTTCCGTTTTTCCAATTTTTCATGATCTTCCTGGCTTCAGAAATTGTTACCGCATTTTCACTTATATCAAAATCATCCTTTTCGCGAAGTATCTCCATCAGGTGACCTATTCTCGGAAGCCTCAGGTTTACGCTCCTTAGCATATCCTTTTTTGCGAACACCTCTTTTGGAGTCCCCTCCAAAACAATCCTGCCCTGGTTCATGATAAAGGTATAATCACAGTACAGCGGAACTATATCTATGTCATGGGTAGATATTACTATCGACAACCCCATGTCTTTCTGCACTTTCTTCAGCAATTTCATAATTTCACTGACGCCCATAGGGTCAAGTCCCGCTGTAGGCTCATCCAGAACCAGCACCTTCGGACACATTGCCAAAACCCCGGCTATTGCAACACGTTTTTTCTGACCGAAGCTAAGGCAGTGGGTAGGCTTATCCTTCAGGTGTGCTGTTCCTGTCCTTTCCATTGCTTCGTTCACTCTCCTGCGGGCCTCTTCCTCAGGAAGCTTCATGTTAACAACGCCAAAGGATATATCCTGGTATACACTGGCTGAGAACAACTGACTGTCGGGGTCCTGAAATACTATTCCAACAGAGCTTCTCAGCTCTTTCAGCCCCTTACGCGAATAATCCAAAGGCTTTCCTTCAAAGAGGATCTTCCCTGAAGACGGCTTGTGTATGCCGTTGAAGGAAAGAAACAGTGTTGATTTTCCGGCCCCGTTCCCTCCAAGCACGGCAGTTGTCTGTCCCTTCCTTACACCAAGCGTCACGCCCTTTAGTGCTTCTGTTCCGTCAGCATATGTGTAATGGAGGTCTTCTGCCTCCAGTATCTTCTCATTCATGAATTTTCCGCCTCCCGAAGCTACAAACTGTTGGAGCTTTTTAAAAAAAGCGATGCCACTATCAGAAGCATATTTACAATTATACAAAAAGCATATTCTCTTGCGCTGCTATGCCTGGGTTCTTCCAGAACATTCAGCTCCCCTTCATATCCCCGCGCTTCCAATGAAGTGTAAAGCTCCTCCGACCGCTTGTATGCTCTTATAAAAAGAGCTGAAGCAAGAGCACTCAGGGAACGGTAACCCGAGGAGAGGCCGAAGTATCCCAAACGGCAATCCTGGGCCATAGTGATTGTATATGCCGTTTCAAGCAGTACAAATATAAACCGGTATATCAGCCCCATCATCTCAACTATCAGGCTGGGTACACGAAGCTTTCGCAGCGCGTTCAGCAGCTCAACCACCGGTGTGCTCAGCGACAGGAAATAAAGGCAGGACACCGCACCCAAAGCCTTAAGGAAAAGACGGGCCGAATCCAAAAGCCCGGATAGTGACAGGCCTGCCCATTTCCCTGCAAAAGGCAGTGAAATGAGAAATGCCGACTGCTTGTCGGACATGCTTATTGCAATAGTTAAAACACCAACAAGTAAAAAAGACATCGGTACCGTCAGCAGCTTTATAAATACGGGGAGGGGCGTGCCACCCTTTAGAGCAGTAACTCCCCCCATCAATACAAGTACGGAAACAGATATTATTGCATTATCCGCCCAAAGACACACACCCAGGGTAAGCATCGCAAAGAGCAGCTTCTGCAAAGGCTCGAGGTGTTTTAATTTTGAGCTGTAAGCATATTTGTCAATGAAAATCATGCCGCTCCTTCATCCTGCTTTCTTCTGCGCCCTCTCAAATAACCAAACCCATAGCCTATTATGCCCGCGCCGATAGCAGCCTGAAGCGCAAAAAGCAAGCTCTCAACCTCTCCGCTTTTAGGTTCGAAAATGGGTGAAAACCATGGTTCATAGTCAGCTTTAATCTTTGTAATCGCTTTCTCAGCTTCAGCGTCTGCCCCGCCAAATTCAGCATCCTTCATAATATATAGCGGTGCAACTGCAAGTATGACAACAATTGCGACAAGAAGCAGGTTTATAATAACCTTACTGCGCATTGTTCAACCCCCCTTTGGTGAAAAAGCTTAAATGTGTGAGTTCCTCTTTAGCGTAAGAGACAATGGCGTTAAATATTAAAACCGTAAGTATGCCCTCGCTGATTGCAAGCGGAATCTGAGTTACGGCAAAAATCCCCATAAACTTCTCAAGCGAAACCGTAAAGCCTCCCACCTCGGCAGGAAAAGCCAACGCAAGCTGAAATGAAGTTATAACATAAGTCATAAGGTTTCCCAGTGA
Organism: Clostridia bacterium; assembly: GCA_026417615.1. Lineage (GTDB taxonomy): Bacteria > Bacillota > Clostridia > Acetivibrionales > JAFADI01 > SKW22. Next base: position 11,021 of record JAOACY010000042.1, read on the forward strand.
AGCTGCCAGAAATACTGCAAGCCACCGCGGTCCTTTTGCCTTTTTCACCATAACAAATACTGCATATGATACCAACGGACCCGCTACCGCCATTGAGAAAGCATTGGCGCCAAGGGTGGTCAATCCCCCGTGTGCCAGCAGCAAAGCCTGGAACAGCAATACTATCAAGCCCAGCACTGTCATTGCGGCAGGCCCAAAAAGAATTGCCCCAAGACCCACCCCCGTGGGATGTGAACAGCTTCCAGTTATTGAAGGGATTTTCAAGGCAGACAGTACAAAAGCAAAGGCCCCAGCCATTGCAAGCAGTATCTTGACACGGGGATTTTGACGGGCTGTCCTGTTTATTGACACCAGACCCAAAACAACAAAAGGAATACAAAGAACTCCCCAGGATATGCACCAAACCGGAGGCAGAAATCCCTCCATAATGTGCATTGCCGATGCCATGGTAGGCATAAGCACAACCATTAATGCAATACCGATAATCATTTCCGTTCGCTTTTTCAAAACTCTCTCTCCTTTCAAAATCAAACAACCTCTCAACCACAAAGTCAAGAGGGCTTACACCCGCTTCCCTTTTCGCCGGCTCATTTGTATTCTTTGCCGGCACCCGTATTTATATATTCATTTATATTTCATCTTAAACCAACTTAATTTAACATTCAAGTTATATCTTGTGATAAATTGTACTTCCAAAAGCAAGCAATGCCCATACTTGCCTTGCATTTTACTCTGCCAGAACCATACGGCCTTCAAGCAGAGATTTTCTGACATTGATTATCCTCTGGTTTTCCGAGCCCTTGAAGCGCAGCAGAAGATTTTTTTTATCCAGCTCGAATCTCCCATCCACAAGTGTATCCGTATTTTCAAGCAGCTTTCGCCATCCGCTGATTATGTCCTGATTTTCCAAAATATATTCATAAGTATATCCTGTGTATGTCATAACATTATACCCCAGCAAACGAGCCCTGAAAGCCAGCTCTCCCATTGCCGCAGCCTGCTCGAACGGTTCGCCGCCGCTCAGCGTGATTCCATCAAGAAGGGGGTTGTTGCGCATTTGTTTGATTGCTTCTTCAACTTCAATCAAACTTCCACCATCAAACGAATGAGTGTGAGGGTTATGGCAGCCGGGACATTTATGCCCGCAGCCTTGAGCGAAAACCACAAAGCGTATTCCGGGGCCATCAACTATAGATTCTTCAATTATACCAGCAATTCTTATTTGTGTACTCATATCACGCACTGCAGCTTTCCGTAAAATGCTTTACCCTGTCTCTTTCCTCAGCCTTTTTGGCATCGTTAAAGCGTTCAAGGGTTCCCACAAGATAGCCGGTTATTCTGCGTATCCTCTCAAAGGGCACATTCCCCTCTTCTCTTTTGCAGGAAGGACAAACGTCACCTATCACTCCGGTGTAGCCGCATACAGGGTCTCTGTCAACCGGGTGGTTGATGGAGCCATAGCCTATTCCCGCTTCCTTCATTGCTCTGACTATCTTTTCAAAAGCCTCCAGATTCTGCAGCGGGTCGCCGTCCATCTCAATATAGGTTATATGACCGGCATTTGTAAGCTCATGATAGGGGGCTTCAATTTTTATCTTCTGGAAGGCATTGATCTTATAGTAAACAGGTACATGGAAGCTGTTTGTATAATACTCCTTGTCAGTCACACCCTCAATAATGCCGTAGATTTCCCTGTCCATTTTAACAAAGCGTCCCGCTGTACCTTCGGCAGGAGTTGCCAGCAGCGTAAAGTTCATCTTGTGCTTTCTGCTCGCATCATCCATCCGGCTCCTCATAAAGCCGATAATTTCAAGACCAAGGTTCTGTGCCTCCTGTGACTCGCCATGGTGCCTGCCCGTCAATGCCTTCAGGCATTCTGCCAAGCCTATGAAGCCCATTGTAAGGGTTCCGTGCTTTAAGACCTCTCTCACCTCATCCTCTTTTCCCAGCTTGTCAGAGTCCAGCCATATTCCCTGTCCCATCAGGAAGGGATAGTTTTTAACCTTTTTACCTGCTTGTATTTCGAATCTGTCCAGCAGCTGGTGGATTACAAGGTCTATTTTCTTTTCCAGCTCCTCAAAAAAGATATTTATGTTTTTATTGCTCCTTAATGCTATTCTGGGCAGGTTGACTGTGGTAAAGCTCAGATTTCCCCTGCCGTTGACGATCTCCCTTTCGGGATCATATACATTGCCTATTACCCTGGTACGGCAGCCCATATATGCCACTTCCGTTTCAGGCTGGCCCGGCTTGTAATATTTCAGGTTGAACGGAGCATCTATGAAGGCGTAGTTTGGAAAAAGCCTTTTCGCACTTACCCTGCAGGATAACTTGAATAAATCGTAGTTTTTATCTCCAGGGTTATAGTTGATTCCCTCTTTTACCCTGAAAATGTGTATGGGGAAAATCGGCGTCTCCCCGTGTCCCAGGCCTGCTTCAGTAGCCAGAAGCAAATTCTTGATTACCATTCTTCCCTCCGCAGAGGTATCCAGACCATAGTTTATAGAGCTGAAGGGTATCTGAGCTCCGGCTCTGCTGTGCATCGTGTTGAGATTGTGCACAAGTGCTTCCATTGCCTGAAAGGTGTTCCTGTCCGTCTCTGCTTCTGCCTTTTTTGCGGCAAATTCCTGAGCCTTTCGAATTGCTTCCGTATCCTTAATGTATTTTCCCAGAATTTCTGCCTCACAGCCTGCATAGCTGTTATTTCGGCTTATGGCGGGCACAAGCCCATGCTTTTGTCTGATTTCCTCGCTGATTTCCCTTACATAAGGCTCGGCATTCTCAACGCCCGCAAGAAGCTCCAGCGCTTTTCCCAGATTCTGCCTGTAAAGCCTTTCATAGGTTTTGGCAACTCCGGGGGCCATCCCGTAATCAAAATTCGGAATACTCTGTCCTCCATGCTGGTCGTTCTGGTTCGATTGAATAGCTATGCAGGCAAGAGCTGAATAGCTGTGAATATCGTTTGGTTCTCTCAAAAAGCCGTGACCCGTGCTGAAGCCTCCCTTGAAAAGCTTAGTAATATCTATCTGGCAGCAAGTGGTTGTCAGGGTGAAAAAATCCAAGTCATGTATGTGAATATCGCCCTCCCTGTGAGCCTTTGTATGCTCGGGCTTCAATATGAACATTTCATAAAACTGCTTGGCACCCTCTGACCCATACTTCAGCATGGTACCCATGGCAGTATCTCCGTCAATATTGGCATTTTCACGCTTTAAATCGTTGTCCTTGGCCTCTTTGAAGGTAAGATCCTCGTATACCTTCATAAGCTTTGTGTTCATCTCCCGTATGCGGGTTCTGTTTGCCCTGTAAAGAATAAATTCCTTTGCAGTCCTCGCATGGCCGGTCTCAATCAGGATCTTTTCAACAGCATCCTGGATTTCCTCAACTGCTGGAATTTTTTTGTTCAACTTGTTCTCAATGTACTCAACGACCTTTTCCGCCAGAGCCATTGCAGTTCCAAAATCTTTACCCCCTGTGGCGCTTGCGGCCTTGAATATGGCATTTGCAATCTTTTCGATGTTAAATGGCACTTCTCTTCCATCACGTTTTTTAATCTTTGTAATCATGGCAGCATATAACCCCCCGGTTTAAAGCGTGTTTCAGCACTCAGACAATCAAAGCCCCCAGACTGCATGTCAAGAGGCTGATTATTCCAATATTTTGTTGTTTCCATATTATCACACACAATATATTGTGTCAACAGTAAATGCACAAGCAAAAAATATACAGGAATTGACGCGTTCGAGAAATTGCAAGACAAGTCGTTATTGTTTTTCATGGAAGTTTCATAAAATGTTTTTTGCAGTAGAATCAATTTTAAATACCATATTGACAACAGCTTCAGCTTATGCAATAATACCCAAAATCAATCATTACACCTTAAAACTGTATCGATACAGTGTGTGGGATAAAGGCGGTGAATATGTGGACAAAATAATACCAAGGGTTGCGGCCGTGCATGATATTTCCGGCTTTGGGCGTTGCTCCCTTACAGTAATCATACCGGTCTTGTCATCCATGGGGATACAGGTATGCCCTTTGCCTACAGCAATATTAAGCACTCACACAGACGGGTACAAGAACTTTTTCTTTCACGATTTTACCTGCGGAATGAGAGGAATAGCTGAGCACTGGAAAAGTGAAGGGATTGAATTCGACTGTCTGTACAGCGGCTTTTTGGGCTCTGCCAAGCAAATTGCAATAGTTTCGGACATCATCCATGAATTCAAGTCAAGGTCCGGTACGCTTGCAGTTGTTGATCCCGTTATGGGAGACCATGGCAAGCTTTATAAAACATACACCAGAGAAATGCAAGACAAGATGCGTCTGCTTGTTGAGAAGGCAGACATCATTACGCCAAACCTTACTGAAGCCTGTTTTCTTCTTGGAGAAGCATACACCGGGGAACCCCTTGATGCAGAAGTTGTAAAAAGCTATCTCAAACGCCTTTCCGACATGGGGCCGGAGTCTGTAGTAATTACAAGCACTCTGTTGGAAAACTCCTGTTATGCCAATGCAGCATATAACAGGCGCCTTGATACATATTGGAAGATTTCCTACAGCTGCATACCAAAACAGTACCCAGGCACAGGAGACACTTTTACAAGCGTTCTGGTTGGAGGGCTGCTTGCAGGTGACAGCCTTGCTGCCGCAGTTCACAGGGCTACCGGGTTTGTTGAAATGGCTATACGAGAAACATTTGAATGCGGCACACCGGAGCGCGAAGGTATTCTGCTTGAAAAAGTGCTTGGATGGCTGAGGCAGAAGCCGTCAGCAAGCTCATTTGAAGAATTTTAGTTTTGGGGAGGAATAAGAATATGGAAAAATCATCAATTAAAAAACTTGCTATCAGCGGCATGCTGACTGCACTTGTGTTTATTGTTACGAAATTCGCCGGGTTTACCGCGCCTTTCGGGTACTTTAATCTTGGAGATTCTGTGGTAATGGCAGGCGCCATTTTATTCGGCGGCAAAATAGGCTTTATAGCGGGCGCTTTCGGTTCAGCACTTTCTGATGCGCTAACTCCAGGCTTTCTGATTTATGCTCCAATAACCTTTTTTGTAAAAGGCCTTGAAGGATACATCGTCGGTCTAATTGCAAGCAGAAAAAACGAAAGCAGCCTCATGAGGATAACCGCTGTTATTGCCGGCGCATGTGTTATGATTGCAGGGTATTTTATCGGCGGAGCATTCGTACTGAGTGCGGTTGATAAAAATTTCGGCCTGGCTTATGCTGTAAACGAGCTTGTCAGCACCAATCTTCTTCAGGGCGCAATATGCGCAGCTATAGGCTATATACTTTCAACTTTGCTTTTAAAGTCAAAGTTCCGATGGTAGCTTATTTCTTGCTTATGGCTATGTGAGCGTCCTTGGGAAGCGCCAGACCGCAAGCCGCTTCAATCAATATTCATGACCATATATAATCGGCTGGCAGCTTACCTTTATATTTCCCTCCGCTACGTCTATTTCCAAAGTCCTGCTTTGAACCCCTCCCACTTCTGCCTTCCTAACCCTGACCTTCATCTTTGAAAGCACCATGGTTGCAGCTTCAATGTTCCTTATGCCAATATTGAAAACATCATTTTTGTTTATGGATTCAGCACCTCCAAAGAGATTAATGTTAAGGTCTTCCCTGCTGCACCCGAACTCGCTGCAAAGCTTGTTTATCAGGAGAGGTATTCCCGTAGTGGCATAATATCCCGGCTTTTCTATGCCGTAGCCTTTTTCAGGCGGGGAGGGGAGCGCCACATGGATCATGCCTGCCACCTTCTTTTTGGGACAATAAGCAGTTACAGCCACACAAGACGCCAATGCATATGTTTTAATTGTATCGGACTCATTATTGCTTATGGCCAAATCTCCGATACCAACTACAATATCCATAAAACCACCTACTTTAACACTGCCATCAGCTGCTGAGGTATATCCTGCAATGGGAGCTGCCTCTCCACCGCTCCTATGTCATAGGCAACCTTGGGCATACCATATACTACAGATGAGCGCTCATCCTGTCCAATGGTTCTTGCTCCATTCCTCCTCATCGCAAGCAAGCCTTTCGCGCCATCGCACCCCATTCCTGTAAGGATAACTCCGACCGCAATATTTCCTGCCTCTTTGGCTACTGATTCAAACAATACATCCACGGACGGACAGTGCCCGTTTACCTTTTCACCTTCAAAAACTTCTACCCTGAACCTGTCTCCCACTTTCTTCACTCTCATATGCCTGTCACCTGGTGCAACCAGCGCCTTTCCCTGCTCCACCCAGTCTCCGGGTTGTGCTTCCTTCACCGCAAGCTGTGTCATTTTGTCAAGCCTTTCAGCAAACATCCTGGAAAATACAGGCGGAATATGCTGCACAATCAAAATGCCGGGCATGATGGCAGGTACACTCTTTAAAATGCTGCATATGGCCTCAGTTCCTCCGGTGGATGCCCCAATGGCTACAAGCTTTCCGGTGTCTGCCGCTCCTGTCGAAGGAACGTTTGCAGCAAGCGCTGACCCTCCAGCCGTTACTTTAGATCCGGCAGCTATCTTTATTTTTTTTATTAAATCATAAATAAAGGTCTCAACGCTCTTGGGAGATTGGGTGTCAGGCTTTGTGACAAATTCAACCGCGCCCGCATTCATTGCATCAAAAACCGCTTCACTGACTGTGCTTACAACAATTACAGGCAGAGGATACTGCGGAAGAAGCCTGCTAATGAACTCAATACCGTTCATCCTGGGCATTTCCACATCACAGGTCATAACATCAGGCTTAAACTGAATTATCTTATCCCTGGCATCATAAGGATCTACAGCTTTTGCAACCACTTCAATATTCGGATCGGATGCTATCCCCCTTGACAAAACCTCTCTGAAAACCAGCGAGTCATCAACAACCAAAACCCTTATTGGCTTGTTCTGCGTCACTCAACCACCTTCTTTCCTTTCTTCATCCTTACTCCTTCCTGTATACCGAAGGCATAACATATTTGAATCTTGAAGTCTCCCGGTTCAGTGATTCGGAATGACCAACAAACAGGTATCCTCCGTATTCCATATGATCATAGAATTTATTCACCAGCTCGTTTTTTGTATTATTATCAAAATATATCATTACGTTTCTGCAAAATATGGTGTGAAACTTCTTTTTAAAGGGAAAAGTTGCCTCCATAAGATTAAACTTCCTGTATATAACCTCATTTCTTATTTTGTCTGAAACAGCGTATCTTCCCTCATCGATCCTCCTGAAATAAGCCGTCTTCCAATGTGCGGGAAGCGGAGAAATTCTCTCATTGCTGTATATCCCTTTTTTGGCAAAGGTCAAAACCTTTTCTGAAATGTCTGTCGCCAGAACCTTTGTGTCCCATCGCGCCTTTTCCTGCCCGTAGAACTCGTCCAGCAGCATGGCTAGGGTATAGGACTCTTCGCCGGTTGAACAGGCCGCGCACCATATCCTCAGATCCCTGTCGCTAACTGTGCCTGCTAGAAATGGCAGGACTTTGTCCCTGAAAAAGCTGAAATGGTCGGCTTCCCGCATAAAATAGGTGTGGTTGGTGGTGATTTTGTCTATCAGGGTTATGACTGCTTCACCGCTTTTATCAGATAGCACATGATTGAAGTAATCCGTAAAATTATCAAACCCTGCCTGCAGCAGCACATTATGCAGGCGACCAATTACGAGTGTCTGTTTTTCAGCCTTAAGGTGTATTCCATAGTTTGCCTTTATATACTCTGCAAGCTGTTTAAACTCTGTTTCGGTAATTGTTAACATAAGTCTCTCCTGCTATGTCAGAATTTCCTAACGCCCTGTCATCAAAATAATTTTAAATTGGTTTAAATCCTCAGCTAATTTTATCAGGCTTTTTCTTATATCACAGCAATAGCGGAATGATTGTCATAATATGTTGAATGATTCAAAAAACAGGTTATGGCCTCATATGGCACCGGTCAGGTTAGTGATTACTAGCCGTCATGGTCTAATTATACATTGCAAGTGTTTTTTTGTCAATCGCAGAGGGATCTGCACAATCCGTTGCTTCAAGCACTCAGCCATTGTGTTCTTAAAAGTGCAGAGCTGCTCCATCCATGCGAAAAAAGCTTAACACCGTTAAATCATTCAACAATGTTAAGCCTTTGGAATCAAGTATAAATTGTCAATAAATTGCTATTTTTCTGCTTTCAGCTTTGGCGGTTTTAAAAGCGAGATAATCACAAAGCCTATAACAGAAGCCCCTCCGGCAATTGCAAATGCAATGGAGAAAGACTTAGTGGCACTGAAATAAGCTACCGTATACGATGACGCAACCGCGCCAGCGCCAAACCCAAGAAGAATCATTCCATAAATTGTAGCTACATTTTTTGTTCCCCAGAAATCAGCAGTCATCGCAGGGAATACACCCAGGAATCCTCCATAAGAGAAGCCTATAACTGCTATGAGGGCAAGCATCACATATGCTTTTGCAAAAGACACCCCTATTATAGATATAGCTGCTATTACAAGAAGCGTTAAGAGAGTTTTCTTTCTTCCAAGCTTATCTGAAGCCCAGCCCCAGAAAAGACGGCCAAAAGAATTAAACCCAGTTATAATCATAACTCCAGCAACAGCCGCTTCCTTTGTCAAACCGCTGTCCGGCTGAAGCCCAAGTATCTTTGCCATAGGTATCATCATTGAGCCCGCAGCGGTTGCGCACATAAATGCAAAAGTCACCATGTAAAACTGAGGTGTCATCAAAGCCTCCAATGGAGTAAAGCTCTGAGCAATAATTCCATCCTTTGGCGCCGGAGGAATCCAACCTTGAGGTTTAAAGCCTTCCGGCGGGTTCTTTATGAAAAACGAACCCGTCACAGTAACAACGAAAAATAATACTCCCAATATGGCAAAAGTGTTTAATACTCCGTATGACTTAATCAAAGCTTCTGCAACAGGAGTAAAGACAAGTCCGCCAAATCCGAGAGCAGAAACAATTATTCCGGTTATCAGGCCTCTTTTATCAGGGAACCATTTCTGACAGCATGCTATTGTTGTCGTATATGCCATTCCCATTCCAAATCCGCCTAGAACACCGTATGCCAGCCATAGCATCCATGGTGTCGCTTCAGTGGTAAACCTGGCAAGGTAAAATCCAACTCCAAGGACAACACCGGAAGCCATTATCACAGGTCTTGGTTTTAATCTGTCCTGAATTCTGCCGCCTATTGTGCTTCCAACAGTCAGTACTCCAAGCAATAGCGAGTAAGCCAATGTTCCGTGAGTAGCCGGCCATTTAAACATAGCATTCGGTGTTGATTTGCTTATAATAAGGTATGATTGGAATACACTCCATATGTAAGCAGTGCCTAAACATAATTGAATGGCTATGCTTGCAATAACAGGTATCCAACGGTTATATTTTGCAGAAGTTGCAGCAGCCTTTTCCATTACACAATCCCCTTTTTCGATATTTTTTTATCGGTTCAGATTAAATGATACAATAATTCAGTTTTCTGAACAATGGAATTTAGAAAAAGGCAAAAAAGCGGAAAAAATGCGTATGCAAAAACCTTTAAATTATGCTTTGTAAAATTTGCCAAACAAGCGTTTTCCCACACAATTTGCTTGACAATAATTCTGCCAGGAATTTACGCCCAGGAATTCGAAGGGATTAACCGCATTTGCTGTAGCCACAGTTGCGGCAGACAACGCATCCTCCTTCATGCTCCATCAGCTTTCCGCACTCAGGACATGCTGCAGAAACAGTGTCACTAATATCTGCATTCATACAGACATTTTTCATTGTGCATGTCCTGCAGTCTGAAAAGCACTTTGCAGTTGGACGCGGAACACTGCCAACCTCAGCAAATGATAATTCGCTTGAGATCTCCTCCTCTTTTCCATTCTGCAGCTTCATAACCTTCTCTATCAATCGTCCTATTGCATCAGGGCAGGACATAACCTTTAAACCCTTCTGCCTTATGGTGGAAGGACACCTGATGCCCTTAAGCTGCTCCACAATAGCCTTGGCATCAATGCCTGATCTTAAAGCTATCGACACCAGACGGCTTGTTGCTTCTGACTGTGAAGGACAGCCTCCTGCGCGTCCTGTATTTGTAAATACCTCGCAAATGCCCTGCTCATCGTAGTTAACAGTAATGTACAGATTCCCGCAGCCAATTCTAACTTTTTCAGTAAACCCTGTAGTTATATCAGGCCTTGGCCTTGGTGCCACATGCAAGGCATAGGCTTCTGTGCTTTCACTGGTTGAAGCGCTTTCTTCCTTGCCCTTCACCTTGCCAATATTCAGAACCTGCATATCCCTGCTTCCGTCCCTGTAAAGGGTTACGCCCTTGCAATACATCTTGTAGGCAAGAATGAAAACATCTCTTACGTCATCCCTTGTAGCTTCGTGACAAAGGTTCACAGTCTTGGAAACCGCATTGTCAGTGTATTTCTGGAAGGCGGCCTGCATCTTCACATGCCACTGCGGCGCAATATCGTGAGCTGTAACAAACACATTCTGGACTGACTTTGGAATCTCTGCAAAATCCTTAATAGAACCTTTTTTCGCAATACGCTTCATAAGCTCATCAGAGTAGAAGCCGTCTGTAATTGCTATTTCCTTGAAGAAAGGATTTACCTCAACAAGCTCATCATTATCCATCACATTGCGAATATAGGATATTGCAAACAAGGGCTCAATACCGCTCGAAACTCCTGCGATAATGCTCAAAGTGCCGGTAGGGGCAATTGTTGTTGTGGTTGCATTACGCACCTTGACTCCCAAATCCTTATATATGCTTTTTTCAAAGCAAGGAAATACACCCTTTCTTTCAGCAAGTTCAATGGAAGCCTTCCTGGCTTCTTCCTGTATAAAATGCATGACCTTTTCCGCAAGATTAATTGCCTTCTGAGAGTTATAAGGTATATTCAGCTTGCAAAGCATATCCGCCCAACCCATGACACCCAGTCCGATTTTCCTGGTTCCTCTGGTCATTTCATCTATCTGTGGAAGAGGATAAACATTCACATCAATGACATTATCAAGGAAGTGCACTGCTTTCCTCACCACTTTCCCAAGTCTGTCGTAATCTACATCAGGCTTGCCTGCCGGGTTTTTTATCATAAGGCTCATATTAATAGAGCCAAGATTGCATGCTTCATAGGGCAGAAGAGGCTGTTCGCCGCAAGGATTGGTGCTTTCAATGACTCCAAGCTCAGGTGTGACATTATCCTTATTAAGCCTGTCAAGGAATATGATACCCGGTTCACCATTGTTCCAGGCCATATCAACCATCATATCAAACACTTTTCTTGCGTTTTGCTTGGCAACAACCTTTTTGCTGTGGGGATCCACAAGGTCATAATCCCTGCCCTGTTCAACAGCGTTCATGAATTCCTCGGTAACGCCGACACTTATATTGAAATTAGTTATATCTGCATTATCCTTCTTGCATGATATAAATTCAACTATGTCAGGATGGTCTACCCTTAAGATGCCCATATTGGCGCCTCTTCTTGTGCCTCCCTGTTTAACTGCTTCAGTGGCTGCATTAAAAACCTTCATAAAGCTTATGGGGCCGCTGGCTACTCCACCGGTCGAATTTACTGCAGCACCCTTGGGACGCAGCCTTGAAAAGCTGAATCCAGTGCCACCGCCGCTTTTGTGTATCAAAGCAGCATTCTTTATTGTCTCAAATATACCCTCCATGGAATCTTCCACAGGAAGCACAAAGCAGGCCGACAGTTGGCCAAGCGGCCTTCCTGCGTTCATAAGCGTTGGGGAATTAGGCAAGAATTCAAGGTTTGCCATCATGTCATAGAAGTCCTGCTCAATAGATTCAAGCTCCTTGCCTGACACGTAATCCTTATCCGCCAGAGCTATAGCTTTCGCAACCCTCCTGAACATTCCTGAGGGATCTTCCAATAATTTACCGTTTTCATCTTTTGCAAGGTATCTTTTTTCCAGAACTTTAACCGCATTATCCGACAAAATCATAGAACGGCCTCCTGAGGATAATTACTATATTTTGTGTATAAAATATTTCCTGACGCAGTATATTGTATCATTTCTATAAAGCAAGTCAATAAAAATATGGAAATTTTTTATTAGTCAATTAGTCCTATTGCCTTTAAAAAATATCATGAATATTAAATGCAATAAATATGCAAAAGCGCATTTTCTCAAACTACAATGAAATCACCGGCACCTTCCTTCAAAAAACTGTTTTTTTTAGTAGAATCAATAATTAATGACAAAAAACGCCCACACCTGTAAAATAGCCATGCGGGCAAATATTTATGCAATTCATCCTTATTATGTTTTATTAAATGCTTGCTTTAATGTTCTCGATATCCATCTTCCTTTTGAAGCTTAAAGCATTCTTAATTATAGTAATTATGCAGAGCTGTACCCTATTTATTTTTCAAATGCTTCAAGAGGGTATACATTATCCGGAGCCCATAGTATCCATTCATCATAACCTGCATCATATACCGCCTTTATTTGCTCCCTTATCTGTTTGGCCCCGTATCTCTGCCAATTGCCCGCGCCCAGCCATGGAGCACTAAAAGCCTGCAGGTAAGGCCTGATAATAGCTTTCTTTTCTAATTTTTCCAGCCTTTCCTTGCCCGTCATTAACGTCTGATATACCACAGCATAGGGCTCAAGATCTGGTTTTGCGAATGTAACTCCTCTTATGGACTGACCTGGTGCATAGTGTGAAGGGTACGCCATAGGACATATATAGTCTGTTTCCGCACAGAGCTTTTCCCAATTCTGACCCAACGTTTTATCATCAGCGGTACCCACTGCAGCAATCGCAAACAAATCCGCCGAAAGAGGTATTCCTTTTCCTTCGCGTATTTCTTTCATCGAAATTCTAAGAAACTCTGCGATAAAGTCGGATTTGGTATTGGGGTCAAAGTTTGGGCCAAAGTCAATCAGTTTGACATTGCCTCCATCGCCTGCATTAGGAAATCTTATATAATCGTATTGTATCTCATCAAAGCCTTTGTCTGCCGCTTCTTTTGCGATATTAAGAATATATTGCCAGGAATCTTTGTTTAAAGGATTTACCCAGGCTCTGCCTCTATTATCTCTCCATACTCCGCCGTTTACGGATTTGTATGCAAGATCCACCCTCTTATTTGGCAATATGGGGTCCTTGAAGCATACCAGCCTGCCAATAACATAAATGTTATTTTCATGCAGCAGCTTAATTACTTTATCAACATCGTATTTCCTCTCCCAGCCGCCGATTTCCCTAACTTCCTGTATTCCTGTCTCATATCCTACTTTACCGTCGTCATCCTTTATATCCAAAACAACAGCATTTAATTCCGTTGTATTTATCAGCTCGATTATCTGCTGAAGCTTAGTCATATTGCCTGCAGACCAACCGGTAAGGTAAACGGCCCTTGCCTTAACCAGCTTTGGTTTTTTAGCGCTGGCGTTATCGCCTTGATTTTGATTTCCCGGCTGTTCGCTCTTGTTATTAGCATTTTCCGATGGCTTTGTATCGTTTGTTTTGCTTTCTTCTGACTGTCCCTCTGTAGGATTTGTCTTTTCGCCATCTGACTGCTCACTCTTTTTTTCGCTTGCATCGGGCACCTTGACTTTAACACCTGTACAGGCCGTTAAAACAATGCAAGTCAACAGAATTATTGCAGTAAGAATAGACATTATTTTTAAAATATTTCTCATATGTACCTCAGTTCTGATATTTTATGATGCTACTTATCAATTTATCAGAATATACATCCAAACACAACAATATCTTGCCTAAATCACGGCAAAATCATAAACGTATTTTTTTCCATGCCCTTAATCCATTGAGGCTTTTCAAGCACACATGTATTATGGGCATTCTTGATCTTTCTGTACCAGTAGTTGAAATGCATGACGTTTATCTTATTTACCCTGCAATATCAGCCTGAGACAGCCCGCTATCCTTAAAAGCTTTGGACTCTCGACAGCCACAATTTTTGCGGGTTTAAAGACTTGCGCTTATTCAACTCTCCTTTAATTTGATGAGCTGATTATCTCATGCTTTTATGCCGATTAAAATGTGGGAACTATTTAACGTTTACCTTTTTTTAGAAGATAGTATGCCTTTCCTTCTTTGGCTATGATCTTTACATCTTCATGGAATAAATCTATCACAACATTTTTTGGTGAAGTGTCATGACCATTAATTTGGGTAATAATATTTTTTATAGTATTATTAGATGCAGGACGGCACATATTTTTTTATTTATCCACCCCGGAATCAGGTGAGTTAGTGTAGATTAACCTAAAAAATGCTCCTTGAGAACCATAAAAATTGTGAGTTTGAGGCAGGAATTTCGACTTAGAATGTCGAATTAGACATACATGACATAAATGTCACCAACGGATAATGAAACAATGCTGATAAGTGGGTATATATACAGTAAGGGACAAGCGAGAGAACGAGACTTACTGGAGCTATAAAGCCCGTGAATTAGACGGTTCCGGGCAACT